>JAFGRB010000085.1 GCA_016935365.1 Deltaproteobacteria bacterium
TCCCCCTCCCTCGGCCTTCGGCCGGTCCCTCCCGCCAGGGGAGGGACGGATAACACTCTGTGCACATTGGAAAATCCACCTCCCCCTATGACGGGGGAGGTCGGGCGGAGCCCGGGTGGGGGTGAAAACGCGACAGCGCGGATGCCTCGGATCCTCGGATCCTACCCGGCTTGACAGCCCGGATGGTCGCGTGTATCGATAGGACCGGCGGCGCAGGACGGCGCTGCTGGGAGGTGAGGAAGACATGTTCGTGCAGGTCTTGTCTCAGGCCGGGGTGGAGTTGCCCAGCCGCGTCGTCTACTGGAACGTGCTGCACCCGCACCTGAAGGTCTACCTGCCGCTCGCGATCACCCTGATCGTGTTCGGTTACGGGGTATGGCGCCGCTTCGCGATCTGGCGGCAGGGCCGCAAGGACCCCCGCATGGATCGCATCGTGGCCAGGACCTGGTGGGCCGGCTGGGACGCGGGCACCCAGCGCCTGCTGCTGCGCGAGTGGGTGGCGGGCATCTCGCACGCCATGCTCTTCTTCGGCTTCGTCGTGCTCTTCATCGGGACCCTGATCGTCATGGTGGAGGCCGATCTCGGCTTCCCCGTGCTGTCCACCCCGAGCTACTTCTACTGGGTATACACCATCACCCTCAACGTCTTCGGCGTGCTGGCCGTCGGCGGTGTCTTGCTGCTCGCCGCGCGCCGCTACGTCTTCCGCTCGCGCTATCTCGACAACAAGCACGACGACTGGATCACGCTGCTGCTCATCTTCGTCATCCTGCTGACCGGCTACTTGCTGCAGGCCTTGAGGCTGGCCGATCTCAAGCCCTGGTGGGCGATCTACTCCTTCGTCTCCTACGGCGTGGCGAAGCTCTTCTTCTGGGATGTGAGCTCCGCGTGGCTGCGCTCGGCCCACGAGGTGGTCTGGTGGACCCACTTCCTGCTCGTGCTCTTCTGGGTGGCTTACATCCCGTTCTCCAAGCTGTGGCACATCTTCGCGGGCTGCCTGGGGCTGTTCTTCCGCTCCAGCCACCACCGCGGGCGGATATCCAAGGACGACGCGGTCGCGGCCATGGTCGCCGGCGAGGACACGGACGTGGAGAGCTTCGGCGCGGCGCGGCTGGAGGAGCTGTCCTGGAAGAGCCTGCTCGACGGCGACGCCTGCATCCGCTGCGGGCGCTGCCAGGAGAACTGCCCGGCCAAGCTGACCGACAAGCAGCTCAATCCCAAGCAGCTCGTCCAGGACATCAAGGGCCACATGGAGGAGGTCTTTCGGCTGCGCAAGAAGTCGGGCGAGGACGGCGACGGCCGGCGGAGCTTCCACGGCGATGTGATCAAGGCCGACGTGCTCTGGGCCTGCACCACCTGCCGCGCCTGCGAGGAGAACTGCCCCATGGGCATCGAGCACCTGGACATCATCGTGCCGATGCGCCAGTACCTGACCCAGATGGAGACGGCCTTCCCGCAGGAGGTCACCAACGTCTTCAAGGGCATGGAGAACAACAACAACCCCTGGCAGATCGGCTCGAACAAGCGCTTCGACTGGGCCGAGGGTATGGGGCTCAAGCCCCTGTCCGAGGACCCCGAGCACGAGATCCTCTTCTTCGTGGGCTGCGCGGGCGCCTTCGACGACCGGGCCATCAAGGTCACCAAGGCCTTCATCAAGCTGCTCCAGGCCGCCGGGGTCAAGTTCGGCTTGCTGGGCATCGAGGAGGGCTGCTGCGGGGAGACCGCCCGCCGCATCGGCAACGAGTACCTGGCCCAGACGCTGATCGCGCAGAACATCGAGACGCTGAACGGCTACAAGGTCAAGCGGATCGTGACCACCTGCCCCCACGGCTACAACACCCTCAAGAACGAGTACCCGGACTTCGGCGGCCAGTTCGAGGTGCTGCACCACACCGAGCTGCTGGCCGAGCTCGTCGCCCAGGGACGGCTCAAGCTCGGAAGCGACGGCGCCGGGCCCGTGACCTTCCACGACTCGTGCTACCTGGGGCGCTACAACAAGGTCTACGACGCGCCCCGCAAGGCGCTCCGCGCGGTCCCGGGCCTTGAGCTGAAGGAGGCGGCCAGGCGGAAGCGCAAGGGCTTCTGCTGCGGCGCGGGCGGCGGCCGCATGTGGATGGAAGAGAATGAAGGCAGCCGCATCAACTCCGAGCGCACCGCCCAGCTGGTCGCCACGGGCGCGAAGACCTTCGCCGTGGCCTGCCCCTACTGCCTGACGATGATCTCCGACGGCATCAAGGAGAAGGACCTCGACGAGACCCACAAGGTCTTCGACGTGGCCGAGCTGCTGGCCCGCCACCTGCCGGAGCAGGACCCGAAGAGCACCTGAGCCGGGCAGCCCATTCTGGCGCACGGTTTCGCGGAAGCAGGCGCAGGCTTCACGGGTGCAATCATCTTGATTGCACCACCTCTGCGGTCCGTGTCTGCTAGATGGAGGAGCTGATCGATGCCCAGCGTGACCGCACGCGGCTTGACCGCCAAGGTGATCAGGGGTCTCAAGCTCATGGCAAAGCGCAACGGCCGCTCCATGGAGGCCGAGATCCGGGTCATTCTCGAGGAAGCAGCCATGGAGCGCGCTGTGCTGCTCGACAGGATCGAGGAGGAGCTGGACCGCCAGCCTCGTTCGACCACCCGCGTCGAGGTCGATCGGTGGCTAAGAGAGACGCGGGAGCAATCGAGGTGAAGGCGGTCGCCGACACCAACGTCATCGCATACTACCTGCTTCGAACCGAGCCCTTCTTCGACCGGATCCGCGAGTTCTGGAGGGCCGCCAGGAAGGTCTTGGCGCCGGACTCGTGGCGAGTCGAGCTCCTGAACGTCCTGTGGCTGGCCGTCCGGGCGGGCGTGATACGACCCGCTGAAGCCGAGATGCGGCTCCGGTGGGCGGAGAGGCTCGTGACCAGGACCTGCCCGCTGAACCATCTCCGATCCGCTGCGCTCCGCCTGTCGCTGGAGTATGACCATCCGGCCTGCGACACCGTGTTCGTCGCCCTGGCGGTCGGGGAGGGATGCGCGCTGGTGACCTTCGACGAGCGCCTGCTGTCGCGATTCCCCGATCACGCTTGCAGGCCCGAAGACTTGTTGTGACGGCTATCGGGCCCCGAAGGCCAGCACCCGCGTCTGCCTGACCTTGCTGGACGAGCCATCGATGCGGATCGTCTGCTGGCGGTACCAGGGGCGGAGCCTGAGCGGAAAGGGACAGCCGGCGATCGCCTCGCTGTCCAGGTCGGCCAGGTGATGCTGGAGCTCGGTCTCCTGGCGCGTCTTCTGCTCGTCGCCTTCGCAGATGACGTGGCTGCTCTCGGTCCGGTAGACAGCCAGGATCGCGGCTGCCTTCACGCCGCCCAGCCTCTTCATCGGTCTCAGGCGGTGGCGGACCGTCGCCTCGTCCCTGGTCCAGCGCTCCGCGAGGTAGGGACCCGCGCGCGCGGTGACCAGGCCGGGCAGGAAGTCGCCGTCGAGGAAGCGGTCGTCCAGCTCGACGTCGGATCCGATGCGGTAGACCATGCCTCCGTGCACGAGCGCGCCCTTGCTTGCCCCTTGTGCTTTGCCCTTCGCGTCCGGCCAGAACTCGGAGGTCCGCGCGCGCACCAGCGGCGCTGCGCCGGGCCAGGCCAGGGCCTCGATCTCCGTCTTGCGGAGCAGGCGGATGACCTTCTGCTCGTCGCCTTCCGCCGATTGCTCGACGAACCAGGCGCCCGGCCGCGCGTAGGGCACCATGGCTCGCTTCTCGGCGCCGACGCGGCTGTCCGTGCCGAGGCCGGTCAGCACGAGCGTCGAGCCGCCGCGGGCGCCGAAGCCGGAGAGGGTGACGGACCGCTTCAGCAAGCCGCCGGTGAGGTAGAGCGGCCCCACCGGGGCTGCAATCCAGGTCTCGGTCAGGGGCCCGTCCCGCGGACGGGTGTCGCGGGTATACCTGCTGCAGCGCCACTTGAATCCGGCCGCGATCAGCTCCTCTTCCCGGGGCGGACCGTCCCCGGGCACCGAGTGGGGGCTGCGCCTCCGATCGTCGGGCGGACCGGCCGCGATCTCGAAAGGGATGCTCAGGCCCCTGGCGAGCAGCGGGCGGAGACGGTCGTCTCCGGAGCCGGTGAGCTCGCGGCGGATGCGGATGCCCAGCTTGAACGACCGGCTGTCGGCTTCCAGCACGGTCAGCCTCAGCGCGGCCTCGATCTCCTGGCGATCCTTCTGTCGACGCCAGGTCCGCTGGCTGTGGAACGCGTACTCCACGTAGTCGCCGACCCTGGCCTGGCGCACGTCGCGGGGCTCGGCCGCGAAGGCGGGAGCCGTCTCCCGGGAGGCCGCCGGGGACGCGCCCGCCAGGCTCGCCAGCAGCCACGCGGCCGAGAGGAGCTTCGCGTGTCGAGTTCTCATCGCCATCTCCGCAGCTCCGGCCATCTCGGCCGGTCGGGCGTTGTCGGGAGATGCCGTACTGGGAAGAAGCGAGCGGCGCTCACTCCCGCAGCGAGCTCGAGGTGCGGTTGCGCCCGGCGTGCTTGGACTTGTAGAGGTAGCTGTCCGCCTCTTCGAGCATCTCATGGGGGTTGTGGTAGTTGGCCCGCTCCAGGGTGGCCACGCCCAGCGAGATGGTCACAGGGATGCGCCGGCCGTCCCACATGAACTTGTGCGTCTCGACCGAGCGGCGGACGCGCTCGGCGGCCACGTAGGCCCGCTTGGCGTCCTGGGCGCGCAGGATGACTGCGAACTCCTCGCCGCCGTAGCGCGCGAAGAAGTCCTCGTCGCGCAAGGTGGCGCTGACCACCTCGGCCATGGTCCTCAGGACCATGTCGCCCGCGGCGTGGCCATAGGTGTCGTTGACCTGTTTGAAGTGGTCGAGGTCGAACATGATCAGGCTGGTGATCTCGCCGTGTCGCAGCGCATAGCTGAAGTCCGAGCGCAGCTGCTCCATGAAGCGCTTCTTGTTGTAGATGCCGGTCAGGCCGTCCCGGACCGCCTGCTCGTACTGGTTCTGGTGGAAGGACTCCTCGATGGAGTCCTGGAAGCTGAACTTCAGGATCGTCGTGGAGCCGATCTGGATCTTGTCGCCGTCCTGGAGCAGGTGGCGCGTGATGCGCACCCCGTTGAAGTAGGTCCCGTTGGTGGAGTTGAGGTCGCTGATGTAGACGTCGCCGGTCTCGTCGACCTCGATCCGCGCGTGGCGCCTGGAGATGCCCTCGTCGTTGAGGAAGATCTCGCAGTCCTTGGAACGGCCGATGTAATCGACGCTGCCGATCGGGAACATCTTGCCGGCCGACTGGCCGGAGATGACCATGAGCGAGGCGCGCCGGCTCTCGAGCTTGGCCGTCAGGTTCTTGATGCCCTGGATGACCGTGCGGTCGCCGTCGTCTTCCTCGCACTCCTCTTCCAGGTTATAGAAGTCCTTCTCGTCCATAGGGGCCACGGTCCGCAGGTGACGGGAGAGCCCAGGAGATTCCAGATCAAAAGAATAGCAGATCGAGAGTGCATTTCAAACAAAAACGTGTTCCCCGTGCCAGGCTGCGTAAAAGCCTTGCGGACCGACCGGCTAGGGGATAGGGTAGCGCCTGTGTTTTGCACGCTAGAACAACGCCTTGTGCTCTAAGACGGCGATGCAGCTGCGGATCGTGCTCAGCATCTTCTGGCGCCCCCGGGCGGCCTTCGGCCGCTTGCTCTCGCATCCCAGAGCTTCCGTGGCCATCCTGCTCCTGGTCGGCTGCCTGTGGGCCTCGCACTGGGCCGTGTACCAGCGGGTGGACGTCGGGGCCATGGAGAGGGCGGTGGCCGTGAGCCTCGCCGAGGAGAGCCCCGGCAAGAGCGTCCCGGACAAGGAGGTCTGCGAGGAAGCGCAGCGGCGGTTGGCCGCCTACCGGATCCTGGGCTATCCGGCCATCGGTGTGGGCGTCCTGGTGGCCCTGGCGCCGGCCAGCCTGCTCTTCTATCTCCTGCTCGGCGCCTGGGGTGAGGGGCTGGGCTTCCGGCGCTGCTATCGAATGCTGGCCCATGCATGCCTGCCGCTGGGATTGCGCCAGCTGCTCGCCTTGCCGGTCATCTTCTCCTACCCGTCCATCCACCCCCTGGCGACCCGGGGCCTGTTCAAGACCGATCTGGCTTCGGCGCTCGGTCAGGCCGCCTTTCCCGTAGCCAGCTGGCTGGACCCCTTCTGGATCTGGATGGCGGTGCTGGTGGTACTGGCCGGTCGGGCCATGGGCCGGGGAAGGCTGCGGTCCATGATCGTCGGCTTGGTCTTCTTCGGGCTCTTCGGCCTGCTGGGCCAGGTGGTGTGAGTGAGGAGGCGGAGCATGGGGCCTCGGAGAGTGTGCCTGATCCTGATCGCCGCGCTGGGCGCTGGAGCGGCCAGGGCCGAGCAGCCCATGCGCCTGGCCGAATGCGTGCGCGAGGCCCTGGCTCGCAATCCCCGGCTCGGGGTGGCCCGGGCGGGCCTCTCGGCCGCCCAGGCCGGGCGCATCGCTGCCAGGGCGGCCTATCTCCCGCGGCTGACCGTCGAGTCGTCCGACTCCTACTACTTCGTCGGCCAGAAGGAGTCGATCTACATCGAGGGCCAGGGCGTGCCCTACGAGCGGGAGGCGTATCACGACGACCTGCACGGCTTCGGCCTCTATCTGAGCCAGACGCTCTTCGACGGCGGCGTCTACTGGCTCCAGCCGCGCCGGGCGGATGCCGAGCTCGCCCGCAGCCAGCTCGAGATGGCCGCCACGACGGAGCAGCTGGTCCTGGCCGTCGTCGAGAGCTTCCACCTGCTGGGCAGGGCCCTGCACGAGGAGCGGGTGCTGCAGGCCTCGCTCGATCTGAGCCGGGCGCAGCTGGAGCTGGCCCGCGAGCGGCATCGGCTGGGCGATGCGTCCAAGGTGGACGTCTCGCGCGCGCGGGTGAGCGTGGGCGAGGATCGGATCGCCCTGGAGCGCCAGCGCGCGGCGCTGGACCAGGCCAGAGAGGAGCTCAACCTGGCCATGGGCCGCATGCCGGATGCGCCGCTGGAGATCGCGCAGCCGGCCGGTTTCGAGGACGAGAGCCCGCCGCTGCCGGCCGGGCCGGCGCGCGGCCCAGTGCGCATCGAGGATCACATCGTGCTGCAGCTCCAGCGCGCGGCCGAGCGGGTGGCGGAGCTGGACGAGGAGATCGCCGAGGCCGGCTGGTGGCCGACGGTCACGGGGCACATCAGCTACTCCAGGCAGGACCCGGAGTTCTACAAGGTCTACTCGCGCTTCGACGAGCTCTTCACGCTCAACTTCGGCCTGCGGATCGTCTATCCGCTCTTCGAGGGCTTCGCGCTCGAGGCCCGGATCGAGACGGCCCGCGCGCAGGCCGAGCGGGTCCGCAGCCAGCGCGCACTCGCCGAGCAGGACCTCGGGGCGCAGCGCATCCGCGCCGAGCGCCAGATCGAGCGCCTGCAGCGGATCTACGGGGTGGAGGCCGACAACGTGACCGCGGCCGCCGACTCCTTGACCCTGGCCCAGGAGCGCTACGCGGTCGGCGAGGGGACCGCGCTCGAGATCCGGGACGCCCAGCTGGCCGTGACCCGCGCCCGGCTGGCCCGGGTCCAGACACGTTTCGACCTGCTGATCGCGACCGCCCGGCTGCAGTACGCCCGCGGCGAGCTCGCGGACACCTACATCGAGGACGGGGACAGCCCATGACGCGCTGGATCGTAGGCTTGATCGTGCTGGCCGGGCTTGCGGGCCTGGTCATCTGGAACCTCGGCCCCAAGGAGAAGGTCCGCATCGAGGTCGAGTGCGAGAAGGCTCGCATCGAGCCCATCACCCAGGTCGTGACGGCCTCGGGCAAGATCCGGCCCGAGACCGAGGTCAACGTGGCCGCCGACGTGGGCGGCTACATCCGGCAGCTGACGGTCCAGGAAGGCGACAAGGTGGCGCCGGGCCAGCTGCTGGTCCAGATCGATCCCGAGATCTACCTGGCCCGGGTGCAGGAGAGCGTGGCCGTGGAGAAGACGGCCGAGGCGAACCTGGCGCTGGCCGAGGCCGCGCTGCAGCGGGCCCAGGGCGAGTCGAAGCGCGTCCGGGGCCTGCACGCCAAGGACCTGGTGTCGAAGGCCAACCTCGAGAAGGCCCTGGCGGACGAGGCCATCGCGGTGGCCCAGGTGGATGCCGCGAAGGGCGGTCTCATGCAGGCCCGGGCCGCCCTGTCCAAGGCGCGCAAGGACCTGGCCAAGTGCACGATCGCCTCGCCGATCGCGGGCACGGTCGTCCTGCTCAACAAGGAGATCGGCGAGCGCGCCTCGGGCGGCGACTTCCGCGAGGACATCATCATGCAACTGGCCGACCTGTCGTCGATGGAGGTCGAGGTGGAGGTCGGCGAGCGGGACGTGGTGCTGCTCGAGGACCGCGATCCGGTCGACATCGAGGTGGATGCCTTTCCCGGCGTGACCGTGCCCGGGCACGTCAAGGAGATCGCCAATGCGGGCACGACCCGCAACCAGTGGACGGAGTCCGAGGTGACCAACTTCCGGGTGGTCATCCAGGTGGGCGAGACCGAGAGGCAGCTGCGCCCCCAGATGTCGGCCACGGTTCGGATCCAGACCGACTTCAAGGACCGGGCCCTGACGGTGCCCATCCAGAGCGTCACCCTGCGCCGGCCGAGCGAGATCGAGGATCTGGCCGACGGCGGGGTCGAGCCGGACGAGGACGAGGCCGGCGATGCGCAGGCCGGCGGAGCGGGCGCAGGCGGAACGCGGGGCGGAGCGAGCGCAGGCGGAACGCGAGGCGTTGCAGGCGCCGGCGGGTCGAAGGGCGATGCGGGCGAGGCGGGCGGCGGTGTTGACGGCGGCGCAGCGCGAGGCGGTGCGGACGGGGGCGGCGCGGGCGAGGCGCGGGGCGGCGCGGACGGCGGGGCCAAGAGGGCGCTGCGCGAGGAGCCGGTCGAGGTGGTCTTCGTGGTCGAGGACGGGCGCGCCTTCGCGCGGCGCGTGCGCACCGGCCTGTCCTCCGAGACGCGCATCGAGATACTCGAGGGCATCGAGACCGGGGTGCAGGTCGTCTCCGGCCCCTACCGGGCGCTCTCGAAGGACCTGGAGCACGGTGCCGAGGTGACGACCGAGCAGAAGGGCGAGCTCGGCGCCATGAAGCGGAAGGCCGGCCCGGCCAAGCCGCACCGGCCGGGCAGGACTCCGCGAGAGGGACGGCGGCGCTGAACGAGCCGAGCCACATGCGACCCGCAGCCCGGCGCGCGAGGCGATCCGAGCTGTGCTGGGGCCCGCTGCGCTGGCTGGCGGGCGGCTGGTACGGCATCACGTCCGGCGCGGGCGTCGCCGCCCGGGCGCTGCTGGCCAACAAGTTCCGGGCCAGCATGACCGCGCTGGGGATCGTGATCGGGGTGATGACGGTCACCGGCATCCTGGCCATCATCCACGGACTGGACCGCGGCGTGGAGCGCCAGATGGCGCTGATGGGCGTGCGCAGCATCTACGTCTCCAAGTGGCCGTTCGTGGTGCGCGGGGACTGGTACCGCTACATCAACCGGCCCCCGATCACCGACTGGCAGTACCGGCGGCTGCGCAAGCTGGTGCCCTTCGCGGACGCGCTGGCGCCGGTCGAGCGGGAGCGCGCCAAGGTGGAGCGGGGCGACGAGCAGATCACCGACGTGGAGGTCTGGGGCACGAACCACGAGTACCTGCAGATCACCGGCCACGCCATCGAGCGGGGCCGCTTCCTGTCCGCCGCCGACGTGGAGTTCGAGCGCCCCTACGTCGTGGTCGGCCCGGACGTGAGCAAGCATCTCTTCGGCCGCGAGGAGCCGCTGGGCGGCCACGTGCTCATCCGCGGAAGCCGGTACCGGATCATCGGCATCCTCAAGGCGGAGGGCAGCTTCCTCGGCCGCAGCCGCGACGTGACCGCCATCATCCCCGTGGGGCGCTTCCGGCGCGACTTCGGCTCGCGCCACTCCATGGACATCGGCGTGCGGATCGCGCCGGGCATGGATCTCGATCTGGCCGCCTCCGAGCTCGAGGGGATCATGCGCCGGGTGCGCGGCCTGCGGCCCGCCGAGGAGGACGACTTCACCGTCAACCAGCAGAAAGTGCTCGGGGAGCTCTACGGCGACATCACCGGCACGCTCTACCTGGTCATCGTGACCGTCTCCCTGATCTCGCTGCTGGTGGGCGGGATCGGGATCATGAACATCATGCTGGTCTCGGTCATCGAGCGCACCCGCGAGATCGGCCTGCGCAAGGCGCTGGGGGCCCGCCGGCGGACCGTGCTCTTCCAGTTCCTCATCGAGAGCCTGGTGCTGAGCGGCATCGGCGGATTGATCGGGCTCGCGGCCGGCTTCCTGGTGGCCCACGTGGTCGACTCCATCAGCCCGCTGCCGGCCGCCCTGAGCGCCCAGGCCGTGATCGCCGGGCTGGTCTTCTCCGCCGTCGTGGGCGTCTCCTTCGGCATCTGGCCGGCCTGGAAGGCCTCCCGGCTCGATCCGATCGACGCGCTGGGGCACGAGTGATGCGCCTGGCCGATCTCTTCTCCTCGGCCGTCCTCGCCCTGCAGGTGAACAAGCTGCGCTCCGGCCTGACCACGCTGGGCATCATCATCGGCGTGGGCGCGGTGGTGGCCATGCTGGCGATCACGACCGGCTTCGAGGACTACGTGGCCGATCAGTTCGCCGGCCTGGGGGCCAACACTTTCCAGATCCAGAAGCACCCGGCCATGCGGCTGGGCGGCCGGCACGGCTCGAAGTGGCGCACGCGCAAGGACATCTCCATCGAGGACGCCGACGCCGTGCGGGCGCTCGACGAGGCGGCGCGCTTCGTGGGCGCCGAGCTGTGGACCTGGGGCGCGCTGATGCGCTCGCGCTACGAGGACACGCCGCCCAACGTCGTGGTCTGCGGCGGCACGCCCGAGTTCGCCACCAACAACGGCTACGACATCGCCGAGGGCCGCATCCTCAACCCCTCCGACGTCCAGCACGAGCGACTGGTCGTGGTGCTGGGCGCGGACATCGCAGCCGGTCTCTTCCCCCACAGCTCGGCCGTGGGCCAGCCGGTGGTCTTCGCCGGCCGGCGCTTCACGATCATCGGCGTCTTCGCGACCCGGGGCTCTTTCTTCGGGCTCGGCAGCCGGGACAACTTCGTCCTGATCCCGATCAGCAGCTTCGTGAACATCTACGGCAAGCGGCGCTCGGTCAACATCACCGTCCAGGCGCTCGACCCGTCGGTCTTCGACAAGGCCCGCGACCGGGCCATCCAGATCATGCGCCAGCGCCGCGGCCGCAAGCCGGGGCAGGCCAACGACTTCGACATCTTCTCCAACGAGTCCACCATGGACCAGGTCTCGCAGATCACCGACTCCATCACCTGGGCGGCCATCGGCATCGCCATCATCTCGCTGCTGGTCGGCGGCATCGGGATCATGAACATCATGATGGTCTCGGTCACCGAGCGCACCCGCGAGATCGGCACCCGCCGTGCGCTCGGCGCGCGCCGGCGCCACATCCTGGCCCAGTTCACCGTCGAGGCCATCATGCTCTCGGCCCTGGGCGGGCTGCTCGGCCTCGGGCTCGGCTTCGGCTCGGCCTGGCTGGTCAAGGTCCTGGTGGGCATCCCCGCGGCCGCGCCCATGTGGGCGGTCGTCGTGGCCCTGATCATCTCGTCGGTCTCGGGCCTGGTCTTCGGCATCTACCCCGCATGGAAGGCCTCGCAGCTCGACCCCATCGAGGCGCTGCGCTACGAGTGAGCCACGGCTGCCCTTTCCGGCATCTCGGCATGCCCGGCCCTTTACATTGCCGCACGCGCTGTACTACCATCCTGGCCAGAGCGGTGATCTTCCAGGAGGTGGCATGGTGCTCGAGATGCACACGCGGATTCGCAGGCTGGCCGGGGGGCTGGCGCTCGTGGCGCTGCCTTGCCTGGTGGCGGCCGGGGAGAAGAAGGCCGACAAGGCGCCGAAGGCAGAGCCCAGGCCGGCCGTCAGGACGGTCCAGGTCAAGGACGACATCGTGCAGTTCAACGTGCGGATGACGCCCGGGGTGCCCGAGCCGGGCCAGGTCGTCGAGGCCCGGATCGAGATGAACGAGCTGCCGCCGGTGCCCGATCCGGTCTACGGCGAGCAGATCCCGATCAAGGACGCCAAGCTCACCCTGGACGTGACGGACGCCAAGGGCGAGGGCTACACGCTCCGCTACCTGGTCCACCCGCTGGCCGACGCGGGCGCCTACGGCCTGCACTTCACCCCGAACCGCAAGGACGTCTACAGGCTGGTCATCCGCGGCGTCCACCACACGCGCAAGCTGGCGGGCACGTTCTACCTGCCGGCGGGCATCTGGCCGTTCGAGGATCCGGGCGGGAGCAAGAGCGCGGCGTCGGGTCGGCCCGCAAGCCGCTTGCCCGCGCTGCCCACCGGCATGGGGCCGGCCGTGCCCGCGAGCCCCGCAGGCCCCGCGGACCCCGAGACCCCGGCCGGGGCGTCCCCGGGCGGCGAGCCGGCCAAGGCGGCCGGATCGCCGCTCCACCAGGCCATGGAGAAGCTCGGCCAGAAGTGGGTCGACCTGCAGGTGGCGCTCTTCGCCGGCCGGCGGCTCGACGCCGACAAGGCGGCCCTGGCCGCATCCGGCCTGCAGCAGGTGAGCACGGTTGCCTCCGCGATCGAGACGCCCCAGCTCGGCTACGCCGAGAGCATGCGGGAGCTGGCGGCGGCCGCGGGCGAGCTCGGCACGGCGGTCAAGTCGGGCAAGCGGGGCACCATCCAGACCAAGCTCCGCAAGGTGGGCGAGGGCTGCAACCGCTGCCACTTCGCCGCCCGCTGGAAGGTGCTGGAAGATCCGATGCACTACCCGGACGGGCTCCGCTGAGGACGAGGGAGGCACCATCATGCGCGAAAGACGCTCCACGACGATCCGATCGCTTCGCCGCCTGCGCCGCCCGGGCTGGCTGCTCGTCCCGGCGCTCGGCCTGGCGCTGGTCTGGCCGGCGCTGGCGGGCGACGAGGATATGCCGCTGATCGGCGATCTGACCAACGGCACCCGGCTTTACCGGACGCACTGCTCGGTCTGCCACGGCTTCGACGGCTCGGGCGCGGGGCCTACGGCGGTGGGCCTGCCCGTCAAGCCGGCCGATCACCGGGACGGCTCGCTCATGAACGCCCGGGACAACCGGATCCTCTTCGAGACCATCCGGGGCGGCTGCAGCAAGTGCTCCAAGGCCATGCCGGCCTTCGGCAGCCTGGACGACCTGGAGACCTGGGACCTGGTGGCCTACCTGCGCTCGCTGCACATGCCGCTGACTTTCTTCTTCCCCGGGGTGGATCAGTACCTGGTCAAGAGCTACCCGCTCGGCCAGGTGGGCAACAAGGAGTTCAAGACCGGCCAGCTCGAGCGCCTCCGCAAGCACGCGGGCAAGGTGGCCGGCAAGGACCTCTCGCCGACGGTCTTCACGCTCTTCAAGGCCGGCGAGCGGCGCGTGAGCCCCGAGCTCGTGCCCCAGGAGCCGCGCCGGCTGGCCGAGCTCCGCAAGGAGAACAAGATCGGCTACGTGCTCTTCCTGGAGCTCATCGGACCGCGCAACAAGCGCGTTCCGGTCGGTCTGGCCCTGGACCTCGACTACCAGATCACGAAGCTGCTCACCACGGCGAGCGATCCGGCCGTGGCCGGCGAGTACGACAAGCGCCTGGAGAAGTACATCGGTCTGGGCAAGCGCGGCGATCCGCCCAAGTTCGACATCTCGCGCGACAAGATCGGCAAGCTCTTCGACAAGGCCGCCACCCGGGTCTACTGCCTGGCCGTGGAGGGCGCCAACGCCTACGAGCTCGAGGAGCGGGAGCGCTCCTGGGCCGACGGCACGTTCTGAGCGCGGTCGATCCCGATCAGTCCTCGAAGTGGTAGTGCTTGCGCACCGGCAGCGCGACCTTCCAGGTGCAGCGCATTCCCTTGGGGAAGGTGACCAGGTCGCCCTTGCCCACGCGCATCGGCTCGCCGCCCTCGGGCGTGACGGTCACGTCGCCCTCCAGGAAGTAGCAGGTCTCCGAGGCGTCGTAGCTCCAGGGGAACTCGCTCTTCTCCTTGGTCCAGATCGGCCAGGAGCGCACGCCCAGGGACGCGAGCCGCTGCTCGGGCGGCTGCTTCTCGATCTTGATCTCGTCGCTCATCTCGTCCTCTCCTTTTCTGTGGAGGCCGCGTCGGCCTCCAGGGCGCTGTCCAGCAACTCGAAGAGATCCTTGCGCATGCGCGCGTCGATGGTGTGGCGCACGCGCGGGTAGGTGCGCAGCGTGGCGTCCAGGCCCCGCGCCCGGAGGTCGGCCACCAGCTCGAGGGTCGGGCCGATCCGCACCAGGCGGTCGCGACCGCCGTGCAGCGCCCGGATCGGCGGCACGATCCGCCCGTCGAGCGCTTCGGGCACCAGGGCGGGCGGCAGGGTCCCGCTGATCGGCACCACCAGGCCGAAGCTGTGCGGGTGGTGCAGGGCCAGGGCGAAGGCCAGGATGCCGCCCTGGGAGAAGCCCACGCAGACGGGCTTGCCCGAGGTGGGGTGCGCCTCGGCGAGCGAGCGCACCAGCGCGGCGATGCGCCCGGCGCTCGCGAGGATGTCGGCTTCCGACAGGTGCAGCTTGCCCGTGCGCTCGTCCAGGCGGATGCGGAACCAGGAGAAGCCCTCGGGCCGGGCCGGCCGGGGGGCCTGGGGCAGCACCACCCGGGCCGGGCGGCGGTAGCTGCGAAAGAGCCGCGCGAAGCCCTCGGGCGTGTTGCCGAGCCCGTGCAGGGCCGTGATCATGGGAAGACGGTCCGTCTCGCGGGCGCCGCCGGTCAGGCGCACGATGTGCAAAAGCGCCGGCAGGGCCGCCTTGCTGCTGCCCGCATCTGGCCGTCCCCCGTCGCGGAGCGCCGCGCTGCTGGCCGCACCGAGCTGGTCAATCGCGCTGAAGGCCGCGCCGAGCTGATCAGTCGCGCTGAAGGCCGCGCCGAGCTGATCAGTCGCGCTGCTTTCCGCGCCTAGCTTGCCCGTAGCTCTGCTGGTTGCGCCGGGCTGCTCAGTCGCGCTGCTGGCCGCGTCTGCCCGGCCCCCATCGCGGAGCGCCGCGCTGCTGGAGTGTGTTGCGGGTGCGGCCGGCTTCTCGCCACGAGCTGCATCCAGGCTCGGCTCCTGGGGCGCGCGGCAGGCCGCCACCGCCAGCAGTACCAAGAGCCAGGCAACGCGGAGCAAGGATCTGGAAAGCCTCGCCACGCCACGCAGGATGGCACCCGTCAGGGTGCCGGGTCAACTGCACTTGCAGGGCGGTTTGAAACGTTGTTGATACTTCGCCCTTACAGGGCTTGCGTCTTGCTGCCTGCCCATTCCCAGGGCTTCGCCCTGGGCTATGTTAGTGCCGCCCCTTCGGGGCTTTCGGAGCCTGTCATCAACGGCTTTGTTTCTCACCAGGCAGGGCGTTGTGCAATGGCCGGGTCAACGCCCTGGCCGGGCCATGTGCAGGTCGACCGCCACGCCCGCGATGGGCCCGTAGATCAGATCGTCCTGGTAGAGGGGGAAGGGCTGGTAGATCTGCGCCAGGATGGTCAGGATGTCGCAGACATCCACCTCCACGCCCAGGCCCGCCAGGCCGTAGATGGGGCCGAACTCCACCTCGCCGTCGATGCACTCGGGGCAGTAGGTGACGTCATAGGAGATCTGGACGTTGGACGGGTGGTTGCGCAGCCCGATCCCGGCGAAGATGCGGATGAAGTCGAAGTCCACGCCCCCGGCCAGCGACCAGCGCAGCACGGGCACGAGCTCCGAGTCGACCTTGTTGCTGTCCTGTGCGTAGGTGCAGTTCTCCACGCAGTGGGCCACCACGCGCGTGGGGATGAGGGCCAGCTGGGTCTCAATGCTGGTCCCCAGGTAGAACAGGTCCCCGAGCGGGAAGGTCAGCCCCACGCCGACCCCGCCGCTCAGCGTGCCGTGGTCGGGCCGCTCCGTCAGACCGGGCGCGGCCGCGAAGGCGCCGTGCTCCAGGCCATAGGAGAGCGGGATCCACAGCGAGACCGTGCCGCTGGGGCCCAGATCGATGTGCAGGTTGCCGTCGAACTGGGTGCCGGAGACGAACAGGCCCGACTCGGAGCCGGAGGAGCGCTCGGGGCAGTCCTTCCAGACCACCGAGGAGTTGCCCATCGTGAAGCCGGTGGGCTTGGTCCGGCCCGACCACATGGGCGGCGAGGGCGGCTGGACCAGCGCAGCCCGGTGTACCTCGTAGACCGGCGGCGGCATGCAGGCCGCGGCCAGGCCGCAGGCGGCCAGCAGCAGGATGGCGATCGGTCGGGTAGTCACCTGGGACCTCCTTTTGCGAATGCCGTCTTTCGAGCAATAAGCTTGCCAATGCCCCGCCTGGCGCCAATTGCTCGAAAGTAAGACAGAACATCCACGCGCCCGCCCGGGTCTCGAATGGGCTCTCCGCGACCGCCCTGTCACGGGTGTGAACACGCGGCACTACCAGCGCGAGTCGTGCTCCTCGCACACGCCGGCCAGGTCCTCGACCTGGACCGCGCGGCCGTCGGGGCCGGGCAGGCGGCCCGAGAAACGCCCGACCGGCTGGGTGTAGGAGCTCGAGATCAGACCCAGGTCGCGCTCGTCGCTGCGGACGCCCTCGGGCGTGAAGCGCAGGTCCAGCTCCCCATCCGCGGAGCGGATCTGCCAGTCGTCGAGCGGCCCGGTCCCGCGCCGGAAGCTGAGCTCGCCGCCGACCGGCACGATCCGGTCGCCTACCCAGACCGCGTTCTCCAGGCCGTCGTTGAACCCGCAGACCAGGTTCAGGCCCACGGGGCGCCGGCTTCGCGCCGTGGCCTTGCCGCCCGCGCAGGCCCACATCCAGCTCGTCTGGTGCGCCAGGTAGCCGTGGCTGTAGTCCAGCGCCCCGAAGCAGCCGGCGTCGAGCTCCACCCGCTGCTCGTCGAGCAGGATCCTGCCCCGGGCGGGCAGCGCGACCTGCTTGGCGGTCAGGTTGACCTTGCCTTCTGCTGCGACCGGGCAGATGGCGGTCAGGCCGGGCGGCGCGTGCTCGGCGTCGAGCTCGGCGGCCAGGTCCAGCTTGGTCTCGCTCGCGTGCAGGGTGCAGCGGACCTGGTAGCGGCCGGTGCCCGGGGGCTGGAGGATGGACAGGTGAAAGCCCGGCAGGCGAAAGACCGACCGGGCGCCGCTGCCGGGCGCGTCCGTGACCTGGACCAGGGACGCCGGCCAGGGGGGGCCGAGGATCGACTCGTCCACCACGAAGCGCTGCTGCTGCCGGTCGAAGAGATAGGCGAAGGCCGTCGAGGCGTAGCCGAGCCGGACGATGACCATGCCGAAGAACCAGTCCCGGCTGGCCAGGCAGGTGTAGTGCCAGCTCTTCTCGAGCCGGATCCGTTCCAGGCGCCCCAGGCGGTATCCGGGCCCCGAGAGCTTGCGGAAAGAGGCGTCCGGGATCACGCCCCGGTAGGCGCCGAACAGCGGCTGGCCGTCCTCGCCGGCGAGCTGATCGGGCACGGCCGGCAGCTCGATGCGACTTTCGTGTCTGGTCATGGGCGACATGCTATCCCTTTCGGGCGTCGCTTGACAAGTGCAAGCCGGCTGTCATAATGGGCCCCGGGTTTCATCGCCAATACCAGAAACAGGAGGTCCAGGATGAGGCGTTTCGCGGTCATCGTATCACTCGTCGCCGGCTCGGCGCTCTGCGCGTTCGTCCTGTCCGGCTGTCCGGAGGAGGGCAAGGAGAAGCCGGCCGATACCGCCGAGCCGGCCAAGCCCGAGCCCGCGCCGAAGCCAGCCGACGTGAAGGAGCCGGCCCTCAAGCAGGTCGACGAGGTCGAGCCCAACGAGAAGACCAGCCAGGCCATGCCGATCGCCGAGGCCAGCGAGGTCAAGGCCAAGCTGGAAGCCGCGGAGGGCAAGGGCAAGCGTTCCGTCGACTGGTACAAGGTAGCGCCCGGGGCGAAGAAGGTCGTCTCCGTCAAGGCCACCGGCGTGGCCGGCGAGAACCTCGAGCTGTCCTTCCTGGACCGCGACAAGAACCCGCTCTTCTCCGTCGACTCGGGCGGCGAGGGCGAGCCGGAGTCCTACCCCAACCTGACCGTCGCGGACGAGGTCTACCTCAAGGTGAGCGGTTCCAAGGGCGGCGCTGGCGGTGACTACCGCCTGGCGATCTCAATGTCCGATCCGAAAGAGGGCTTCGAGGAGGAGTACAACGGCCGCTACTCCACGGCGAATGCCCTGGCCCTGGGTCAGAGCGTCAAGGGCTACCTGAGCCACATGCGCGACGAGGACTGGTACCTGCTCGAGCTCAAGGACATGCCGACCGGATCGGTCTTGCGGATCGAGCTCAGCGCCGTGGACAAGGTGCGCTTCGCCCTGGAGGCGCTCGACAAGGAGGAGCGGGCTCCGATCCTCAAGACCAAGAGCAGCGAGACGGGCCAGGGCATCATGGTCCGCAACATGGGCGTGCCCGGCACGCCGGAGGCGATCTACCTGGTGATCAAGTCGAGCTGGGTGGCCCAGGGCAAGGGCAAGTCCACGCGGACCTACAATCCGGAGATCGCCTACAGCCTGACGGTCAGCTCCGAGGCCGGCGGCGACGATCTGGAGAAGGAGCCCAACGACGACTACAACGAGGCCTTCGAGCTGGTCGACGGCCAGAAGGTCCGCGGCTATCTCTCGTCCGCCAACGACGTGGATCTCTACAAGATCGAGGTCGAGCGTCCCAGCCTGCTGGCCGCCGAGCTCAGCGGGCTGAACCGCGTCAACCTGCGGCTGCAGGTGATCGATCCGGAGAAGAAGAAGGACCAGCGCAACTACGAGCTCGTGCGCGTCGACGACGGCGAGGTCGGCGAGGAGGAGGTGCTGACCAACTGCGCCCTCCAGCCCGGCACCAACTACCTGCGCGTGGACGGCTCCTTCAAGAAAGTCGACGGCAAGTGGACCCGGATCGACTACAACCTCGACGAGACCTACGAGCTCAAGGTGAACCTGCGTACCGACGACGGTCGCGAGGAGCGCGAGCCCAACAAGACGCCCAAGCAGGCCACGCCCATCACGGTGGGCGGCACGCTCCGGGGGACGCTCCACCCGAAGGGCGACGTGGACACCTTCAAGCTCGACCTGTCGGGCCAGGACGGCCCGCGCAACACGCTGATCGAGTGCACGGGCATCCCCAAGGTGGACATCTCGGCGAAGCTCCTCGGCCCGGAGATGGACGACAAGGGCAACCACAAGGCCGTGGCCAGCTCGGCCAAGGGCAAGGGCGAGGAGAAGGAGCAGGTCAGCTCGGAGCTCATGCCGGGCGAGTACTTCATCGTGATCTCGGGCAAGCCCCGCAACGAGAGCAACACCCGCGACCAGTACGTCCTGACCGTAACCCAGCCCTGAGCCGCCGCCGGCCCCGGTCTGCACCCTCCGAGCTCCCGGGAGCTAGATCCCGTACTCGCCATTCCAGAGCGCTTGGAGGAAGGTCTCGAAGTGCAGCGCCCGCTTGTTCCCCTCTCGAGATTCCACCGGATCCTGGGACACCAGGATGAATTGCTCGAAAATTCCTTCCTGCTCCAGCGCTTCGAGCCCCGTTCGATCTCGTCTGGTCACCCGCCTGGACGACTTGACCTCGACTGCCGTCCGGTCACCGATCAGAAAGTCGACCTCGTGACCATGGGTCGAACGCCAGTAGGTGAGCGGCATCTTGATTCTGTGATAGCTCAACCACGCGCGGATCTCCATGCCTATGAACTGCTCGAAGCTCCTGCCGTAGAGATCGGAGTTGCGGTCAAGTGAGCGGGTACCCGCTAGGGCATGCGTCACGCCTGTATCGAAGAGATAGAGCTTTGCGGTCCGGATGGCCTTACGCTTGGTCGACTCTGTCCAGGCAGGCAGCAGGAAAGCCACCAGGGTGTCCTCCAGCAAGGCGATATACTCGCTGACGGTTGAGGGAGGGACCTGGCAGTCGCTCGCCAGGCGGGTGAAGTTGATCATCTGGCCGTTCGCCAGGGCCATGGTCGCGAGGAAGCGCGAGAAGGGAGGCAGCTTGCGGATCAATCCCTCGGCCATGACCTCTTCTCGCAGATACGTATTGACGTAAGCGTCGAGCTCCTCCTCGGGATACCGGCTCAGATACACCGCGGGCAGACCGCCAAATCGCAAGTAGCGATCGAGATCGAAATCGTCCAGCTCCTTCCAGGTGAGCGGATGCTGGCTAGCGGAAGAGCATCCAGGCGATCTGCGCCAGGCCCACCCCGCAGGCCACGCCGAGCAAGAATAGCCTGAGCGGCGTGAGGAGGCGGCGGGGCGGCCGGGCTTCGCCGGGGCCGGAGCGCAGCCCGGCGACGAGGCGGTCTCTCTCCTCGGCACTCAGCTCGCCCCGGGCGCGCAGGCTCTCGAGCTTGAGCTCCAGGGCCATCAGCGCATCTCGATCGTGCCGGCCCGCAGTCGGTCGTTGCCGTCGGACGGGGAGCCGGGCAGCAGGTGCATGCGCGTGTCGCCGATGTAGAAGCCGAGGTAGATGTGGTAGCGCCGGGCGGTGAACTCGATCGGCACATGCAGCTTGACCCGGTCGCGGATGATGTCTCCCTCGAGCCAGTGATCGGTGGGAAAGAGCCCGTCGAGCGGGAAGTGATCTCCGTTGATCCGGTGGAACTCGTGGCCGTGACCGTCGATGTGGATGAAGATCTGCCAGCTCTTCGTCACCGCGCGGGTGCACTTGAAGAAGAGGGTCAGCTCGATCTGGCTGCCGATCTCGGGCTGGGCGGGCTCGATGTTCCAGCCGAGGAAGTCGATCCCGTCGGCCCAGCTCGCCTTCAGGGGATGGTCGATCGGCGGCGCCTCGCGCAGCACATCCCGCGACAGGGGGCTGAGGTCCTGCGCGCCGGCCTCGATCGAGTTGGAGGCCAGGACGTAGCGCAGGTTCGAGCCGGGCAGCACGTGAAGGTGCTTGCCTGTGGCGCGGCGCACGGCGCGGTCGACCGCGCTGAACCCGTCCCGGACCGCGATGATGAAGGCGCGCTCCTCGGACTTGAAGATGCGCTCGACCGACGCCTCGCTCGAGACCTTGACGATCGTGTCGTCCGAGTAGAAGACCTCGCCGCGCCAGTTCATCTGGTACTGGTAGAGCTTCTCTCCGGGCTTGGCGAGCTCGCGGTAGGTCTCGAAGAGGTCCTGCTGCGACATGGTGTGCCCGAGCGGCGCGAGGTAGAACCAGGACAGGACGGCGGCCCCGATCGCGGCCAGGGCGCCGAGGGCCCAGGCGTTCCAGCGGCCCGCGAGCCAGCGGCCGGACAGCAGCACGGCGCCGAAGGCCACCGACAGGCCGAGCAGGAAGAAGCGGGGGTAGAGATCGTGCGGCACGGGCCGCTCGTAGGCGTAGGTGCACAGGTTGGACAGGTGGGCCGGGTCGGCCACCACGTCGTTGGCCACCACGGCCAGCAGCGCCGCGCCGAGCGGGGCCAGGAAGCGCCACCCGCCGCGATCCTCCTCGGCCAGGGTCAGGCCCACGAGCAGGGCGAGCGGCGGCAGGGCGGGGAAGACGTAGTGGTGGAACTTGGTCACGATCAGCGTGAAGGCGACGAAGCTGCACACCAGCCAGATCGCCAGGAAGAGATCCAGGCGCAGCGAGGCGGTGGCCGGGTTCGGCCCCGCCAGCCGGATCGCGGCGGCTGTCTGGGTGCGGCGCAGGCGGCCGCCCAGCCGGGCGAGCGCCTGGGGCAGCAGCGCCACCCAGGGGAAGAAGCCGTAGCCGAGCTGCTGGATGTAGTACTCGAAGCTGCCCCGCTCGCCGTGCACGCCGGTGAAGGCCCGCTGCAGGTTGTGGTGCAGGAAGAACTCGTTGAAGAACCTGCCCTCGTGCTTGATGACCATGGCCAGGTACCAGGGCGCGGCCAGGGCGAAGAAGACCGGCAGGCCGATGTGGAGCTTGATCCGGCCGAGCACCCGCCAGTCGCCGGTGAGCAGCAGGTAGGCCAGCACGGTCACGACCGGAATGGCCAGGCCGACCGGCGTCTTGGCCAGGGCGGCCAGGGCGGCGAAGACGTAGATGCCCAGCACGTCGCGCAGCCTCGGCTCGGGCTCGATGGCCGCGATGAGGAAGCAGCCCAGGCAGCCGACGAGGAAGACCACGAAGGGCAGGTCGGTCACGGCCTGGCGGGAGATGTAGAAGTAGAAAGGCGAGGTCGCCATCACGAGCGCCGCCCAGACCCCGCGGCGCGGATCGGTGAGCCGGGCCACGCAGCGGTAGCCGAGGTAGACGCCCAGGATGCCCAGCAGGGCGAAGGGCAGCCTGGCGGCCAGCGCGTTGATGCCGAAGACGGCGAAGCTGGCCGCCATCATCCAGAAGATGAGCACCGGCTTGGAGAAGAACAGCTCGTTTCGCCAGCGGGGTGTGAGCCAGTCGCCATCGGCCAGCATGCGGCGGGCCACCTCGGCGTAGTGGGTCTCCCAGGGATCCCACAGGCCGGCGCTGCCGAGCAGCGGCAGGATGATCGCCGCCGCGCCCAGCACGACCCAGGTGCCCGGATTGCGCACCAGCATGCGGACGCTGAAGGCGGCGTAGTCGCGGATCGAGCGCTGCATCGAGCCGGTCTCCCAACCGGGGGAAGTCTAGCAAACCGTCCAAAAAAGCGAAGGGTTTTCATCGCGGCGAGCCCTGCGATAGGATGCCCTCGGGCGCGCTCGATGGCCTGCGCTCAGCAGGGAGAAGACATGTCGAAGACAATGGCTCTATCCGCGATCGTCCTCATCGCGCTCTTTGGCTCGAGCGCATCGACAGGCGAATCAGGCAAGCCGCATCGGAGCGAGCGACCCGAGCGGGCGGTCAAGTTTCACGCGGACGTCCTGCGCATGACACCCCTCGAAGGCGAGATACCCAGGGTCGAGGGGGCCTCGCTTCGCATGCGCCTGATCACCCTCGAGCCGGGAGGGCATACGCCCTTTCACGTCCACAGGGACCGGCCCGGTATCGTCTATGTGATCGCGGGCAGCATCGTGAACCACGAGCAGGGCAAGCCGCCGAAGAGGGTCGCCGCGGGCGAGATCTTCTACGAGACCCAGGGCTACGCCCACTTCATCGAGAACACGGGCGCGGTCTCGGCCACCCTCGTGTCGGCCGATATCGTCACCGGCGCTCAGCCGCCCGCGCCGAAGTAGCGCTCCATGCGATCGAAGGCCGTGTCGATCATCTCCTCGGGCACGCAGAACGACAGGCGCAGGTGTCCCTCGGCGGTCGGCCCGAAGTCGCAGCCCGGCGTGGTCGAGACCCGGGCACGCAGCAGGAGCTGCTCGCAGAAGGCCTTCGAGTCGCGGCCCTCCTCGAGCAGGATCCGGGGGAACATGAGGTAGGAGCCTCTCGGCCTCTGGTAGCTGAACACGGAGCCGAGCCGATCGAGCCGGGCGCACATCCGGTCCCGGGCCGAGAGGTACTTGGCGCGGAAGGCCTGGATGCAGTCCTGGGGGCCCTGCAGGGCGGCCAGGGCAGCATACTGCGAGACCACCGGTGCGCAGATGGCGAAGGCGATGTGGGGCTTGCCGAGCTGGGCGATCCAGCTCTCCGAGGCGTGCACGTAGCCCACCCGCCAGCCGGTCATGGCGTAGTTCTTGGTGAAGGTGAAGCAGCTGATGGCGTGATCGCGCATCTCGGGAATGGAGGCGATCGCGAAGTGCTCCGCGCCGTCGAAGGTGAAGTACTCGTAGGCCTCGTCGGTGATGACGATCAGGTCGTGCTCCAGGGCGATCCGGGCGAGCTCGGAGAGCGCCTGCCGGCCGAAGACCGCCCCCGTGGGGTTGGCCGGGGAGCAGTACAGGATGGCGCGCGTCTTCGGGCTGACGACCTCGTGCAGCGCATCGAGGTCGAGCCGGAAGCCCTCCCGCTCGACCGTGGGCGCGAAGACGGGCCGGCCCGAGGCCAGCAGCACCTGGTTGATGTGCGTCGAGTAGGTCGGCGAGGGCAGGATCACCTCGTCGCCGGGGTCGATGGCGGCCATCAGGGCGGCCGAGATGCCCTCGATCGCCCCGACGGTGACCAGGATCTGCGCCGGGCTGGCGTCGATCCCGTTTTCTTGCCGGAGCTTGCGGGCGATCTCCTCGCGCAGCGGGCCGAGGCCCCGCGTCTCGGAGTAGCCGTCGGCCCGCCCTTCGGCGATCGCGGCCGCAGCCGCCTCGTGAATGTGGGCCGGCGCCGAGCTGGTCGGCTTGGCCCAGGACAGGAAGGCCACGTCCGGAACCGTCTTCGAGAGCGCGGTCATCGCGTGGATGGCCGAGGGCGGGATCTGCCCTACGCGATTGGAAAACAGGCGTTTTTCCGTCAAAGCGACCGTCCTTTACGAAGTGGGTGGCACCGCGGGTCAGCCCCCGGCGGCCTTCTTCTCGCGCATGGCGTCGATGGTCTCGATGGGGTAGGGCATGGGGGCGTCGGGCGGGATGAGGTCGACGGTCTGGGCGCGGAACTCGGGGGTCTGCATGCGGCAGTCCTTGTGGCGCCGGCACCACAGCGGGTGGTGGGTCATCCGCTCCCAGACAGCGGCCACGCCTTCCTCGACCGCGTTGCCGAAGCAGATCGGCGTGAAGTCGCAGGGGCACATGTCGCCGTAGGCGGTCATATAGAACTGGTTGAAGGCCCCGAAGCAGCCCATCGACTGGGGTGAGTTGACCAGCGCCTGGGAGGTCAGGACGGGGTAGCCGGGCATGTCCTGGTGATAGGTGGCCAGAACCTTCTGGCGGATCTCCTCCCGGTCCTCCTCGCGGAGCAGGACGTCCATCTGGCCGAAGAGCCGGCCGGTGGGGACGGCGTCGAACTGGATGATCTCCTTCGCGCCGACCTTCTTGCCCAGCTCCATGTAGGCATCGAGCTCTCCGGCCGCGTGCTTGGCGTGGGTCAGGTAGATAGAGAAGCCCGCCATCAGGCCCGCCTGCTCGGCGTGCTCGATGTTCTGCATGATGGTGTCGAACAGGCCCGGCCGCCTCCGCAGGCGGTCGTGCTCTGCGGGCTCGGGGCTGTCGAGGCTGATGAACAGCGCATACAGGCCCGCGTCGACGAGCTTGGCGCAGGTCTCCGGGCTCAGCATCTCGCCGTTGGTGAACATGAGGGTGGTGGCCCGCTGCTCGTCCACGCTGGCGATCAGCTCGAAGATGTCCTTGCGGAGCAGGGGCTCGCCGCCGGTGAAGATGACGTTGGTCGTGCCGACGTCGACCGTCTCGGCGATGATGCGCTTCCATTGCTCCGTCGACAGCGGGGGCTGCCTGCGCACGTTGGGAGCGCAGGAGCAGTGCACGCAGTCGGCCTGGCAGTTGTAGGTGATCGCCAGGGTGGCCGCGGCCGGCTTGCGCGTCCTGCAGAACACCCGCTCGAGCCGGTCGACCAGGCCCCGCTTGCCGGCCGGGTGGGGCAGCGGGGGATCGAAGAACGAGATCGAGCGCGCGCCGTGCCAGAAGCCCACCGTCTTGAACTTGGTAAGTCGCGCCAGGTGGCGCTCGAGATAGCGCACGGCGGGCTCCGGCATGGGACCCGTCTGCCGGAGCTCCAGGCGTCCGTCGCGGAGCTCGACCTCGAAGTTCACGAGCTGCTCCGCATCGATCTCTGCCTTCATGGCTTCTCCCTTCTCCCGTGACGTGCTCTTGCGACTCGCTTGCCGAGATAGCGCTCGACGAGAGCGCGCAGCTCCGAGGCGAGCTGCGATCCCTCCGGGCTGCGGTGTCCATACGTCCGCTGGAGCATCGGGCCCTCCACCAGGGAGAGCAGCAGCACGGCGGCGGCTTCCGGATCCACGGAGCCGAAGAGCCCGCGCCGCACGCCGGCCTGCACGTCGGCGCGGATGTCGGCGCGGATGGCTGCCTGGATCTCGGAGATCACCCCTCTCAGCTCCGGCGCCTCGACCCCGTAGCCCCAGTACTCGATCCACACCCGCGTCCGCTCCAGGCTCGGCTCGTCGTCCGGCACCAGGTGGTATCGAAAGACGGCCAGGATGCGGTCCAGGGGATCCTCGAAGCGGTCCCTGTATTCTCGCAGGCCGGCCAGATGGCGCTCGCCGAGCGAGCGCATGAGCTCGACGAGCATCTGCTCCTTGTTCTCGAAGTAGTAGTGCAGGGCCCCGCAGGCCAGGCCGGACTCGCGGGCCACATCGCGGACGGAGCAAGCCGAGAAGCCCTTGCGGGCAATGGCGGCGAAGAGCCCTTCCAGGATCTGCTTCTTGCGCCGGGCTGCGACCGCCGATCTCCTCACCGGAGTCCTCCGGGTTCTTGGTTGGACGTCCGACCAAAAATCCTAGCCGGCTCGCGCGCGCACGTCAAGGTCCACAGGCGAGGCTCCTTCCGGGGCTGCCGGCCCAAGGGCTTCGCTTTTTGGGCTGCATTTGCTAGTCTGTTCTCAGACGCCGGGGGAAGGAAGGAGCGCTTGCGTGAGTTCTTTCCGTCGATACCTGGGCGGGCTGGCCTTGGTGGCGCTCGCGATGGGCTGCCAGGACCCCGGGCTCTCCCTGCCCGATCTGGGCTCGGTGAGCTGGCCCATCGTCCACGGCGAGGAGGACGACAACCCCGATCACATGGCGGTGACCGCCATCTACATCGTGCTCAACGAGCATGAGGCCGCCGGCTGCAGCGGCACCTACATCGCCCAGGACGTGGTGCTCACCGCGGCCCACTGCCTGTACGACAACTTCGAGTACTTCCTGGTGGGCTTCGGCAACGACGAGAGCCAGATCCGGGCCTGGTACTCCCCGGCCGACTACTTGATCCACCGGAGCTACAGCACCTACACCAACGCCAACGACCTGGCCCTGATCCGGCTCGACGGCGGGCCGACCTGGGTACAGCCCATCCCCAACCTGCCCTCCAGTCAGGCCGTCCAGTCGTCGGAGGAGGGCAGGCTCCTGCTCGAGTTCTCGGGCTTCGGCCAGACCGAGACCGGCTCGACCGGCGTGAAGATGCACGTGAGCGACTACCTGGGCAGGGTCTGCAACAGCAGCTCCAGCTGCAGCTGGCGCGTGGGCTACTACGACTACGACCTGGCGCCTTGGACCATCTGCTACGACATGGATCCCGGCGGGCCGTGCCACGGCGACAGCGGCGGCCCGGCCTTCGTCTGGCGCAACGGCCGGGAGTACGTGGCCGGGGTGACCTCCTACGGCTACGGCGACTGCGACATGGTCGGCTGCAGCGGCAAGGTGGATCACTACCAGGACTGGATCGAGGACTACGTCGGCCGGCAGAACGGGCAGACCTGCTCCTACGACAGCGAGTGCAACTCGGGCCACTGCGTGGAGGGGATCTGCTGCGACGACGACTGCAGCGGTGCGTGCGAGGCCTGCGACCTGGCCGGCTCGTACGGCACCTGCAGCCCGGTGCCCGACAGGACGCCCTGCCCGGACGCCGAGCCCTGCGACGGGGTGGAGATCTGCATAAGCGGACTGTGCGTCAACGGTCCGCTGCCGGACTGCGACGACGGCGAGCCCTGCACGACCGACCGCTGCGAGCCGGGCGTGGGCTGCGTGTCCGAGCCGCGGCCCGACGGCGCGTACTGCTCGGACGGCAACCTGTGCAACGGCCAGGAGCTCTGCCGGAGCGGCCGCTGCCGGGCTGGAGAGCCGCCGGACTGCGACGACGGCGAGCCCTGCACGCGGGACAGCTGCGATCCCGGGCGGGGATGCCAGCACACGGCCGTGGCCGACGGCACCTCCTGCGGCGAGGGCAACAAGTGCGACTCCCAGGCCATCTGCCAGAGCGGGGTCTGCTTTGCGGGCAACCCCATCGACTGCAGCGACGACAACCTGTGTACCGACGAGCGCTGCGACCCGGCCGTCGGCTGCGTCTACCCGCCGACCGATTGCGACGATCGCAATCCCTGCACCGACGACGACTGCGATCGGTCCACCGGCTGCCTGCACGCCATGGTCCCGGATGGGGTCGTGTGCGGGGGAGGC
Source organism: Deltaproteobacteria bacterium (assembly GCA_016935365.1). Lineage (GTDB taxonomy): Bacteria > Myxococcota > B64-G9 > B64-G9 > B64-G9 > JAFGRB01. The sequence continues at coordinate 27,814 of JAFGRB010000085.1, forward strand.
GCCTGCGGCGAGGGCAGCTGCCAATCGGGCGAGTGCCTCGGCCCCGACCAGCAGGTGCTGTGCGACGACGACAACCCCTGCACCGTGGACTTCTGCGATCCGGCCCAGGGCTGCCAGCACGAGGACATGCCGGACGGCTCGGTCTGCAGCGACTGCGGGGCCTGCCAGGGCGGGCTCTGTCTCCCGATCCCCGACTGCGGGGAAGGCTGCGGCTGCACCGCCGCGGGGGGCGAGAAGGGGGCCGTCTGGCTGCTCCTGCTCGTGCTCGCCCTGGGCCTGCGCCGGCGCCGGCAGACCTGATCGGCTGCGCTCGACTGGAACGCTCCAGGGGAAGGAGGCGCACAGGTGACACCCTGGCTGGAGACCGTCGAAATACGAAGTCCTTCGACTTGCATGCTGCGTCGCGCAGCGTCACGGGATCTTTCCTCGATCGTCTTGCGACCATCGGCAGCCTGGCTGTGGAGGAGCATGGGATGTGCGTGCCTGCTCGCGGCGTTCGCGGGCTGCGGAGGACAGGACGCGCCCGCCGACGAGCTGGCCTCGCTGGGCTCGCCGATCGTCAACGGCGAGCCGGACGACTCGGAGCAGCACGCGGCCGTGGTGGCGGTCACCTACCAGAGCGGTGTGGAGTTCGGCCTGTGCTCCGGCACGCTGATCACGCCGACGGTGGTGCTGACGGCAGCCCACTGCGTGTTCGGCTCCCTGGACGAGCACAGCGTGGTCTTCGGCACGAACGCTTTCCGCTCCCGCGTCTCGAGGTCGATCGTCGAGGTGCGCAAGCACACGAGGTGGAACGGCGACGCGGGGCACGGCTACGACATCGCCCTGGTGCGGCTCGCGAGCCCGGCTCCGGACGGCACCGTGCCCATTCCCCCCCTGCCGGACTTCATGGGGCTCGGCGAGGGGGACGTCGGCGAGGAGCTCATCTTCGTCGGCTACGGACAGACCGAGACCGGCCAGACCGACGGCGTGAAGCGCTGGGCCCTGGGCTACCTGCAGTGGATCTGCGCGCAGGCGTCCTGCCAGTACATGGCGCCCTATACCCTGTGCTACGATCAGCACCCGGGCGGGCCATGCCAGGGCGACAGCGGCGGTCCGTCCCTGGTCACCCGCGAGGGGCGCGAGTACGTGGCCGGGATCACCTCCTTCGGCGGCGCCTCGTGCCTGGAGGATCCCGGCTGCAGCACCAAGGTGGACGCCTTCACCGACTTCATCACGGACTTCACGGGCGGCGGCATCGGGCAGGCCTGCAGCCAGGATGACGAGTGCCTCTTCGGCTACTGCGCGGACGGCCTGTGCTGCGACTCGGCCTGCGATCAGCCCTGCCGGGCATGCGACCTGGAGGGACACGAGGGCCACTGCTGGACGGCCCCCTCCGGGACACCTTGCTCCGACGGCGACCTGTGCAATGGCGAGGAGACCTGCATCCTCGGCGATTGCAGCGGGGGCGGGGAGCCGCTGGACTGCGACGACGGCGATATCTGCACCCACGACTCCTGCAATGCGCGGCACGGGTGCGTGAACGAGCCCGAGCCGGACGGATTCGTCTGCGGTCAGGACAGGATGTGCCAGGCCGGCCAGTGTGTGCCCTGTGGAAGCAGCGGCTGTGCGACGGCCGGCGCGGCGGGCTCCGCATCGGCAGCGGTCCTGCTTCTGCTCCTGCTCACGGGCTGGCGCCGCCGATGAGACGCCGACCGGATCCGCATCGACGGGGTCGCGGATGAGGCGCGGTCTCTCGCTGGCATGCCTCGTCGCACTCTGCGGGGCAATCCCCGCAGGGTCGCAGGCGGCCGAGAGCCGCTTCCAGCCCGATGTGGCCGCGAAAGTGGACGCCCTCGGGCAGCAGTTCGACCTGCTGCTGCTGCAGGCCGGCAAGCCGGCCGAGCGATTCGAGCGGGCCCGGACCCTCCGGCAGGGGATCGCTGCGCTGGCCGATCTGGATCCGCGCGATCAGAGCGACGCGCTGCTCACCTGGCTGGCGGTGATCTCCATGGTCGAGGGGGCGGTGAGCGCGCTCGATACCCCCCCGGCGGAGTGGGAGCGGGATCTGCTCGGGCTCTATCGGGGCCTGGACGGCCAGGAGGCCAAGCTCGAGCTCGGCCTGATCGCGATCGAGATCATGGCCCTGCAGAAACGCGAGGCGGCCGCGCCGCTGCTCGCCTTCGCCCGCCAGCTCGCGGATCTGCCCGCCTATGCCCGCCGCGGGATCCGGTGGTTGGGAAGGCGGAGGCTCGCGGCCGGAAAGGTCGATCCCGAACTGCGCAGGGATCTGCTGGTCAGCCTGGTGGAGGTGGGCCGCAGGGAGGCCGACTGGGAGCTCGTGCTGGGCAACGCCCGCGCCCTTGGAGGGCTGGAGCCGGAGGCGGGGCGGGCCGCGACATTCGAGGCCGAAGCCCTGTTCGAGCTGGGTCGGCTGAAGGAGGGCGAAGCGGCCCTGCAGCGCGCCGTGGGCCTGCGCGCGCCGGCCGGGCTGCTCGCCCGGGCCCGGCAGCGGCGCGAGCTGGCCGCGGCGCGCCAGGCCCGGGCGGGCGCCCCCTCGGCCGCGGCGCATCTGGGCGTGGCCCGGGCGCTGATCCAGCTCGGCGAGAAAGACCGGATACGGAAAACCCTGTCTTCCGAGCAGGTGATCCGCGCGGCCTCGGCCGAGCTCGACGAGATCTACATCGACGCGCTGCTGTCCGCGCGCTTCGACTTCCGGGCCGCCTGGGAATTCGGCCTGCATGCGAAGGGTCAGCCTGCAAGGCCGGGATTGCTGGGCCGGCGGATCGGCGCGGGCCTGGCGGTGCTGCTCGGCGAGATCTTCAAGCCCGGCGTCTCGCGCGTGGACCCGGCGGTGCTCGCCCGGCTCGAGGCGGACCTGGAGGCCTTCCGGCGCTCCGATCCGCGCTTGGCGGACCTGACGCGGATCCACCTGGATTTCATGACCGCCGCCGCCGGCGGGAACATGTTCGATATCGCGCGCCGCATGGCACCGCGCGTCGAGGCATACTGCAAGGCGCGGCCGGACGACGAGGCCTGCCTCCAGATGGCCTACCTGCTCGGCCAGGTGGCCGGCGCGGGCCCCGATCCCTGGGAGGCGGTCCAGCGCTACGCCCGGGCCTGCGAGGAGCGCAAGACCGCGCTCCCGGAGCGCTTCTACGCCCTGCAGTCCGGCGCGGCCGTGCGCCGGATGCTCCAGCGCGGCGGCGCAGCCGAGCTGGAGAGGGCCTCGAAGTCGATCCGCGCGCGGCTCGAGAGCGGCGGCCGGGCGCAGCTCGTCCTGTGGCAGGGGAACCTCGATGCGGCTCGAGCCATGCTCGCCGAGGGGGAGTCGCAGGCCAAGCATCTGCAGGCGGCGTTGACGGCCTACCAGCGGGTCATGCAGCGCTGGGATCACGACAGCGAGCCGCTCCAGGTCTTCTGCGACGCATCCTCGTCCACGGCCACCCTGCTCGCCCAGAGCGGGGCGGGCGAGGCTGCGCGGGAGCTGCTCGACGAGACGCTGCAGATCTGCGCCCAGGATCCGGACGCCCTGGCCGTGTCGCTGGCCGTCGACCTGGCGGCCGGCCGCCGGATCGAGGGGATCGACCGCTCGCCGGCGGAGCTGCTGGCCGAGATCCTGCCGTTTCTCACCAGCCGGCAGGCCCGTGCCCAGGCCCAGATGTGGATCGCCGAGCAGCACCGCGCCGAGGGCAGGGCGGACGAGGAGGCGAAAGGCCTGAGACAGGCTGCGGCGATCCTCGCCGAGGACCCGCAGCCCAACCTGCCGGTCCTGCTGGCTCCGGACAGGCGCTCGGCCCTGGCCCTGGCGGGCCAGTTCCAGATGGGGGTCGGCTACGCGCCGGGCAGCCCTTTCGGTCTGGCGGTCGAGATCCAGGTCGAGGCCCGGATGACGCTCTTTCCGGTCTCGCCGGTGACCCGCGCCCGGATCGAGCCGTATCTGGCCGGAAAGGCCGGGCGAGGGGGGCAAAGCCCCCCCTGACATCCCCTCTCGTCCGCGCCAGATCTTCGCGGGAACCCGGCCGTCGGTATGGGGTATACTCCGGTCGAGGCCGAGTGCCAGGAGGTGAGCCCCATGAGCTTCACATGTCCCCATTGCGGAAAGGTCACCGAGCAGCCCGAGTCGGGCGAGATCAAGTTCTGCCTGCACTGCGGCAGGTCGGCGAGCGCCGAGCCCGACTCTCCGGGCGGGCGCGAGCGGCTCGATCGCCTGCTCCGCATCCTGATGACCATCTCGGGCGGCATCTGGCTGCTGCTCTTCTTCGTCCCCTTCGGGGCCACCTCCTACGAGGTCGTCATGTCCTGGGACCTGTTGGCCGATCTCGAGGGCATGGAGCACATGGTCACCTGGCCGCTGGTGCTCTCGCTGGTCTATCTGGTGCTCGGCCTGGTCAGGCCCCTGCCGGACTGGCTGCGGGCCTGCGCTTCGGTGCTGCTCGGCTTCGCGGCCCTGGTCGTGCTCACCTGGACCGGGGACGTGCGCGGCCCCTTCAAGCCGGACCTGGAGTTCGTCTTCATGGGCGGGCCGATCTGGGTGCTGATGTTCATCGTCGTGGGCGCGGCGCTCTTGCTGCGGGTGCACGCGCCGCGGTCCGCGGCCGCGCGGGTCCTGCTCGGCATCGGGTTGCTCTTCGGCCTTACCGCCTACCTGACCGAGGCGGGCGGGGAGTCGACCTTCGTCGCCGCCCTGCTCTACCACCTCAAGGACTCGAGCGCCAGCCAGGTCATCGGCCGGGTGCTCATGCTGCTGCCGCTGTTCATCCTCCTGGTGGCCTGCGTGGCCTTCCGGGGGCCCGAGGAAGACGGGGATCCGGCCCGGAGATGGGCCCTGGTGGTCGGCCTGGTCATGCTGGTCTACCTGCCGGCGCTGCTGCTGCTCTACGGGCTCTTCGTCTCGGTGGCCGAGAACAGCGGCTGGTTCCTCGTCATGTTCCTGCGGCTGGGACTCTACATCGCCGGCTTCTTCGCCACCATCTCCCTGGGCGCGGCCTGGATCGCGGACTTCGCCACCCGGGTCGTCCTGCCGCGCGTCAAGCAACAGGCCTGAGACCGTTCGTGCTGAGCGCAGTCTGCCGGGCGAGTCGCCCCGGCTGGGGCTTGCTGGTGCAGGCTGTAAGATTTCTGTAAGAAACTTTTACATACATTTGAGCATTTCACCATATACATCCACGGCAGGTTCGGGTACACTCCTTCCTGTTCCA
>JAFGRB010000086.1 GCA_016935365.1 Deltaproteobacteria bacterium
CCGTTGAAGGGGCAGGGATCGCCGGGGCCCGAGCTGCCGGTGGTCTCCGGGATGCAGTAGCACTGCTGGTTGGGCGGCTCGCCCACCAGGGCCGGGTAGAAGCCCGGCTCGCACTCGTTGTTCTCGTCGCAGGGCGGCGAGCAGAAGCTCGCCCCGCACATGCCGTCATCGGCGCAGTCCGGGTTCTCGGCCGGGGGCAGGGCCTCCAGGCAGTCCTCGTCGTCATCGCAGGGGTAGTTGACGGCCGCGCGGTCGTAGCCCAGGCAGGTGAGCCCGCTCTGGCAGAAGTCGGCGTCGTCGTTGGTGCCGTTGAAGGGGCAGGGGCCGCCTGCAGGCGAGGTGCCGGTCGTCTCCGGGATGCAGTAGCAGTCGTCGCCTACCAGGGCCGGGTAGAAGCCATCCTCGCACTCGTTGTTCTCGTCGCAGGGCGGCGAGCAGAAGCTCGCCCCGCACATGCCGTCGTCGGCGCAGTCCGGATTCTCGGCCGGCGGCAGGACGTCAAAGCAGTCCTCGTCCGTCGTGCAGGGAGTAGCCACACCAGCGCGGTCATATCCCAGGCATGCCAATCCTGGCAGGCAGTAGTCGGCATCCGCATTGGTGCCATTGAAGGGGCAGGGATCGCCGGCTTCAGCTTCGCCTGTGATGGGCGGGCCGAAGCACATGTCGATGGTCTGCTCCGGCATGTCGATGAAGCCGATCGTCTCGCAGGTCATGCCCTCGGGGCAGTCGCTGTCGAGCGTGCAGACCGAGGAGCACATGTCGTTGAAGCAGAACACGGCCGCGCAGCGCTCGTCGTAGGTCAGTGTGCTGGGGTCGTCCTCGTCGTTGCACTCGGCTCCCGGATCCAGCGCGCCCTGGCGGCCGCAGGAGCCTACCAGCAGGCCGTCGACCACGTCCACCATGCAGACCTCGCCCTCATCGCAGTCGAGGTTACGCTCGCAGGGCTGGACGTTCGACTTGAGGCAGTACTTGTCTCCGCCGGAGATGGCTATGCAGGCGAACTCGTCCTCGGCCCCGCCCACGCAGTCGTTGCAATCGTCGTCGGTCGTGCACTGCTTGGAGCAGATCGCGCCCGGGTCCATGATCGAGGTGGCCAGGCAGGGGAAGCCCGGCTGGCAGGCCGAGTCGGACATGCAGGTGCACGAGGCGCCGCAGGTCCCGGTCCCGTCGCCGCACTGGCAGCCCTCACCGATCTTCATGCAGATGAAGAAGGCCACGTCGACCTCCACGCAGCACATCTCGAGGCCGTCGTCTGCGTGGTTGACGCACTCGGAGTCGCTGCCGCAGTCGGTCTTGGTGCAGTAGCCCTCCGCCTGGCCGGTGTACTTCAGGCAGCGCCCGTCCACGCACTGGGAGTCCTCGGTGCAGATCGCCCCGAGCGGCAGGCCGCCCATGACGCAGGTCAGGCCCTCGCCCTGCTTGTAGCCGGGTGGGCAATCGCAGGTCGCGTCTGCGCCGTCCCCCGGGATGCAGGTGCCCGGGTCGCAAGACTCCGTTCCACACTCGAGATACTGCTCGCCGGGACAGCCGGCCAGGCCCAGGGCCAGCATCCCCGCGGCCAGCATCAAACAGAACATTCTCATGACCTTCATCGAAAACTCCTCCTTTCGGACCGTGCCGGTTGTCCTGAAATCGTCTCTTCGGGCCCGCTGAGCGGCCCGCCGCATGCTCGTGGCCCCATTCTGAGAGCTGGGGCGAAATCTGTCAAGCCGAAATGGCGGCCGGGAACACGGAAGTCTTGCCTTGTGAGGCCTCGCTCGCCCGTGGGATACTCGGGCCGAACCGAGCCGGGAGGGCCCGATGACCTCGTTGCTGCCGAGCCTGATCGCGGCATTTCAGCTTCTGGCCGCCGCGCCGCTGGACGACTACATCGCCGATCCGGACAGGCTCTCGGCGCTGCCCGCGCCGCAGACGCCGTACGCGAAGTACCTGCGGGCCAGGCGGCTCAAGTGCCTGGGAGACGGAGCCGCGGCCGGGCCCGAGAAGATGGAGATCGGCGGGCGGCGCTTCGTCTTCGACGGCCTGAGCCTTGCGCTCGAGGGCGCGGACAGAGACGGCCTGGTCACGGTGGGCGTGCTGGGCGCGGTCAAGGACTTCAGCCCGGAGACGCGCGAGGCGCTGACGACCTACATGCGCCGCTTCGAGGCGGAGGGCGCCGACGCCCTGCTGCTGCTGGGCGACCTGGCGGCGACCGAGATGGAGATCACCCGCATCCTGCTCCACTGCGCCCGCCGGCCCTGGCCGGTGCTGGCCCTGATCGGCAACTCCGAGAGCCGGGCGGCCTTCAACCGGGCGGTGCTGGCCGCCGTGAGGGCGGCGCCCAATGTGGTAAACTTCGACCTCGTCCGCAGGGTGGACCTGGGCGGGGCGGTGCTGGTCAGCCTGCCGGGCTACACGGACAAGTCCTTCGTCCACCAGTCGTCGGGCTGCGTGTACCGGCCCCGGGACGTGCGGGAGCTCGAGCGCTTCGTGGGCGAGGCGCCGGGGCGCGAGCGGATCGTGCTGGTCAGCCACGGGCCGCCGGCCGGCAAGGGGCCGAGGGCCATCGACCGGGCCGTGGAGGCGGGCAACGTGGGCGACCCGGAGCTGGCCGGGTTCATCCGGGAGCACGGGCTGCGCTTCGGGCTCTTCAGCCACATCCTGGAGGCGGGCGGCCGGGCGGTGGATGCCGGCCAGAAGCCGGTGGGCGAGGGGGGCTGGCACGAGACGCTCTTCATCAACGCGGGCTCGGCCAACCCGCTGGCCTGGCAGCTCAACGACGGGTCGACCTCCTGCGGCATGGCCGTGCTGCTGCGGGTCAACGTCAAGACCGGGCGGGCGTCGCACCGGTGGATTCGACTGCCTTGTCGAAAGTAAACGCTTCCCGGCTCGGGGGCGCGCTGCAAGGCGTCCTCGCGGCTGCAACGCCGAGGACCCCCGCTCGTGCTCGGGCTGCGAACCGCCCTCCGCGCGATCGGGGGGCCCCCCCTCGGCTGCGCGC
>JAFGRB010000087.1 GCA_016935365.1 Deltaproteobacteria bacterium
GACACGGACACGGAGTTCGCCTCGGGTGTCCTGGACCTCTCGCAGATCGTCGACTCGGGCGCTGCTGCCTACGTCAAGATCGATCAGCGTCGCCACTGCAACTGGAACCCGCCGAGCACCGTGCAACACGATTGGCACGACGCCGATGATCTCAAGACCTATGCGGAGGGCTATGACGCATGGTGGACCCAGAGCTCAACGGGCAACACGCCCGAGCAACGGACGAGCAACTACAAGCTGAACATCCCCGGCGATGCCGAGGTCGTGGGCGTGTGTGTGTCGGCCTACACGGCCAACGACAGCGACGGCCTGACCTACTATTTGCATAGCGTCAGGATAACGACCGTCGGTCCGGGTGGACCCATCCGCCAGGCCAGAAACACCAAGAACTACATCACGGGGGGCAGTTGGCACCAGTACTGGTGGGGCAGCGAGGGCTCCTTGTGGGGAGGCGAGCTCAGCAGCAATCCCGCGGAGTACAACAACGCCAGCACGGAGGTCGCATACGGGACCACCATCAGGTCCAACCGCCATGCCTACCTCAACCGCCTCTACCTGAAGGTCTGCTACTATCACAAGGGCGCGCGCTATACCACGGCCGCGGTCTCCTTGCCAGCGGACTGCATTGCATGGGCGCGCATCGAGGGTGCCGACACCGTGCCGGCGGGCACCAGCCTGCGCTACGACGTGCTGCATGCGGACACCGAGGCGGTCCTGCTCTCGGACCAGAGCCTGCCTGTCGATCTGCAGGGGCTCGGCACGAGCCCGCTCAAGGTCAAGGCGAAGATGAGCACGAACGACTACACGACAAGCCCGAGTCTACAGACCCTGCGGCTCATGTGCTGGGGTAGACCATGAGCATGTCAGGGTTTCACCGATGCAAGCTGAAACGAGCGATGCTCGGAATCGCGCATTGCTGGATTGCATCCTGTGCGCTGGTCGCCTGCACGGACAGCGCGATCGAGTGCCTGGACGGGCTCGTGGTGGACGGGGCCTGCTATGCGTTCCGGTGCCCGGACCGGGCCTGCGCGCCGGACGCGGTCTGCTCGGGCGGGATCTGCGTGCAGATCGCCTGCCTGGGCAAGGAGTGCCCGGCCGGGCAGGCCTGTGCGGGAGGGGCGTGCTACTCGAAGGACTGCGAGATCCGCTCCTGCCCGGGGCTGGGCGAGGTCTGCGTCGACGGGGCCTGTCAGGGCGCCTCCTGCGTGGGTGTCGAGTGCCAGGCAGGCGAGCGCTGTGCGGCCGGGCGCTGCTACACGAAGGACTGCGAGACCGGGCCGTGCGGGGGCTACGGCGAGGTCTGCGTGGACGGCGAGTGCACCCAGGCCTCCTGCGTGGGCGTAGACTGCCCGGCAGGCGAGCTCTGCGCTGGCGGCCGCTGCTATTTTCTCGACTGCGACGAGGCCTGCGTCGAGCCTGCCGAGGTCTGCAAGGATGGCGAGCGCTGCGAGTCGCGGGCGTGCGTGGGCGTGACCTGCCGGACAGGCCGGGCCTGCGCGAACGGGCACTGCCTGCCCGAGGACTGCCAGGCCGAGGATTGCGTCGATGGAGAGGTCTGCGAGGACGGGCAGTGTGTGGTGGCCGCCTGCGTGGGGATCGGCTGCCCGGATGGCCAGGGCTGTGCTCGCGGCGCGTGCTTCGAGACGAGCTGCGGTCAGACGATCTGCGAGGGCGAGCAGGTCTGCTACCAGGACAGTTGCACCGAGCCGCTGTGCGTGGGCATGGACTGCGGGAAAGAGATCTGTGTCCAGGGCCGCTGCGAGAGAAGCTGCCCACCCACGGCCTGCACGCTCGAGCGCCAGTGCGATGCCTACGAGTGCCTGGACGGGATATTCCTGTGCGGCTATGACGCCGAGCAGGGCGAGCCGGGCTGGAGCGAGCAGCGCAGGGCCTGCCATGACGGCGACGCCTGCACGATCGACGACAGCTGCGAGGCGGGGTCCTGCCAGGGGACGATGATGGCGTGCGAGCCACCGCCGCCGATCTGTGACGGGAACACGCAGGTGACGTATTGGAACGGGATCTGCACGGACGGTGCGTGCGCCTACGACCTCGTGCGCCAGGACTGCCAGAACGGCTGCCTGGAGGGGAGCTGTCTGGGCGATCCCTGCACGGGCGGGCCCTGCGACACGAACGAGACCTGCGTGGATGGAGTCTGCCGCTGTGGGGGCACGGGACCGGACTGCGCCGGGACGATCGAAGACAGCTGCTGCGGCACGAGCTGTGTGGACCTGACGGAGGACGTGGCCAACTGCGGGCACTGCGGGCGGGTCTGCAGCCAGATCCCGACGCCCTGGTGCGACGGTGCGGATCGCGTCACGCACCAGGCGGCCTGCGTGGACGCAGACTGCCAGTACCCGCAGAGCCGAGAGGCCTGCCCGCACGGCTGCGAGGCGGGGGAGTGCCTGTCCGGGGAGAGCTGCGAGGACGATGAGCAGAATGGCGAAGAGACCGACATCGACTGCGGCGGACCGAGCTGCCCGGCCTGCCAGCCCGGGCAGGCTTGCGTTCTGGCCAGGGACTGCACCACGGGCATCTGCACAGGAGGTCTCTGCATGCGCTGCGGTCTCTTCCAGGGCCCCTATCCGCCAGCGGTGACGAGCTCGGTCGCTATCACGGGCAACACCGATTCCGAGCAGTGGCACGTCTACCCCGAGGGCTCGGCTGCCGACGTGCCCGAGGCGGTGAGCGCAGACGACCACGCCTACGCGGTTGCGGATGTCCAGCCGAGCAAGGACTCCCTGGCCTTTCGGTGCACGGATTTCGGCTTCGATCTCCCTGCGGGCGCCGTCGTCTCGGGCATCGAGCTCAGGCTGCTGCGGGCGACCAGCGGCACCGTGACCAACCACGATCTCGTCGTCCAGCTTCTGGATGCCGGCGAGCCGGCGGGCGACAACCGGGCCGACACCGGCCCTGTCTGGCCGGATGCGAGCGTCGGCTTCGCCCGGAAGACCTACGGCGGTCCGGATGACCTGTGGGGCGCGAGCTGGACGGCAGAGGCGGTCGAGGACCTGGGCTTCGGGATCCAGATCGCCACCCACAACCACTGGAGCGATGACCCATCGACCGCGTACATCGACGCGGTCGACATCCTCGTCCACTACTGTACCCCGGGGGAGGCCGGATGATGAGAGAGAACAGAGCCTGGTCGTTTGCGATCGGTGCGCTCATCTGCTGCACGGCCTGCGTCTACTATGACATCGAACCGAGCGGCAGGGCTTGCGGGCAAGGCCATCCCTGCCCGGAGGGTTACATCTGCGTCTCGGGCACCTGCACTCGGCACGCCGGCGACGGGGGTATGTTTGATGGCGGCGCTTCGTGCCGCGAGGGCGAGACCCGCTGCGAGCCGCAAGACCTCTCTGCGGTCCGGGTCTGCGAGGGCGGTGCATGGGTCGAGGCCGACTGCGGGGAGGGCCGCTACTGCCTGCTTGCCGAGAACGACTGCGTGGATGAGTGTCTGGCGAGCCGGGATTGCCCGGAGGGTACCTACTGCGATCCCGACGATCACCGCTGCGAGGCGCGCGGTGACTGCCGCCCGGCCGGCATGACCAAGTGCCGCGACATGGCACTGGACGCGGTCCTGCTCTGCGCCGGGGAGTCGGGCTTCTGGGAGGTGATCGAGCTGTGCGACGCCGAGTCCGGGGAGCTCTGCGATCCCTTCGATCCCATGTGCAAGGGCCCCTGCGCGAGCGACGCCGACTGCGCGGGCTATCCGGCAACGCCGACCTGCGATCTGGCCGAGCACCGCTGCAGCTCCATGTTCCTGTGCGCGGAGGGCGACTGCGCGGCGGGGGCGCGCTGCGTGCACCTGGAAGGCGCCGGCGGCGCCTGCGTGGCCGATGCGACCGAGCAGGCGCTCGTCCCAGGAGACCTGCCCGCCGATCTGAGCTGCTTTGCCATGCAGGCGTCCGTCCCGCCGGCCTCGCCGGAGACTTGCGAGATCACGGGCCGGGCGATCGATTTCCACTCCACGACCGACAGCCCGGATCCGGACAAGGAAGGGGTGAGGGTCGAGCTCTTCCCGATCGACGCGGTCCTCTCCGGCTCGCCCGGAAGGCCGACCCACTCGGCCACCGTCGATGAGACCGGCCACTACAGCATCCCCGGCGTTGCCACCAACACCGAGTACGCGATCAAGACATCGGGCAGCGAAAGTGACGCCGAGCTTGCCGACCTATACACCTTCGGCGTCTTCGTGCGGTCCGACGCGTGCGTGGGTGATCAGATGACAGTCGACGCATACACGATCTCCAACAGCGCCTACCAGGGCTATACGGAGCCGCTCAGCGATGTGGTCGAGGATCCCAACAAGGGCGTCGTGCTCGGCCGGATCAGCGAGTGCGGCACCCTGGATCCGGACCCGGCCAGGGTGGCGAACGGCACCGCCAGCCTGTCCATGCCCCACGACAGGTTCTACTACATGAACGGAACCATCCCGGACTTCGAACTCGCGGGCACGGGATCCCGCGGGCTATTCGCTGCGGCCAACGTGACGCCGATCCAGGGCGTCGTGGCTGCCATGGCCCGCGACGAGACCGGACCGGTCTCGCTGGGAGCTTACCGGATCCGCGTGCTTCCCGGCGCGGCCAGCCTGGTCCTCTTCCGGCGTCCGCTCGAGCCGGAATAGACCGAAGCTTTATCTGAGCATGCCTGGGGCCGCCAGCCCCGGCCCGGGGGACGGTGCGGCTGTTTGTCCTGTCAAGCCAGATGATTGCTGGATTTCCACGGCCCAGCACGCTTTTTGCTCAACCCTGCCGCGAGGAGGAATCGCATGACCCACTTGCGAACTCGGATCTGCGGCCAGTGGCTGCTTCTCTTCGTGCTCCTGCCCTGCATGGCGTCGGCTGCGGTGCTGAACGTGCCGGTCGACACCCAGGACGACCAC
>JAFGRB010000088.1 GCA_016935365.1 Deltaproteobacteria bacterium
AGGCGCGGAGTGCCTCGACAGGCGCATCCAGACGAGGCAATCAGCGCGAACCCGCTACATTACGGGAAATCGAGAGGCGCCTTTTTTCGAGCACGACGGACGAAGGTTTTCTGGAGCCGGGAGGTCGCGGATGAGGCTTGCAGGTAACGCGGTGATGGTGCTGGCAGCGGCCTGTGTGCTGGCCTGGCCCGCGGCCCTGGCCGGGCAGGATCAGCCCATCGTGGCCGTGTTCCGGATCGAGGACCGCACCCGCAGGATCCGGTCCGTGACCCTCGAGACCCTGACCGAGCACCTGGGGAACCGGCTCGGCCGCGGGGGCACGTTCAAGATCGTGCCGCCGTCCGAGATCAAGCGCGCGCTGGTCAGCAAGAAGACCGAGTCGTACCGCAAGTGCTACGAGCAGTCCTGCCAGATCGAGATCGGGCAGGAGCTCGCGGCCGGCAAGACCCTGTCCACGACCATGAGCCGGATAGGCGAGATCTGCATGGTGGGCAGCCGGCTCTACGACCTGAAGAAGATGGCCACCGACACGACCGCGACCGCCGAGGGCCCGTGCACGCCCGCCGGCCTCAAGAAGTCGATCGAGAGCGTGGCCTCCCAGATCCGCGCCTGGGGAGGCGGGCTCGCGGACGATGCACACCTGCCGCCAGCCGGCGACGCGAAGCCGCCCCCGGTAGCGGCAAGCGGCGAGTACCGGCGCGAGCTCGGCAAGGCCTGGCGCCGGCTGGTCGCGAGCGTGCGCAAGGGCACGGCCGAGGAGAAGCTGGAGCGCTACCAGCAGTTCCTGGCCGACTACCCGCTCGACAACCCGCACGCCGCCGAGGTGCAGAAGGCCATCGACGCACTGGAGGCCAGGCTGGAGCAGGAGGCCCGGGCACGGCGCGAGGCCGAGGAGAGAAAGGCCGCCCTGGAGGCCGGGCGAGAGCGAGCCAGGCGGATCAAGGCGGACTACGACCGGCTCAAGGCCCAGAAGGGCTCTGCCTCAGAGAAGCTCGCCGCCTGGGAGCGCTTCGCGGCCGACTACCCGCAGGACAACCCCTACCTCGGCACCGCCGAGCGGAAGATCCGCACGCTGAAGGAGCGAGCGGAGAAGGAGGCCCGCCAGACTGCCGCGCAGGCACCGCCCGGCATGCTGCGCATCCCGGCCGGGGAGTTCTGGATGGGCTGCAATGACAGGATCGACTCGAGCTGCGAAGCCGACGAGAAGCCCGGGCGCAAGGTCTACCTGGACGCGTACCTGATCGACAGGACCGAGGTGACGGTCGAGCAGTACCAGCGCTGCGTTGCGGCCGGAGCCTGCACCGGGCCGCACTGGGACGACGGGACCTGCTACGTCTTCACGGGAAAGGCGTGGGAGCAAGGACGTCTGCCCGAGGGCTTCCGGGGCCGGACACAGCCAGTGGTGTGCGTGGACTGGGGCCAGGCTAGCGCGTACTGCGGCTGGTCGGGCAATCGCCTGCCCACTGAGGCCGAGTGGGAGAAGGCCGCCCGGGGCAACGACGGCAGGAAGTACCCCTGGGGGAACCAGGACGCGAGCTGCGCGTACGCGGTGATGAACGAGGGGGGACTGGGTTGCGGCAGGCAGTCCACCTGGCCGGTGTGCTCCAAGGAGCGCGGCAAGAGCCCGTACGGGCTGTGCGACATGGCGGGCAACGTCTGGGAGTGGGTGGCTGACTGGTACAAGGCTGATTACTACTCGGGCGCACCGTCTCGCAACCCCGAGGGGGCTGCCGGCGGTCCCTTCCGCGTCCTTCGGGGCGGGGGCTGGAGCAGCGTCGATGCCGGTGACTTGCGGGCATCCCTTCGCGACGGGGGCTCGCCCGGGGACCGCATCTGCAGCCTGGGCTTCCGTTGCGCGCGCCCCTCTTCTCCTTGATTCTTGATCCTTGGTCTTCGGGGTCTGGGGCGGAGCCCCAGCGGAGAAGACCCACCGCCATCTCCTCGACTCCGTGGCCTCGCAGGAGAACCTGCACGCCGCCTGGCTCCTGGCGCGGCGCGGCAGGCGATACGGAGCCCGGCCGGCCCGCTTCGAGATCGACGCGGAGTCGCACCTGCTGCGCCTGGAGCAAGAGCTCCGCTCGGGCGCCTATCGCCCGGGCCGCTACCGTCTGCTCACAATCCGCGAGCCCAAGCGTCGCGTCATCGCCGCGGCCCCGTTCCGGGACCGGGTGGTCCACCACGCCCTGTGCCGGGTGCTCGTGCCCCTGCTCGCGCGCTCCTTCATCCACGACACCTATGCCTGCCTGCCGGGCAGAGGCACCCATCGGGTCGTGCTTCGCCACCTGGAGCTTTCGCGCAGATACCGTTATCGCTGCCACCTGGACGTGCGCGCCTTCTTCGCGTCGATCCGGGTGGACCTGCTGCTCGAGCTCGTCGCAAGGAGTATCAGAGACCGACAGGTGCTCGAGCTCCTGGGCGCGATCCTGGAGAGCGGGCTCTACATCTACCGGCAGGAGCGGCTGATGAGACACCTGGGCCTGGAGGCGCACCCGCCCGGAGACAGGCGCGGCCTGCCGGTCGGCAACCTCACAAGCCAGCACCTGGCGAACTTCTTCCTCGATGGGCTCGATCACCTCGTCAAGCGGGATCTGAAGCTGCGCGGCTACCTGCGCTACATGGACGACATGGTGCTGTTCGCAGACGACCGGCGCGCGCTGGTCGCCTCCGCCGAGACGATCACAAGAGGCTCTCCCGCAGCCTCGCCGCCTGGAGAGGGCTCGGGGTGCTCGTGGGCGCTCCGGGCCCCAACTCCTGACCATCGACTCGCATCAATGCCTTTGGGAGGATCAGGGGGCAGACGGCTTCAGAGCTGGTTGCCCGACACGGGGATCATCCCCCGCCTGGCGCACAGGTCCCGCGCCTCGCGGCTCATCCGCATGCCGAACAGCACCCCGACGACGGGCTCCGGGGCGAGCTTGGCGATCTTCTTGCACCGGCGATCGAAGGCCCCCACCTCGCTCCTGGTCGCCCGGGTCTTGACCTCGATCAGCACCAGCACCGTCTCCCGGCCGCGCTTGCCCTTGCCGAGCAGGTCGATCTCGAAGCTGTGGCCGTCGATCTCGAGCTCGCGGTTCTCCAGGCGCTCGACCCGGATATCGTGCTCGCGCTGCAGGAAGCCGGGCAGCAGAGTCTCGCCCAGGTCCTCGAGGCCCACGCCCAGGTCCTCGCCCAGGCGCTGGACCGTCCTGGCCAGGGCCTGCAGGGATCTCTCGGTCCTCGCCTGGGCCTGGGCCAGGTTCTCCTGGGCATGGGTCAGGCGCTCCACGCTGCCAGACAGTCTGGTCAGCGCGTCCTTGAGCTCGGTGAAGTCCTCGCGGTGCACCCCGACCTCGCGGATCCGCTGGTCCACGATCCGGGTGACGGCCAGCTCGGTGGCCGGGTCGAGCCTGGTCTCGTCGGCTTCCATTTCATCGACTCCATCCAGGATCTTAACCCGGGGAGCAGGAGCCGGTCAATGAGCTGGAGAATCGAAGAGTCGAAGAATCGAAGGCCTTGAGCCGCGGTGCGATCGGATCTACGATCCGCAGCCTCTGTGGCAGTGTGCTTTATCGGGAGGCGAGATGAGAGCAAGGCGAGGAGGCGTGTGGAATGAGCTGTCCTCGCTGCTGGTGCGGGGCGACGGGGCGGCGGGGCGATTGGGTACCGATGGTGGGTGAGCGGTCGGCTCCGTGCTGCTGCTTGCCGGGCCTGGCGCTCGGGCCCGTGTTCTGGGATACTCGGAGCTGTCATGCTGCGTTGGTGTCGAGTTCTCCTCCTGTCCTGGCTGGCCTTCTTTCCGGCGCGGGCCGCGCTGGCCGCGGAGGCGGATCCCATGCTGATCGTCGCCCATCGCGGCGCCTCGAACCTGGCGCCCGAGAACACGCTCGCGAGCGTGAAGCTCGCCTGGAAGCTGGGCGCCGACGGGGTCGAGTGCGACGTGTTTCTGAGCGCCGACGGGCGGGTGGTGGTCATCCACGACCCCTACACCGGCCGCACGGCCGGCGAGTGGCGCAAGGTGGACCAGAGCAGCTTCTCGGAGCTGCGCGCGCTCGACGTGGGGCGCTGGAAGGGCGCCGAGTTCGCCCGCGAGCGCATCCCGGCGCTCGAGGACCTGCTCGAGACCCTGCCCGCGGGCAAGCACCTGCTGGTCGAGGTCAAGTCGGGGCCCGAGATCCTGGACCAGCTCGACTCCGTGCTGCGCCGCAGCGGCAAGCGCGCCCAGGTCGTGCTGATGAGTTTCCGGCTCGAGGTGCTGGCCCTGGCCGAGATGCGCTGGCCCGAGCTGCCGACCATCTGGCTGAAGAAGGCCGCCAAGCGCTACCCGAGCTGCGAGCGCATCGCGCACGACCCGAGCCTGATCGAGCTCGCGCGCCGCAACCGGGTGGACGGCCTGGGCGTGGAGGGGGCCGCGCTGACCGGGGACTTCGCCCGCGCGGTCAAGCAGGCCGGGATGAAGCTCTTCGTCTGGACGGTCGATGATCCGGCCGCCGCCCGCGAGATGCGCGCCTGGGGCGCCGACGCGCTGATCACGAATCGGCCGGGCTGGATGCGCACTCAGCTCGGCCTCTAGATACAGCCTGTTGCAAAACCAACGGCGCTGTTCCGAGTCCTGAAAGGGAGCGATAGCATCGCCAGCCTCGACTTTCTCGCCCATACAGGGCTTGCCGATTCATTCATGTCCGTCTTCTTTCCCAGGGCTTCGCCCTGGGCTGTCTTGTTTCGCCCCTACGGGGCTTTCGTTCACGGGTGCCCGCGTTCTTCAACAGGCTCTAGCCACCGGTGGGTGGACTGCTCAGAAGAAGCGCGCTTCCAGGTTCGTGTTGAGCAGGTAGGCCTCGGAGTGGTGCACGCCGTCGATGGGCGGATCGGCCTGGCTCTCGTCGACCGTGTACTGCAGGTAGTGCACCCAGGTGAAGCCCACCGTCAGCGCCAGCCGGTCGTCCCGGTCGAGCTCTGCGCCCATGATCCACTCGAGCAGGGGGATGAGCTGGATGCGCGTGCCGCCGGCCAGCCCGAACTTGGGCGCGTCGTAGAGGTCGGGGGTGTTGTTCTTCTCCGGTGCGGCGCAGGAGTCGAAGCCGCCGCCGACGAAGAGCATCCACCAGGGCACGGGGAAGAAGCGAAAGCCCGCCCGGACGTCCACCGTGTCGACGTAGTCGCGCCGGCTCACGAACTCGGTCACCTCGCCGAGGTCCCCGGTCACCGGCCCGTGCTCGTTCTCGAAGGCCAGCTCGTGGATGCGCACCTGCTCGTAGACCGACCAGAAGACGACCTCGCTGTGGACCCGGAAGACCAGCCAGTCGAGGATGTCCCACTGGATGCCGAAGCGCAGCGCCGGCGGCAGCTCCATGGACAGGCGGGCGTCCGAATCGACCCGCTCGCCGTATAGCAGGGTCAGAAAAGGCGGCGGCAGCGTGAGCCAGGTCCGGCCCTCGAGATCCAGGCTGGTGCCGGAGGTGAAGCTGAGGCCGAAGCGCAGGAAGTGCCAGGGGCGCGCGAAGACCCCCAGCGACCAGGCCCAGCCGTAGCCCGTGAAATCCATGCCCGCCAGGCCGCTGTGCTCCACCGTCTCCCGCTCCAGCTCGATGCCGAGCACCGCCTCGAGATCGGGCGCCCAGTCCCGGGCCCGGAGCGAGTCCACCTCGGCGTAGACCATCGAGACGCCGCCGCCCAGCCAGAGCCAGTCCAGCACGCGGAACGAGAAGGCCGGCGTGAAGTACATGGCGCGGATCCCGCCCAGCAGGCTGTGGAAGGCCTGGGAGGGGGCCGCCTGGTCCTCGATCTCCTTCTCGCGCTCCGCGTCGATGTCCCAGTCCGGCCAGTCGCTGCGGTGGCCGTAGGGGGCATAGAAGGCCGCGCCGATGGTCAGCCAGTCCAGGCCGGGCCGCGCGGTCACGGCCGCCATGGGCTGGAAGGCGAAGGCCCGCATGGTGCCCGGATCCGCCTCGCGGGCGCCCGGATCGTAGGTGGCGGGCCAGCTGCGCTCGAAGCGCTGGGTGCGCCAGATGCTGTTGCCGTCCAGAAAGACGCTCATACCCTCGATCGGGCCGATGGCGGCCGGGTTCCAGAAGATCGCGGCCGCGTTGTCCTCGGTCGGCCCGGACAGGTCGCCGCCCATCTTCGAGGCCATGAAGCCGCTGGCCAGCACGACGTTCGCCTGGGCCAGCCAGACCAACACGACGAAGAAGCTTCGCGGGCGCATCTCGGCACTCCTCTCGATGGCGGCTATCGTATTGCCAAGGAGCCCACATCCTAGCACGGGTCGGCGGATGGTGGAAATCTGTTCGGCCGACACGTCAACGATGTTGACAGACGCCCCGGCCGGCCGCACGATCGGGACCATGCGCGCCAGGCTGTGGAGATGCCTCGGTCTCGGCTTGCTCGTCTGCGGGCTCTCGAGCCAGGCCCTGGCCGCGGGCCGGTCCAGGCCCGATCCCGATCCGTCCGACTACACTTACAGCGGCTTCGGGCACGACATCTCGGTCTACGGCCTGGTCAACTTCACCTATCACGGCGTGGGCGGCGGGGCGGGGGCCCAGTTCGCCTGGGCGCTATTCCCCAACGGCTTCTTGCGGAGCCCGCGCTTCCGGGACGCCTTCCACATCGAGGGCGGACTGGACTTCGGCTACTGGACCTGGAAGGACGTGGAGCTCTTCGGCTTCGCCCCCTCCGCGGGCGTGCGCTGGGCGGTCTACGTGCTCGACAACCTGGCGCCCTTCGTGTGCGCCAAGCTGGGCCCGGCGGTGGAGCTGTGGGACGAGCTGGGGGTGCGCGAGCGGAAGGCGGGCCTGTACTGGCTCACGACCGCAGGCGTGCTCTGGGATCTCAACGACGCGATCTCGATGCGGGCCGAGTGGGGCTGGAGCGGCTACCACGACATGCTGCGGATCGGCGTGCTGTTCCGGCTCTGAGCGCCGGGCCGCGCCCGCTCAGCGGCCGTCGCAGACGGGATCGGGCTGGGTGCACTCGTCCTGCAGGCAGATCAGGCCCGCCTGGCACTCGGTCGTCGAGGTGCAGCTCTCGGTCGCGGCCTTGCGCGCTGTGCAGTTCGCCCCGTCGCAGTAGAGCCCGACATCGCAGGCGAGCCCGTCCGGGGTGCACTCGGCGCCGCTCGAGAGGAACTGCTTGCAGACGTCCTCGTGGCACATGTGGCCCTCGACGCACTCGAGCGAGGAGGCGCACTCGGCGTCGGTGGCCTGCAGGCCCACGTAGAAGTCCTCGCAGGTGTCGAGCAGCGAGCTGAAGTCGCCCGTCGAGCCGGTGCAGCCGCGGCCGGTGTACTCGTCGAGGCACTTGGCCGCCTTCTTGGCGTCGTACTCGCCGCGCTCGGCCGTGATGGCGCTCTGCATGGGCGTGACGATGTAGGTGCCGACGAAAGTCGTGAAGACGGTCGTGCAGCTCGCCTCGTCGGTGAAGTTGTCGCCCTGGATGTCCTCGAGCTCGGCGTCGGTGCAGCAGGTGTAGAGCTTCGCGCAGAAGGCGGCCGAGAAGTCGTGGGCGAAGTCCGTGATCAGAAGCTCCTTGTCGCTGCCGCCGCAGGCCAGGACCGTGCAGACGAGCAAGCTCGCGAGGCCGATTCTCCGCATCATGGGGCTCTCCTTTGTCTTCCTGTCGATCGTCCGTGATGATGATAGACACCGGAGCCCCCCAGGTCAAGCCGGGGCTGCCAAGCCAAGGCTGCTCACTCGGGGCATATCATCCCGGACACCCGGCCGTCCTCGTCAAGGACATATCCTGCACGGCCTGAGCCTCAGGATCCCGAGGAACGACATGCCCACCACGTCGAGGTTGTCCGGCACCCCGATGCGCAGCCTGGTCTCGAGCCCCA
>JAFGRB010000089.1 GCA_016935365.1 Deltaproteobacteria bacterium
CAATCACGATGATTGACCAAGCTACGCGTCCCCCTCCCTCGGCCTTCGGCCGGTCCCTCCCGCCAGGGGAGGGACGGATAACACTCTATGCACCTTGGAAAATCCACCGCCCCCTTGACTGGGTCGGGCGAAGCCCGGGAGGGGCTGAGATCGCGACAGCGCGGATGCCCCCCGTGAGGCCGGCTTTCAAATGTGGCCACAATGTGCTAAATTGGAGCTACTTGCAGGGGAGGCCGTCGCGATGGGCGAGGCGATCGGAATCCGGGATCTGAAGAACAACCTCAGCGCCGTCCTGCGAAGAGTCAAGAACGGCGAGACGGTGACCATCAAGGAACGCAACCAGCCGATCGCCGTTCTCGTGCCCACCTCGGAAGGCGAGGGGGACGAGCACATCCTGGCGCGGCTCGCCGGGGTCGGACGCTTGAGCTGGTCGGGTGGCAAGCCGGTCGGCTGCAGACGAGCTCCCCGGGTTCGAGGGCGCTCGGTATCGGACGCCGTGCTGGAGGACAGGCGGTGATCGTCTACCTGGACACCAGCGCGCTCGTGAAGCTCTACGTGGCCGAGAGCAAGTCCGCGGAGGTCCGGAAGATGATACGCAAGGCGGACAGCGTGGCCACCTCCCGGGTCGCCTACCCCGAGGCGCGATCCGCCTTTGCCCGCCGTCACCGCGAAGGGGCCCTGACGCCTGCCGGGATTCGAAAGGCGGTCTCGGCGCTCGACCGGGACATGGATGCCTATGTGATCGTGGAGCTGCAAGAGCACGTGGCCAGGCAGGCCGGCTTGCTGGCAGAGCGGCACTCGCTCAGGGGCTTCGACGCCATCCATCTGGCGAGCGCACTCGATCTGGGCCTTCTGGCGGGGCGCATGCCGGCCTTTGTCACCTTCGATGACAGGCAGGCGAGGGCGGCAGACGAAGAGGGCCTGAAGGCGTTCGGGGCCTCGAGAAGGTAAACCGCAATCGACCTATCTCCCTGCCTCCCGGACTTTGTTCTTGTTTCGGGCCAGGATGACCAGCACCAGCGGCAGGACGACGGCCAGGCAGATCATGAGGACCAGAATCAGTACGCCGATCAGGAGCAGGATGGCGGCCAGCGCCGCCGCACCGAGGAGGATGAAGGAGAAACCTTCCATGAAAGCAGCGCTCCAGGATAGGAGACGGAAGCGTTGTCAGTATGGACCGCGGCGCTCGAAGAGGACCAAGTCGTGGGTGTCGCCGAGGCAGAGCAGCCCGTCCGCGAGGCCGAGCGACTGGGCGTAGCCGGGGCTGTCTTCGAAGAGCAGCTCCTCTGGCTGCAGCGGGTCGCTGTAGTCCAGCACGTGCAGCCCCAGGCCCGCGGCCGCGAAGACGAGCGGGAGGTCGACGCCGATGTCCAGGAGCAGGTCGCCGGTCGGGATCTCGTAGCGGCCCACGAGGACTGGCGCGCGCGGATCGGAGACGTCCAGCACGTACAGGCCTGTGAGGGCATCGCCCGCGAGGAGCAGGCTGCCGGACGCGGCCAGGGCGGGCCTTCGGCCGTGGAACTGGACCGGCAGCTCGGTCGAGCTCAGCTCGGCGACGGCGCGTGGATCCGACGCGTCGAGGACGAGCAGGCGGTCTTTGGATTGGCCGGCGGTGACGACGTAGATCCTCGGCGGATCGATTGCTGCCGCCAGGCCCATGAAGCCCTCGGCCTGCAGCCCGCCGAGCAGCTCGATCCGGGCCGGATCGGAGACGTCCAGGATGAACAGGCCCTGGTTGCCCACCACGTAGGCGGTCTGGCCGGCGATCGCGAGGTCGCGGACATAGCTCGACGCGAAGCGCAGGTCGCAGAGCGCCTGCACCGCTCCCTGGTCCAGGGCGAGCGCGCTCAGGCCGCCCAGCTCGGGCGTGCACTCGTCGCCGCAGGGCAAAGTGTAGGCGACCAGGGCGACCGGGCCTAGAAGCGCTATATCCGCGACCCATCCGGTGGAGAAGACCTGGCCGCCCGCGGTGACGGGGCTGCCGGGCTCGGAGATGTCGATCCAGCGCAGCCTGCCCAGCGCGCCCAGGAGCACCGCGAGCCCGTCCCCGCAGGCGATCCCCTGGATGAGCTCGGAGTCGAAGGGCCCTCGCCGCTCGGACACGCTGGCCTCGATCGTGGAGTCCGAGACCTGGACGTCCAGCGCCAGGACCTCGTCGTCCACGGCCGCGATCAGCTTGCCGTCCCGGCTCTGTAGCCCGTGCACCTTCTCGCCGAAAGCAGAGAAGCAGCCCAGGTGCTCGGGCCTGGCCGGATCCCGGATGTCGATGAGCTGCACGTGGCCGTAGTAGATGTCCGCCAGGTAGGCGTACCGGCCGTCCGCGGCCAGGCCCCAGCTGAGCTGGGGGTTGGCCCCGTGGCAGACATCCGGCGGGGGGCGGTCGAGCAGCAGCGAGCCGAGCAGGGCCGGGGCGCGCGGATCTCGGAGATCGTAGAGCGCGAGCAGCGCGGAGTCGGGATCGTCGCTCGGCTGCTCCGCGATCAGCAAGCCGTCCGGAGCGAAGGCGAGCTCCGAGGCCCGATCCGGCAGGCTGCCGAGCAGGACCCAGGCGCGCGGATCGCGCAGGTCATAGATCCGGGCCGGGATCCGGGCGCAGCCGATCGCGGCCCTGTCGCCCTGCACGGCCACGCTCAGCACCTCGTCCTGGACCGGCAAGGTCGAGACGAGACGCGGTGAGGCGGGCTCGCTCACGTCGACGATCAAGAGCCCGCTGCGGCCGTCGGCGATGAAGGCCAGGCCGTCTCGAACGGCGAGGCGCCGGGCCTCTCCCCGGCTCGCGAGCGAGGCCAGGCGGGCCGGCTCGCTGCCGGAGAGATCGTAGATCATCAGACCGTGGTAGTCGGCGGCGTACAGCCTGCTCCCGTCCAGCGCGATGTCCGCGATCTCGCCGAAGGGCAGCTCGCTCACCTTCTCGAGCAGCCTGTCGGCGTCGGCCTGACCGTCGGCCCGGCCGTCGGCCTGACCGTCCGGGCTGTCCGGGCCGCCGTCCGCGGCGTCGGGGGCACCCGAGTCGGCCGGGCCGTGCTCGGCGGCCCGCTGCCCGCAGGCCCAGGTCCAGATCGCGAGCCACAGCAATCCACAGGCTGCCATTCGCATGATCCAAGCCCTCGCAGCAACAAGCATGCCAAGGCTTCGAGGCCTGAACGCCTGCGAAAGCCATGGAAAAAAACGGAATGGCCGCGGCGAGCCATCTCAGAAAGCAGCGGCTGGCTTCAGCTTTCCGAGCTGCGCGCTAGGAGCAGAGGTCGCACTCCTCGGGCATGCGCGCAAGCAGCACCTCGGCGCAGCTCATGTTCTCCATGGCCGCGGCGCAGCCGTCCCAGCCGGCCTCCTGCCCGGGGCAATCCCAGACCGCGCGGTCGCAGTGGATGTCCTCGATCATGGTGCCGTAGCACGCATCCACGCTGTCGTAGCCGGCCATATCGAGGTATCCGCAGTCGTCGAGCCGGCCGCACATGATCTGTGCGGACTGCCGGCAGGCCGCCGTGGCGGGGCTGACATCCTCACCGCAGGCCGAGACGACCACCAGGGTCGCAAGAGCGAGGGCCGAGACGAGAAGGACCTTCGGCATGGATCGATCTCCTTCGAGTGCCAGACATTGACTTCTTGGAAGACAGGCTCAGAATAGCACGGCATCGGCCGGGTGGTCAAAGCGCATGGTCACGGAGAAGGTGCGACAGCTGCGCGCCCGCCTGGAGCGGGCGGGCACGGGCGAGCAGGCCGAGCAGGCCCTGCGGGACTCGATCGAGGACGGCACGCTGAGCGTGCTCGGCATCCCGGACACGAGGACGGTGCGCCAGGCCATCGGACGGCTGGCCGCAGGCGAGCGCCTGCCGTACCGGCGAGCCGCGATCCGCCTGCTTTGCGATCTGGCCGAGCAGGGCTGGCGCCTGCGCGCCTTTCTCCCCGCCCTGACCGAGGCGCTCGAGGACCGCGACGAGCAGGTCCGGCACGCCGCGTCCTTTGCCCTGGCCTTCGACGCGGTCAGCGCGAAGAGGCGCGTGCCGTGGCAGGTGCTGGATCAGCTCCTGGCGCACGAGGACCGGCACATTCGGTGGGCCGCCTGCCAGGCCTTGACGACCGTCTTGCTCGAGCGCGGGCAGGGCGGCCGCAAGTTGGTCACCCGGATCGCCCTGGCGCTCGCCGACTCGCACCGCTTGCCGAGAAAAGACGCGGCCTACGCCCTGGCCGAGGCCACATCGGCCGGAATCGACGTGCGGCCCGAGCGGGACGCCATCCCGAAGCTCGCGCGCGCCCTGAGCAGAAAGGCCGCCCGGGGTGCCGTCTTCGACTACCTCAAACGCCTGGCCGCAGGCGACCGCACCATGGCACGCGCGATCGCCGCGGCCGTCCAGACCCATGTCCAGCGCAAGCGGGGCGTGGTCGCCGAGCTGCTCGAGATCTGCAAGGCCGCGGCAGACGAGCGCCACCAGCGGCCGTGTCGCATCTGCAGCCACATCCCGCGCAGCGTGGTCGAGAGCAGCGCGCGCTCGCTGCCCAAGGCCGTCATGCGCCTGGAGCCCGAGGACCGGGTGGGCAAGGAGACCGACTGCATCCTGCGCTGCCCCGAGTGCGGGTCCTACTACAGCCAGTCCTACTCTTACGAGGTGGAGGTCTGCTCCATGTTCGAGGAGTTCAGCATCTCGCGCCTGAGCCCCACCCGGGCGCTCGAGAAGCTCGAGGGCGACGAGCTCGCGCGGCTGAAGGCGGACTACCCCGAGAGGATCCGGGCCGAGGAGCGAAAGCTCTCGCACGTCCTGCCGGAGATGCGCGCCGAGGCAGGCTGGGCGCTCGCCCAACACTACCTTGCCGAGAAGGACCTCGAAGGCCTGGATCGGGCCTTGCTGCAGCACGCGGATCCGAATGTGATCTGCGAGGCGCTCGGGGTCCTGGTCCAGGATGCCGGGCCGGGCAAGATCCTCGCGCCCCTGGTCGAGCGTCTGAATGACCTGCTGGAAGGTCAAGACGAGCGCGCCCGCGGTCTGGCCGGCCGGCTCGCGTGCCGCTACGCGCTCGACCAGGAAGGCCCGGGCCCGGCCCGGAGACTGCTCGGGCGCCTCGAGGGTCCGGCCTCGGTCGGGGCGCTCGGCGAGCTCAGGGCCGCGCTCCGGGCAGGCGAGAAGCCGAAGCAGCTCGGAGCGCTCGTGCGCGCGTTCCTCCCGAGCCCGCACGAGGCCCTGCAGATCGCGGCGGTCCTGGTCATCAAGGAGCTGATGGCCAAGGGTATCGAGCGCCAGCAAACGGTCGAGGGCCTCGTCGAGCTGCTGGCCCACGAGCAGGGCCCTGCCCGCCGGGCAGCGGCCGACTGTCTCGCCTGCGCGGCCGAGCACGGGGCCGAGATCTCCTCTGCGGTCGGGCCGCTGGCGGCCCTGCTGGAAGACGAGCACGCCCGCTACGCTGCGTGCAGCAGCTTGCTCCACGCCGCGCGTCTCGAGACCGACATCAGCGCGGCTGTGCCCGCCCTGGCCCGGGCCGTCGTCCAGGGCAGCGGCGGCTTCCGCAAGGAAGCGGTCTCGGCGCTGCACTTCGCGCTCCAGGCCGGCCAGGACATCAGCGCCGCGCTCGGCGCTCTGGCCGCTGTCCTGGGCAAGGACTACAGCACATGGGAGGCCGTCGAGGTCCTCGCGCTGGCCGCCGAAGAGGGGCTCGACCTCTCGCCGGCCCTCGACGATCTGGAGGCCTTCGTCGGCAGCCAGGGCCGCGCCCATGATCGCGAGAGAGCGATGCCCGTCCTGCTGGCCGGCCTCGTCCGCCACGGCCGCTGGGAGAGCCTGGCGGACCTGGCCGCGCACCCCAAGAGGAAGGTCCGGAGGCGGTGCTGCGAGCTTTTATTGCCCCTGCTCGAAGGGCTCGGCGGCAAGGAGGCCGAGGCGCTCGTGCGGACCTGCGAGCAGGTCCTCGGCCGCTGATCAGGCGCTGCCGGCCAGCGCGTCGACGAGCGCTGTGTGGATCAGGCCGTTGGTGGCCAGGGTCTGGGCGCCGCTGCCGTCGAAGGGGCCGCCGGCGAGGTCGCTGACCTTGCCCCCGGCCTCCTCGACCAGCAGCGCGCCCGCCACCACGTCCCAGGGGAAGATGCGCAGCTCCCAGTAGCCGTCCAGCCGCCCGCAAGCCGTGTAGCACAGGTCCAGAGACGCGGATCCGCCTCGGCGCACGCCCTGGGTGCGCATGGTCAGGGCGCTGAAGCGCTCCAGGTTGGTCTCGGGCTGCTCGCAGCGGTCGTAGGGAAAGCCCGTGGCCAGGAGCGAGCGGCCCAGCTCCGCGGTGCGGCTGACCCGGATGGGCTTGCCGTTGAGGGAAGCGCCCCGGCCTCGCACGGCCTCGAAGCGCTCGTCGCGCAGCGCGTCGTAGACCACGCCCAGGAGCGTCTCGCCGTCGCGGCGCAACGCCACCGTCGTGCACCAGGCCGGGTAGCCGCGGGCGTAGTTGGTGGTGCCGTCCAGGGGGTCGACCAGCCAGACCTCGCCCTGGTCCCGGTCGGTGCCGGGCGAGCTCTCCTCGGCCAGGAAGACCGCCTGCGGGTAAGCCTCGCGGAGGATCCCGAGGACCGCCTCCTCGCAGCGCTGGTCCACCTCGGTCAGCAGGTCGAAGCGGCTCTTGTGCATCACGCGCCGCTCCGACTCCAGGCCGGCGAGCTGGATCCGTCCTGCCGCGGCCACCGCCCGGCGGGCCGTGTCCAGGGCGGGCTGCAGATCGTCTGGGCTCATGGGCGGCGGCGTCGCCTCCGGACAGCCTGCGAGCAGAGTGCGGCCAGGGCGAGCGCCGCGGCCGCGCAGCTCGCACGTGCGCTCGTAGGACCGCAGCCGCATCCCAGATCCGCGCCCTGCTCCCCGGGACCCCAGTCGTAGGATGCGTCGGGGCTGAGCTCGAGCTCGACCCACTGGTCGCTGCCGACCGGCAAGGGATCGTCGAGGATCTTCGTGAAGAAGCCCTCCCGGCTGGAGCCCAGCCGGTAGGTGCCCGCGGGCACCTCGAAGAAAACGAATCGACCGCTGCCGGCCGTCGAGGTTGTGTTCCGGTAGCGGCCGTCATCGGTCCAGAGGCTCACCCGGGTTCCGGCCGCGGTGTAGGGCTGGGGGATACCGCCGTCGGGCACCTCTCCGTCCGCATAACCGCCGTCCGGCAGCTCGGGCAGGAGCCGGATCACGCCGCGCACGCTGTAGGTGGGGTCCGTGGTGCTCGAGCCGCCCGGCCGATGGAGCAGGAAGCTCAGCATGCGATCGCCTTCGACCAGCACGTCGATCTGGATCTGCGGATTGTAGCCCGCGTGGCGGGCGCTGAGCGAGAGCAGGCCGGTGGGCGCGGCGCTGAGCTGGTAGGAGCCGCCCGCGTTGGTGGAAGCCTGGACGGTCGACAGCTGCCCGTGGAGCTGCACCTCGGAGCCGGAGCGGTCCAGCGGGTTGTCGGACAGGCCCACGCCGCCGCTCAGCGTGTAGCGCCGCGGCGCGGCGGTCAGGCTGAAGTCGATCACCGGCGGGCTGGCCGCGCTGACCGCGACCTGCACGCGCCGCTGCATCACATACTGGTAGGCGATGGCCCACAGGTCGTAGCTGCCGGCCGCAAGCGGCATGGACCACGTGCCGTCGGCGCTGCCCAGCGCGCGCGCGACGGTCTCGTCATCCTGGCGCGCCAGGATGATCAGGCCGGGGCAAGCCGCGCCGCCGCACATCGCGACACCGCCTGCGGCGACCGACCCGGCCGGGGCCGGGTCCAGGACGAAGTCCTGCACCGCGTCCGCGCTCAGGTCCACGGCCCCGGTGCTCTGGCCCACCAGGCCGGGGGCGCTGCAGGTCACGCCGTAGGGGCCGGCCGGGATGTCGGGCACCGAGAACGCGCCGCTCGAATCGCTCGTCGTCGCCAGGCCCGAGCCCCGCACCAGCACCGAGGCGCCTGCGACCGCAGCCCCGGTGTCGCTGCGCGTCACGTGGCCCGTGAGCGTGCTCGCCCAAGTCGAGGCCGACAGGAGCAGGCCGCCGAACAGGATGGGGAGGATCGCATACCGCTCGCAGCTCATGATCTGTTTCTATCACGAAAAGCCAGGTCGATACCAGAGACACCCCGCTGCAATCATCTCGCCCGTGATCCGGGACGCCAGATCGTCGCGCAGATCAAGGAGCTTAAGCCGAAGTCGAGCGGAGGCGTGGTCCTCCACGTCGAGCATCGACTTCGGTGCTGCGACGCGAAGTTGCGCGACGAGGTGGTGTCCCGGGGCTAGCAGGCGAGCTTGTCGGCTTCCCGCTCGGCCTCGCTGGGCCGGGCCGGGACCTGGGCCGTGTCGGGCTCCGGGCTCAGGCGCGGCCGGATCCAGACGAAGGCGATCAGGGCGGCCAGGCCGAGCGCGGCGCCGATGATGGTGCCGAGCAGCGGGTCCAGACCCGCACAGCCGTTCTCCCGGCTCTCGACCAGGATGTAGGTCACGGTCATGACCGTCATGAAGGTGGCCGGCAAGGCGGCCAGCCAGCACCAGCCCCTGGCGCGCCTGGCCAGGAAGACCGCGCCCGCCCAGAGCGTCACCGCGGCCAGGGTCTGGTTGGCCCAGCCGAAGTAGCGCCAGATCACGCCGAAGGGGATGAAGTTGAGCGCGATGGAGATGGCGAAGAGCGGCAGGGCGATCTTGTAGCGGTTGAGCACCTTCTTCTGCGGCAGCTTCAGGTAGTCGGCCGCGATCAGCCGGGCCACCCGGAAAGCCGTGTCGCCGGACGTGATCGGCAGGACCACCACGCCGAGGACGGCCAGCAGGCCGCCGAAGGAGCCCATCGTGCCCGTGCAGATCGTGTGTACCACCGTGGCCGCGTTGCCTTCGGACAGCGCCGCGGCCAGCCCGGCCACCCCGCCTTCGTAGTAGCCCTGGGCTGCCGTGGCCCAGACCAGGGCGATCAGCCCCTCGGCGATCATGGCGCCGTAGAAGACCAGGCGCATGTGCCGCTCGCTCTTGAGACAGCGGGCCATCATCGGGCTCTGGGTCGCGTGGAAGCCCGAGATGGCCCCGCAGGAGACGGTGATGAAGATGATGGGCCAGGCCGGTGTGCCCTTCGGGTGCAGGTTGGCCAAGGTGAAGTCCGGCACGTCGAGCCGCCCGCTCAGCGCGGACACGGCCAGGCCGATCACCATGACCAGCAGGGCGATGGCGAAGACCGGGTAGATCCGGCCGATCAGCTTGTCGATCGGCAGCAGCGTGGCCACGATGTAGTAAGCGAAGATGCAGGCCATCACGATCCACAGCCAGACGGGCTGGCCCTGGAAGGTGGACGAGAGCAGCGCGACGGCGCCGTCTCCGAACAGCCCGCCGACCATCTCGGCCGGCACGATCTTGACGATCAGCGCCGCGGGTCCCTTCACGAAGACCGTGCCCACCAGCACCATCAGCAGCAGGATGAAGAAGGTCGCCACGTGGCGCGGCAGCTTTCCGAGGTAGTGGCCGATGAGATCCGGCAGCCCCGCGCCGTCGTTGCGCATCGACATGGCCCCCGAGAGCAGGTCGTGGACCGCCCCGCCGAGCACCGCCCCGAAGACGACCCACAGGAAGACCTGCGGGCCCCACAGCGCGCCCATGATCGGGCCGAAGACCGGACCCAGGCCGGCGATGTTGAGCAGCTGCACCAGGTAGACGCGCCAGGTGGGCATGGCCACGTAGTCCATGCCATCGGCCAGGCGCACGGCCGGCACCTCGCGCATCGGATCGGGTCTGAGCGGCTTGACGGCCAGGCGGCCGTAAAACGCGTAGCCGAGGATCAGAACGCCGATGCCGCCGAGAAAGGCCCACATGCCGAAAAGAGGATACCCGCCCTGCGGCCGAGATTCAATCCGCTTTGCGCGCTTTTCTCGAGAAGATCAGCCGCTCGGCGTTGTCGACGTAGAGCTTGCGCAGCACCTCCGGGGGCAGGTCGATCGCATCCACGGTCCAGTAGCCCTGGATGGGGGTGGGGTGATCGATGCCCCGCTCGCCGGTCTCGAAGTAGCGCCGGTGCGCCAGGTAGAAGCGATCGGCGTCCGCGTCGTCGTCCGGCCAGATGGAGAGCGAGCCGAGCTGGTAGCCGTCGGGCCGGATGATGATGTCGGAGCCGAAGAGGATCCGGTCCTGGTGCTTGACGAAGAAGGCCCGGACCTCGCTCGCGGGGTGGCGTCCGATCTCGCCCAGGCGGGCCGAGACGTCCACGAAGAGGTTGGGGTGGGCGTCGAGCAGGCGGTCCACGTAGCCCAGATCCTCCGGGTTGTTGGCCAGGTGGATGCCCAGGAAGGTGGTCTGGGGGTGGCGGGCGATGAGCCGCTCCCGGGCGTCCAGCAGGGCCTTGCGCGAGGGGAAGCCCGCGCCGTAGAAGCTCCAAGACGGCGCGAAGAGCAGCTCGAAGTAGCGCTCGTTGCGCGGGCCGGGCGGCTCGAAGAAGACCTCGGGGTCGCCGGTGTGCATGGCCACCACCGCCCCGAGCTCGGCCGCTTTGCGCATGATCGGATCCAGCCGGGCATCGTCGACGGCCAGCAGCTCGCCGCGCTCTTCGCGCACGCCCAGGCCCAGGGCCTTGAAGATCTTCACCCCGGCCGCGCCCGCCCGCACGGCCGCCTCGAGCCGGCGAGCCTCCCGCTCGGGCCAGCCAGGCTCGGCCACGCCTCGCCAGTCCAGGTTGGAGAAGAAGGCGAAGCGATCGCCGAGATTGCGCGCGAGCGCCCTCGTGGCCGCGAAGCGCCGGCTTCCCGGGATGCCGGCGCTCTTGGTGCAGAACTTGACGACCCGCATGCGCTCGAACAGGGCCAGGGCGCGCTCCACGCACTCCGGCGAGGGCGTCAGGTGGACGTGGGAGTCGTAGATGGGCGGCACTGCGGATGCCGCCGGCTCCTGGCAGGCGGCCAGCAGCGGGACGGCGAGCAGCAGCAGGGCGAGGGATCGCATGTCGGACGGGATCATAGCCCAGGGGACGGGTTTGTGGTAGAGTGCCGTCAATCCATGGACGCTGGAGGTCGATCGAGATGAAGAGCGGGCGTATTCGATGGAGCCTTCTTTCCCTGGCCCTGGCCCTGGCGCTGAGCTGCGGCGGGGGCGAGACCCTGGACGGGGCGGCTTGCTCGGCGGACGAGGACTGCCCGGCGGGCCAGATCTGCGCGCTCGGGCGCGGGATCTGCACCGAGGGCTGCCGCAGCAGCGACGACTGCAAGCGCGGCGAGCTCTGCAGCCCCACCCTGGCCCAGTGCGTGGCCGGCTGCCTGGACAGCTCCGAGTGCCCCGAGGGCCAGATCTGCAGCGCCTACACGGCCCAGTGCGTGCCCGGCTGCGACTCGGACGCCGACTGCGAGGACGGGCAGGTCTGCAGCCCGGCCACGGCCCAGTGCGTGGACCCGGGCGTGCAGACCGGCTGCCAGACCGACGAGGACTGCGCCTGGAACGAGCTCTGCGACCAGGGCGAGTGCGTCTGGGCCGGGCCGGTCTGCCGCAACGATTACGACTGCCGCCGGGACGAGGTCTGCACGGACGGGCTCTGCACGGCTGCGGCGGAGTGCGTGGACGACGAGGACTGCCGCCGGGACGAGGTCTGCGAGGACGGGAGCTGCGTGCCGATCCAGCCCGAGTGCAGCACGGACGAGGACTGCGAGCCGGGCTACGAGTGCCAGGACGGCTGGTGCGTCGAGATCCAGCCCGAGTGCGAGGCGGACGGGGACTGCGCCCAGGGGCAGGAGTGCGTGGACGGCTTCTGCGAGCCCATCCCGGGCTACTGCGCGAGCAGCGCGGACTGCCCGGATGGCCAGCACTGCAACCTCAGCGAGCATGTCTGCGAGCCGGACCAGGTCACCGGCTGCGAGACCGACGCCGATTGTCCAGCCGGCTTGACCTGCACCTTCGGCTTCTGCATCGGCTGCCAGGACGACTCCGACTGCTTCCCGGGCCAGAGCTGCATCCTGACCGCCTGCATCGGCAGCGCCGATCTGTGCCAGGACGTGAGCTGCGAGCCGGGCTACGTCTGCGATCCGGCCAGCGGCGACTGCGTGCCCGAGGCGACCGAGTGCACGACGGACGAGGACTGCGACAGCGGCTACCACTGCGATGCCGGGCACTGCGTGCCGGATGCGGGCTGCGAAAGCGACGACGACTGCCCGGCCGGCCAGCGCTGCGACGAGGCCAGCGGCAACTGCGAGCCGGACGTGGGCTGCGAGGACGACTCCGACTGCGCCCTGGGCCTGCGCTGCATGCTGGGCTTCTGCACCGGCTGCGAGAGCGACGCCCAGTGCAAGCCGGCCGAGCAGTGCCTGCTGAGCGCCTGCGTGCCGCGCTTCAACGATCCCTGCGAGGACGTGGTCTGCGACTCGGACGAGCTCTGCGACCCCGAGACCGGCCAGTGCTACCCGGCCGACGGCAAGTGCGACACGGACGAGGACTGCCGGCCGGGCCAGACCTGCGGGGCGCTGCACTACTGCCTGGGCTGCGAGGACACCGCCGAGTGCCGCTCGGGCCAGCGCTGCATCCTGGGCGCCTGTGTCCAGATCGACTGAGGCCCGAAAAAGGCTTGTGGGCGTGAATGTCTGTGTGGTATGTCACGTCCTGCTCAGGGGCTTGATTGACGTGAATATGGATTCCAAGGAGCGCCAGACATGTGTCCACGTAAGGTTTTGACTTGTCTCGCCATTTTTGGTCTTCTCGCCAGCGCCGCACCCGCTCTGGCGGGCGACGAGATCATCGTGGCCGTGTTCCTGATGGAGGCCAAGACCTCCGGGCTGGATGCGGCCGAGGTCGGCAATTTGACCGACTACATGGCCACCATGATAGGGCAGGATGACCGGATCCAGGTCATCCCGCGAGACGAGATCAGGAAGCGCCTGGTCCAGGCCAAGGCCGACTCGCACAAGGAGTGCTACGACACGAACTGCCAGATCGAGCTGGGTCGGGAGCTCGCGGCCCAGTACTCGATCTCGTCGAAGATCGGAAAGGTGGGCAACAAGTGCCTGCTCTCGGCCCAGGTCTACGACCTGCGCAAGGCGGCCATGGTCAAGGGGACGACCCAGAAGACGGACTGCAACCCGGACAACCTCATCGCGGCCGTGGAGACCATCGCGAGAGACCTCACGAAGGTCATGGTGGGAGGCTCCCCGAACAAAATCGCCGACAATAAGCCTCCGCCCGATCCCGTGATCGAGCCCCCGCCCCAGCCCAAGCCCCAGCCCCAGCCCAGGCCCCAGCCCCGCACCGAGGTCAGGACGGCCTCCAAGGCCAAGAAGCTCCCCTCGAGCTTCTTCACGGTCGGCGTGGGCGTCAACAACATGCACTTCGTCGATAAAGATGAGGTCGATCCCGAGACCCTGGCCGGGCTCGAGCTGGCGCTCGACTTCCGCCTGGGCGGCGACTTCTCTCTCGGCATCGTGACCGATTTCGAGTTCTACGAGCATTCTGAAGATTACTTCTATGATGCATTCTCAATCCGGTTCGGCTACTTCGACCTCTCGATGCGCCTGGGCTACATGATCGCTCTGCTCGATAACGCGCTCATCATCTACCCATACGGCGACTTTGGCTTCGCGGCCCTGGTGGTGGTCGACGACGGGGGCACGGGATACGATCCGGACCCCATGCTGAGCGCGATCGCCGGCTTCGGCTGCGGCGTGCGCTACATGTTCCTTCCCTGGCTGGGCGTGAGCGCCGACCTGGGGATCGACTACAATTACTGGTTCGAGGGCGAAGATCCGGACTACACGATACTCACCGACGAGGGCACCGTGAGCGTGAACTTCCAGATCGGGGCCATCTTCGGCTTCTGACCGACGCATCCCAGCCTCGATTTCCCTGCAAAAAGTCGCTTGTTCGCCCCGCCGCCCTTCGGGTATGATTCCGAACCGCATGCATCGCCATACCTGGATCGGCAAGCGGGTCGCGCAGCGCGAGACCGCGGACCGGCTCTCGGCCCGGCTGGCCTTCGGCGCCGACCTGCGGCCGGACGGGGCGCTGGTGGTCCTGCCGGTCCTGGGGGGGCAAGCCAACGCCAGGCTCGTGGGCCTGGACCTGGACGCGGCGCGCAGCCTGCCGGGCGTGCAGGCCGTGCTGCTCGCCCGGGACGTGCCCGGCTACCAGCCGCCGGGCGAGGCGCCGATCCTGTGCGCGGACCGGATCGGCTGC
The DNA here is from genome assembly GCA_016935365.1 of Deltaproteobacteria bacterium. Lineage (GTDB taxonomy): Bacteria > Myxococcota > B64-G9 > B64-G9 > B64-G9 > JAFGRB01. Next base: position 14,090 of record JAFGRB010000089.1, read on the forward strand.
GCTACCGACGCCGTGGCCCTGGTGGTGGCCGAGAGCGCGCCTGCGGCCCGCGAGGCTGCGGCAGCGCTGCAGCCCGAGATCGCGCCCGACCCGGAGTGGTGCGTGCCCGCAGACCCGCTCGATGCGGCCGGGCTGCCGAGCTGCCGGATCGCGGAGCTCCGCTTCGAGCGCGGTGGGGAGATCGATCGCTGCTTCGCGCAGGGCGTGCAGGTGGCCGAGCGGGACTTCCGCCTGCCCGTGATCCCGGCCCGGCCCGACTTCAACGCCGGCGCGTGCGAGCCGGATGCGCAGCAGCGGATCGTGCTGCGGAGCGCGAGCCGGGATCCGCGTGCCGACAAGGAGCGCATCGCCCGCTTGCTGGGCCTGCCCGAGGAGCGCGTGCGCGTCGAGGCGCCGGCCGGCGGGGGCCTGTTCGACGCGGCCGATCCGCGGGTCGGCCTGCGCCTGGCCCTGGCCTGCCAGCACACGGGGCGGGCGGTCCGCTACCTGCAGCCGGAGCGAGCGCCCGGGCCCGCGCGCAGCCTGCAGATCCGGCTCGGGCTGGCGGCCGCGCGCGGCGGTCGCCTCTCGGCCTTGTGCCTGCGGCTGATTCTGGATCTGGGGGCCTACGCCACCCGCGAGCAGGCGAGCGAGGCCCTGCGGGCGCTCGTCATCCAGGCGGCCGGTCCCTACCGGATCCCCTGCGTGCGGATCGAGGCCCTGGCCGTGCGCACCACCCATGGCGTCTGGTCCGGTCCGGCCGAGGCCTTCTACAGCCTGGCCTGCACGGCGCTCGAGAGCCAGCTGGACGCCCTGGCGCGCAAGCTGGGCGCGAACCCCCTGACCCTGCGGCGCGACAACCTCCTGGAGGCGGAGCAGGAAAGCCCCGCTGGCATCCCGCTGGCCGGCATCGCCGGCGGGGCCGAGCTCACGCGCGCCCTGCGGCGCAGCAAGCTCTACAGCCTGCGGCGCCAGCGCAAGCGCACCCGCGCGGACCTGCCACCCGCCCTGGCCCGCCGCGTCAGACGCGGCGTGGGCCTGGCCTGCCACCTCTGCCCCCTGCCCGCTTCGGGCTCTACCGGTCTGGCCTTGACGCTGCATGCGGACGGGGGGGCCCGGATCGAGCTGGGCGCTTCCGACTGGGGTCGGGCTATCTGCACGGCGGTCTCGCTCCTGCTCGCCGAGCGGCTGGACATCGATCCCGAGCGGATCGAGGTCAGTGCGGGCATGAGCGAGGTGTCGGGAGCGGAGCTTTCGGGCGCAGGCGGCATGCAGCCCATGGCCCGGGCCGTGGAGGAGGCCGCCCTGGCCGCCGAGCGGGCGCTCGGCCAGAGGGCTCGGGACCTGCTCGGCTGGCCGCCTGGCGCGGTCCGACTGCGCGCAGGCGAGCTCGAGGGTCCAGATGCGAGGCGGGCGGGTGTGGACCGCCTGATCGGCCCGGAGGGCCTGCGCGTGCAGGCCTGCGCGTCGAGCCCCGAGACTTTCTGCCTGGGGGCCCACGTGGCGCTGGTCGAGCTGGACGAGCTGACCGGCGAGCTCGCCGTGGAGGCGATCGAGGCGCACCTGGACGCGGGCCTTCCGGTCAACCGCTCGGCGCTGGAGCGGATCGGCCGGGCGGGCTGCGCGCTGGGCGCGAGCGCGGTCCTGGGGACCGGGCCGGGCTCGAGCCTGGATGCGCCCGCAGAGATCGCCGTCAGCCCGATCGCGCATGGCGGCAGACCCGCTCGCGGGCTCGGGGGCGCGCCGATCGCCTCGGCCGCGGCCGCGGTGCTGAACGCCCTGGCTGACGCGACGCGCGCGCGCGGACAGCCGGACGGCTTGCAGCCGGGCGAGCTGCCCGTCGCGCAGAGCGAGCTCGCGGCCGGATCCGGAGAGGCGTCATGAGCGTGCCCATCCAGCTCGTGATCGACGGCAAGCAGGCCGCCTTCGAGGTGGGCTACGCCGAGCGGCTCGTCGATACTCTGCGGGAGAAGGCGGGTCTGCTCGGCGTCAAGCGCGACTGTGGCCGGGGCGAGTGCGGGGCCTGCTCGGTCTTCCTCGACGGCCGGCTCGTGTCCGCCTGTCTGGTGCCCAGCATCCAGGCCGACGGGAGCGAGATCTGGACCGCGGAAGGCTTGAGCCGAGAGGGCCGGCTCGCCGACCTGCAGGCGGCCTTTTCCGAGCTGGACGCCGTGTCCTGCGGCCACTGCACACCGGGCATGCTGATGGCGGGCGAGGCCTTGCTGCGCCAGTACCGACGGCCGACCACGGAGCAGATCCGCCATGGCCTGGCCGGCAACCGTTGCCGGTGTGCGGGATACGATCGTTATGTGGCGGCCATCCGGAAGGTCGCCAGGCGCCGGGCTGCCCGGCGCACAGCCGAGCCCTGAAGGAGGTGAGCATGGAACCGGTGGACAGCGAGATGAAGGCCATCGCCCAGCGAATCCAGCGTCTGATCGACGAGGAGGAGTCGGGCGCCCTGGTGCTCGTGATCGGCAAGCAGGGCTCGTCCCCCGGCAAGATCGGCGCCAAGATGCTGGTGCTGCCGGACGGCGGCATCATGGGTACGATCGGCGGAGGCGTGATCGAGGCGCGCGTGCTGGCCGATGCGCTCAACTCCCTCGAGGACGGCAAGGGCCCCCGGACCCTGCAGTACAACCTCGAGAAGCTGGGTATGGACTGCGGTGGGGCCATCACGGTCTACATCGAGCCCATGCTGGCACCGCGGCGGATCGTCATCTTCGGCGCCGGGCACGTGGGGGCGGCCGTGGCCAGGATGCTCAAGACGCTCGGCTGCCATGTGCGCGTGATCGACGAGCGCGAGGAGTGGGCCAGCTCCGAGCGCCTGCCTGGAGTGGACGAGATCGTCAACGAGCCCTTCGATGCGTACCTCAAGGCCCGACCGCCCACGCCCCGAGACCACGTCATCATCGTCACCCGCGGGCACGAGCAGGACCAGCTCGTGCTCGAGGCGGTCGTCGGCCGCAAGCCCGTCTACCTGGGCATGATCGGCAGCCGGAAGAAGGCCAAGGCCGCCCTCAAGGTCTTGCAGGACAAAGGCGTGCCGGCCGATCGGCTCCAGTCGATCCGCTCGCCGATCGGCCTGGACATCGGTGCGGTCACACCGGACGAGATCGCCGTGTCCGTGGCCGCCGAGCTGATCGCGCTCTGGCGCCACGGCGCCTTGCCCTCCCGGCCCGGGATCCGCGAGGTGGCCAAGGAGGAGGACATATCGGCGTGATGCTGGGTTACCTGCGCCTGGAGAGCCTCGACGAGCTGACGGAGATGCTGTGGGCCGATGGGCCGATCTGCCTGATGCTCGCCGGGGCCACGGCCGTGATGTCGCGCCCGGATCCCTTCGGCGACAAGCGGATGCTGCTCGACATCGGTCGGATCTTGGAGCTTCGAGGCGTGGCCCTGGACGAGAGCGGCGGTGTGCGCATCGGCGCGGCGACCTGCCTGCAGCAGGCCGCCCTCCATCCTGCGGTCCGGCGGAGAGCCCGCCTGCTCGGGCTGGCCTGCGCTGCGATCGGCACACCCCAGCTCCGCAACCGGGCCACCCTGGGCGGGCACCTGCTTTCGGACATGCCGGCCCACGACGCCCTGCCGGCGCTGATCTGCCTGGATGCCGAGATCCAGGTGCGCTCCCGCGATCGCCAGCGCACAATCCCGGCGGCATCTCTCGCCGAGGCCCTGGACGAGCAGGCGGAGCTGCTCGCGCCGGACGAGCTGATCGAGTCCGTCCGCATCCCATCGCGAGCCGGGCATACGGTCGCGTTCTTCCACCGGGCCGGTCCGGCCCGGGTGAGCAGGCAGGCCAGGCCTTCGGTGGCCTTCGCGGCGCGGCGCCGGGGCGATGGGCGCCTGGACCGGGTCCGGATCGCGCTGGGCGGCTGCGGCGCTGCTGCGCGCGAGCTTCCCGAGAGCGCAGCCGCGCTCGAGGGCCAGAAGCTCGCTCCGGCGGCTGTCGAGCGCGCCGCGCGCGCGCTATCGGGCCAGCTGGGCCCGGGGCCGGGCGTGCTGTGTGCGGGCATGCTCTCGCGCGGGCTGTACGAGATCCACGAGCACATGCGCATGCTCGCTCGCCGAAGGGCGCGCAGGCAGAGGCGATGACGGTCGCCGGGGTCGTGCTGGCGGCCGGCGCCTCCAGGCGCATGGGCCAGCCCAAGCCGCTTCTGCGGATCGCCGGGCAAGCCCTGCTCGATCGCATGTGCTCGGCGCTGCAGGCGGGTGGCTGCCGGCCCGTGATGGCCGTGGTGGCCGAGCCCCTCGATCCCATCCTGGAGGCCTGCGAGCTCAGCGGCGTGAGGCTCGTGATGAATCCCGATCCGGCGCGGGGCCAGATCTCCTCGCTGCGCTGCGCGATCGGCGCCTGCGGGCAGTGGCCGGACGTCGAGGGCCTGCTGGTGCTGCTCGTGGATCAGGGCGCGATCGAGCCGGAGACCGTCCGCCGGGTCCGGGCTGCGCTTCCGGGCGCGCGCTCGGCCGTGGCCTGGTATCGGGGCCAGCCCGGGCACCCGGCCGCCTTCGCCAGCGAGATCTGGAGCCGCCTGTGCTCGGTGGAGGCGGACTCCGGCGCCCGGGCCGTGGTGGAGGCGCTGCGCCGCCAGGGCGACGAGCGCCGCGTGGACACGGACGATCCCGGCGTTCTCAGGAACCTGAATCACGCGCGTGACTTCGAGCGCTTCGTGGCCTCGGTTCGGACGTGAGCGAGAAGACGCCATCCGGCTCGGCCGAGCCGCGCCTGCCCATGCGCCGCCCGCTCATCGCCCTGGCGGTGGCGTACGGCCTGGGGATTCTCTGCGCCGGACGCATCCAGCTGCCCGCTTGGCTGCTGGTGGCATTCAGCCTCTCGGCGCTCGGAATCGCAGCCGCGACGTCCCTGCTCGGCAAGGGGCGGGCGCTTCGCTTCCTCGCGTGGCTGGCGGTCGTCTTCGGGGCGGGCCTGCTCCGGCCGGCCGAGCGGCTCCCGGTGCCCGCGGCGCCCAGCGGGCCTGTCCTGGCGGTCGGCGCGGCCCGGGCAGGCTGGCAGCGAGCCGGCGCGCACCGGCGGGTCGAGATCGACCTGGACGCGTACCGGCCCCTGGGCGGAGGCTGGACAGCGCTTCGAGACGGGACCGGGCTGCGCCTGAGCGTGAGGAGCCCGGAGGCCTGCCCGGAGATACTTCCAGGCGATCGGGTCCGCGTCTTCGGGCGCGTGCGGGATCTATACGCACGGCGCAACTTCGGGGTGGAATGCGCTGTGGATCGACTGCGGAGGGCTGGCATCGATTACACGGCCAGCGTGGAGGACTGTCGCTCGCTGGCCGTCGAGGACCGCGGCGTCATCCCCTCGCTCGGGCGCCTCGCCGAGGGGCTCCGGCTGGACCTGCAGGCCCTGATCGAGGCGCAGGAGGCGTCTGTCGAAGCGCGCTCGGTGTTCATCGCCTTGACGACCGGAGATGGCGGCTCGATCCCGGCCGAGCTTCGCAGCGCCTTCCAGCGGGTCGGGCTTGCGCACTTGCTGGCCATCTCGGGCCTGCACCTCGGCTTCGTGGCCATGGCCGTGTTCGCGGCTCTGGTCTTCGTCGGTGTGCGTATCGAACGCCTGGCCCTGCGCTGGGACGTACGCACGATCGCGGCCTGCGTCGCCGTGCCCGTCGTCCTGTTCTACACCCTGCTCGCCGGAGCGCGGCTGCCGAGCGTCCGGGCGTGCGCGATGGTGATGTGCTTCCTCCTGGCGGTGCTGCTGCGCAGGCGGGTCGATCCGCTCAACACCTTGGCGGCCGCTGGGCTGCTCATCCTGGTGCTGTGGCCCGAGTCCCTCTTCGCCGCCTCGTTCCAGCTCAGCTTCGCCGCCGTGGCCTCGGTGCTCCTGCTCGCACCGATCCTGGCGCAGCGCCTGCATCTGCCCTGGCGGCCGGACGGGCGCTCTCGGTCCCTCGGCCGCAGGCTCGCGGTCCGGGCCGGGCAACTGTTGGTCGTCACGCTCGCCGCGAGTCTGGGCACGGGGCCGCTGCTGGCCTGGCATTTCCAGCGCTTCTCTGCGCTGGGGCTGCTGTCCAACCTGGTCGCGGTTCCGCTGACGACCTGGGTGATCGTGCCTCTGGGCCTCGCCTCGGCGCTGGTGCTGCCCGTGTGCGAGACGCTGGCCGGCTGGCTGGTCTGGGCCGGTCTGGGGGCGAGCGAGTGGTTGGTCGGCCTTGCGGAGTGGGCGGCAGCGATTCCCCTGGCCTCCGCGGTCTCGGCTCCGGCGGGTTGGCAGGTCCTGCTCTTCTACCTCACGCTTGCCAGCGCCGTGCTCGTAGCCCGTCGCCGCTGGGCCGCCAGGGCGGCCTTCGTGGGCGCGGCCTTGCTCGTGGCGAGCTGGGTCGCGGGCGTGGTCTCCTCGCGGCTCTCGGAGAACCTGACGGTCTGCGCTCTGGACGTGGGCCAGGGCGATGCGATCCTGGTGCGCATGCCTCACGGGCACTGCGGGCTCGTCGACGGGGGAGGGAGCTACTCGGGTGATTTCGACGTCGGGCGCCACGTCGTGGCTCCGGCGCTCTGGGCGCAGGGCATCAGCCAGCTCGACTGGGTCGCGGTGACCCACAGGCATCCGGATCACATCGGCGGCCTCGCGTCGGTGGTGCGGCTGTTCAGGCCGGCCGAGCTCTGGACGGCCTCGCCGCTTGGCGACGACGAGCGGGGTCGGGATCTGCTCCGGGCTGCGCAGGAGGCCGGTACGCGCTTGCGGCACGTCGCAGCCGGCGATCGCTTGCTGGTGGATGGACAGCTGCGCATCGATGCGTTCTGGCCGCCGGCCGAGGGCGCAGAAGCGCTGGAGGAGAACGAGCGCTCCATGGTCTTGAGGCTGGTGTTCGGCCAGCAGCGATTTCTGCTGACCGGCGACCTTGAGGCGGAGGGTGAGCTGCAGCTGCTCCGCAGCAGTGCGGAGCTTGCGGCGGATGTGCTCAAGGTGGGCCACCACGGCAGCCGGAATGCGAGCAGCCGGGCATTTCTGGAGCGCGTCCATCCATCGCTGGCCGTGGTCTCCGTCGGGCCGGACAACCGTTTCCGGCTGCCCAGCCCCGAGGCGCTCGCGCGTCTGGCGTCCTCGGGGGCGCGGGTCTTGCGGACCGATATCGCGGGCGCGGTATGCATCCGCACGGACGGCGAGAGCCTGGAGGTCGAGGCGGTCGGGGAAGACGATCGAGCCCGGTGATCACTCGTCGAGCGGGTCGACGTCGCCGGCCTCGATCCGGACGGGCCTTCCCCGTGCGTCTTCGACTTCCAGCACGCCGTCGGCAGCGATGCGTATCGCCCTGCCGATCCAGGGCTGGCCTCGAACGGGAGAGACACGGACGCGGCGGCCCAGGGAGATGCAGTCGCGCTCGAGCGCCTCGACGAGCTGCTCGGGCTGTCGAGCGAGACGGGGACGCCACGCATCCAGACTGTCGAGCAAGCGGGCGAGGACTTCGCGACGTTCCAGTAGGACTCTCGAGAACATGCAGAGCGAGGCCGCGGGCCTTCTCAGTCCCTCCGGAAACTCGCAGGGCTCCATGTTCACGTTGATGCCGATCCCCAGCACGACACAGCGGGTCTGGGCCACCTCGGCCAGCACGCCGGCCACCTTGCGATCCGCGATCAGCACGTCGTTGGGCCATTTGATCTTCGGCACAGGGCCGCTGGGCAGCGATCGCGACACCGCCTCGCGCGTCGCCACGGCCCCGAACAGCGGCACCAGGGAGAGGGTCGCCCCAACATCCGGGCGCATGACCATCGACAGATAGACGTTCCGGCCCGGCGGGGAGTGCCAGCAGCGCCCCGCCCGGCCCCGGCCTGCGACCTGCTGGTCCGCGAGCACGCAGGCGCCATCGGGCGCGCCCGCGCTCGCCCAGCGCAGGGCCTCCGCGTTGGTCGAGTCCACGCTCTCCAGGATGCGCAGGTCCGGACGCTCGGGCGGGCACAGGTCCTCGATGCTCAAGAGCGCACCAGATCCATGGCCACGTCCACGGCCCGAGCGCCGTGGGTGATGGCGCCCACGGACACGAAGTCGACACCGCAATCCGCCGCTGCGCGGACGGTGTCCAGATCGAGCCTGCCCGATGCCTCGACCAGGGCGCGGCCCGAGACGATCTCGACAGCCTTGCGCATGCGCGCGGGGGGCATGTTGTCGAGCATGATGATGTCCGCACCCGCGGAGAGCGCCGCGCGCACCTGACGGATCTGGCTGCACTCGACCTCGATCTTGACGGTCGGGGGAATGCGGGCGCGGGCCATGCGGACGGCTCTCGAGATCGAGCCGGCGGCCAGGATGTGGTTGTCCTTGATCATGACCCCGTCGAACAGGCCCATGCGGTGGTTGTGGCCCCCGCCTGCGCGCACCGCGGCTTTCTCGATCCTTCGATAACCCGGCAGCGTCTTGCGGGTATCCAGCAGCACGCAGGCGCTTCCCTTCAGCGCCTCGGCGTAGCGCCGTGTCAGGGTCGCGATCCCGCTCAGGTGGCGGACGAAGTTCAAGGCCGTGCGCTCACCGCCCAGCACTGCCTGTACGGGACCGCGGACAGCGGCCAGCACGCTCCCGGCCCGGACGCGGTCCCCCTCTCGCCGCTTGCGGCTGAATCGACAGGCGGGATCGAGCCGGCCGAAGACGGCCGCCGCCATGTCCAGCCCACAGACGACGAGCGGCTCGCGGGCCACGAAGCGGGCCGCGACCTCGCGCCTGTCCGGAAAGATGGACTCGCAGGTCAGATCGCCCGGGCCCAGATCCTCGGCCAGCGAGAGATCGACGAGCGCCATCAGGTGCGGATCCCTGAGCATCCGCGGCATCCCAGATTCGAAGACGGACAGGCCGATCAGCCCATCATCTTTTTCTCGAGCTTCTGGATCTCTTCGCGCAGGATCGACTCGGCCAGCTTCGGCACGACCTCCCAGGCGATCTTCTCGATCGTCTCGCGCGCCAGGGCCTCGAGCTTGTCCTCGGAGATCGAAGGTGCGCTCGATTCGACCCTGGGCTGACCCACTTGATCCGCGGCAGGAATGAACTCGTGCATGGGCGCCAGCTCGGGCTTCTCTTCTCCGAAGTCCTCGTCGATGTCGACCGAAGGCATCTCGTCTTCTGCCGGGGCCTCCTCTATCGGCTGGATCTCGGGCTCCTGGATCGGCTCCAGGTCGATGGGCATGGCATCGGCCTGGATAGCGGTCGGTGCGGGCGTGGCCATCGGGGGCGGCTCGAGCGGCTTGGGCTCGAGCGGCTTGGGCTCGAGCGGCTTGGGCGCGAGCGGCTTGGGCTCGAGCGGCTTGGGCGCGAGCGGCTTGGGCTCGAG
>JAFGRB010000090.1 GCA_016935365.1 Deltaproteobacteria bacterium
CCGGCCGTCGGGCAGCGTCTGGACGAGCACCTGCCCGGCCGCGTCCCGCTCGAAGCGCACCGTGCGCCCGACCGGATCGGTCAGGCTGTCGACGAAGCCGCTTGCGTCATATCTCATCGTCGCCACCCGCCGTGCCTCGCCCTCGCCCTGGGCGAGCTCGACGATTCTTCCGTGCTCGTCGTAGCTCGCCTCCACGGGCCAGATGCCGCTGTCCTGGATGCTGCTCTCGACCAGCCGGCCCTGCTCATCGAGGCGCATCTCGAAGACGCGGCCCGCGGGCGTTTGGGTGCGCAAGACTCGCCCATCTTGCGCGTACTCGACCGTGCTCGTCCGGCCGTTTTGCGTCCATTCGTCCTGGATGGACTCGTAGTCGAACAGCCCCGCGCCGCTTGTGACGACCTCTCGCGTGTGCGCCATGGCCAGCTCGATCCCGGCCGGGGTCCGAAAGACCACCTCCTCCGCTACCGGAGCGCTCATGCCGAAGCGTGGGTCCGGCCCGTAGCTCGTCTCCCGGGTGCTCATGTCCGCCAGGCTCAGCCACAGCTCGGTCCCGCCCTGGTCGTCGAGCCGGTTGACCAGCCCGCCCGGGAAGGTGTTGGTCATGCGCCAGGTCCCGTCCGGCTGCTGCTCTTTCCGATAATACGTGCTCCGCCCCTCGGCCGTGCGCAGCTCGACCGTGACGCTGTCGCTCTCGGCATCCTCCTCGCGCAGAAGCTCCTTGTAGCCCCCGGCTGGATCGCTGTCGCGCACGAGCCGGCCCTGGCTGTCGTATTGATACGTCCACTCCCGGCCGGTGGCGTCCTGCAGGCGCTCGAGCAGGCCGCCGGTCCGATACCAAAGCCGGGTCTCGCGGCCCAGGGGATCGCGGATCTGCTCCACCAGGCCGTCCGGGCCGAGTGTGAGCTCGGTCGTGCCCGCAAACGGCGGCGCGATCTGGATCGCGCCCGCGCTCCTCGTGATCTCGGTCCTCTTGCCGTCCCCGTCCGCAACCGCCTCGAGCAATCCCCCGGCGCCGTACTCGAGCGTCCACAGCACCCCGCCCGTGAGCCCGTGCAGGGTCTGCAGGTGCTTGCCTTCCGCGTCGAAGACGTATACCTCGGACCCGCCCGCAGACGGGACCACGAGCTCCTCGCCGAGCTCCACCCGCCCGGGCAGCGGCGGCTCCAGCACCCGCAGCCGGTCAGCCTCCGAGTCGGCCAGGTACAGGCGTCCCTCCGGGTCGAGCGCCATGCCCAGCACCTGCCGGAAGCTCGCCTTGCTCGCAGGACCCCCGTCTCCGTTGTCCCCGCCCGCGGGCGTGGGCTCGCCCGTGCCGGCCAGGGTGCGGATCCGCCCGTCCGGCCCTACCTTGCGGATGCAGAACCGCGTCTCGATGTACAGGCTCCCGTCCGGCCCCACCGTGAGCGACTCCGGGTACTCGATCAACGCCTCAGTCGCAGGCACGCCGTCGGCTCGCTCCGCTCCTCCACCCGCCACCGTGTCGATGGTCCCGCTCCTGTCGATCCGCCGCACCCGCCCGGCGGCGTTCTCCAGCAGGTAGATGCTCCCGTCCAGCCCTTCCGCCAGGTCGTTGACCCGCTGGTCCAGCAGGGCCTCTATCGCCGGACCACCGTCTCCTTGCCCCTCGTAGCTCCAAGCGCCGGGCTGGCCCGCCAGCGTGTGGATCAGCCCGTCCGTGCCCACCCGCCTCAGCACGCAGTTGCCACGGTCCACGATGTACACGCTGCCGTCCTCTGCTACCAGCACAGCCCGCGGCTCGAAGAACAAGGCTCCGCTCACGGGACCGCCGTCACCCTCGTAGCCGAACTCGCCTCTCCGGCCACCCAGCGTGTAGATCTTCCCGTCGGGACTGACCTTGCGCACCCGGTGGTCCCAGGTGTCCGCAAAGTAGATCGCGCCCAGCGCGTCGATGTCCACCTTCAGCGCGTTCCAGATGTAGGCATCCCGGGCCGCGATCCCCTCGCCCTCGCCATCCGTCCCTCCCCCGGCCACCACCTGCGCTATCCCGGCAGGATCCACCCGCACGATCCGATCGCCGCTTCCCAGCACCAGGCTTCCGTCCGGCGCCACGGCAACATCGCTACAGGGGAAGTTTGCCTCCAGCGCCGGGTGACCCTCCGGGCCCCAGTTCAAAGGCCCGACCTGCCCGCCGCCCGCCACGCTGCGAATCCTCGGCTCCAGCTCCCGGGCGCTCCGCTTCTCGCCGCTCCCCAGGTACAGCACCCTTCCGGCCGGGTCGTAGGCGTGCTGCACGCCCAGAGTCCAGCCCCCGAGCCCCAGGCCCGTCGCGTCCAGCGCGCCTATCGAGCCCTTCCACTCCAGCCACAGCCCGATCTCCTGCCGCGTCTGGCTCGCCGTGATGTCAGCCCCGTTGCCCGAGTATCCGAAGCGCTCGTTGGCCTGGTAGACCCCGTCGAAGATGTAGCCGATCCGCACCTTCACCGGCTGCGCCCCCTGCAGCAGCCGCCCGTAGGCGTCCCGGCCGTCCCAGGCGAAGTCTTGGAGGTCGTAAGCCTGGCCCGGCGTGGGGTCCGGATCGAAGTCGTAGTGGAAGTGCCGGCCGGCCACGTCCAGCTCGACCTGGATCGCCTTCAGGCTCGCGGGCGCCTCCGGGCCCCGGAGCGGGATCCGCAGGCCGTAGGCGGGCCCGTAGCCCGTCATCCGCTCGGATCGATAGTGCAGCCCGAAGGGCAGGCCGATGAGGGCCACGTCCTCTCCCAGTCCCTGGTCCTGCACGTCGATGACCGAGCCGCCCTCCTCGCAGTCGTGATGCCCGTTGCCCTGCGACGGCGCGCGCGAAGGCCCGTCCGCGTCCTGGGGCAGCGAGAAGCCCCAGTTGACGTCATAGGTCGAGAAGTGATCGAGCTGCAGCCGGATGAAGCGCTGCCC
>JAFGRB010000091.1 GCA_016935365.1 Deltaproteobacteria bacterium
GGGCTGGCCGCCCGAAGGGCGGTCGTTTTGGGGTGAAGCTGCTGGAATTGACTTCCAGCAGCGAGGGGGCTTTGCGAAAGCCCCCTGGGATATAATTAGGCCTGAAGCAAGCGCAACGCGCTTGTTTCAGGCCTAGTCTGCCTCCACGATGGACTTGGTGGTCTCGTCGGGCTTGATGTCCACGACGACCGTCTTGGACGTGCCGTTCTGGAAGTGGATCGTCACCCGGTGCTTGCCGGCGGGCAGCTCGTAGTTGATGAGCGGTGTCGGCCGGCCGATGTCCTTGCCATCGATCCAGACGCGGCCCCAGGGCTTGGAGTTGAGCTTGAGCAGGCCCTTGCCCTTGGGCTTGGGCTTCGGGCGGCGCTTGGGCGGGACCTTGGGCGCCGAGCCGGATCCGCTCTTGCCCGGGTCGGTTTCGACCGCGGGTGTCTTTCGCAGCCGCGCCATGACCTCCTTGGTGGGCTGGCCGTCGTAGCGGATGGTGCTGCGCCACTCGGGGTAGCTGCGGTGCCGGATCTCGAGCTGGTAGGTCTTGGCCGCCTTGAGCCCCTCGATCGTCATCGGGGTCCGGCTGCGCTGGCGTGCATCGTCCAGGTAGACCGAGGCCCCTTCTGGATCGGAGTTGACCTTGATGTCGAAGAGGATCTCCTTCAGCACGATGCGCTCGCTTCGTTTCTGCTTCGGCTCGAAGGTCCACTTGCGGGTCTCGGGTTGGTAGCCGGTCCGCTCGAAGGTGAAGATGTGCTCGACGCCGCTGAAGATGTCGTCTCGGCGGATAGGGCTCGTGTTGCCGATCAACTTGCCGTCCATCTTGACCACGACATCGGCCGGCTCCACGACCAGCTCGATCGAGGCGGGGACGAACTTCATGGCGATGTCCAGGACGCGATCCTCTCCAGACGCGATCTCGATCTGCTCCTTGTGGTCCTGGTAGTTGCTTCTCCGCGCCTCGACCACGTGGGTGCCGGCTGCCACGTCCTGGATGACGTTGGGGCTGAACTGGCCCACGACCTGACCGTCCAGAAAGACCTTGGCGTCAGGCGGCGTGGCGCGCACCGTCAAGGTGACGCCCCCGCCCAGCAGACCGGCTTTTTGCAGGTAGGCGAAGACGGCCAGGCCGAAGATGATGGCCGCCAGCATGGAAAGGCCGGCGATGATCATGTTCAGGCGGGAACGCTTGCCCGGCTGCTCGTCGAACTCGTGAGAGGCGGTGGACTCGCTCGTCCCGAAGTCGAAAGGCGTCTCGTCGGTGGACGGCCCGGCGGCGGGCACGGGTACCTGCTCCTCCAAGGTGGACATCTCGCTCACCTGGGTGGTGGGATCCTCGTCGTCCTCGTCGAAGTCCGGCAAGGCTGCCATGGCGGCCTTGCGATCCTTGGGGAGCCTCGGGGGTCTTGTACCGACCGGCCTGCCCTCTCCGCGTCGCGGACCGGGTCTGCCCTCGCGCCTGGACCCGGGCCTGCCCTCGCCGCGCCTCGGGCCGGGCTTGGCCTCACTGCGGCGCGAGCCGGTCTCCGAGCGCCTGGGCTCCGAGCCGACCTCCGAGCGCTTGGGGCCGGAGTCGACCGCCGAGCGCTTGGGGCCGGAGCCGATCGTTGAGCGCTTGGGCCCGGAGCCGATCGCCGAGCGCTTGGGCCCGGAGCCGACCGCCGAGCGCTTGGGCCCGGAGCCGACCGCCGAGCGCTTGGAAACCGGCTTGGGCGTCATCGGCTTGCTCACGTCGCCGGGAGAGGTCTGCACCCCGTCGAGCACACCCGATCGGGCGTCGAAGACCACCGTCTCGACATCTTCGTCCTCTTCCTCCTCGCCGATGTCGAAGAGATGGTCCAGGCTCGGCTTGGCGCTCGGCACTGGCGGCTCGGGCAGGTCCTGGAGAGGTGGCGGCGGCTCGTGTTCGATCGTCGGCGGTGGCGGAGGCTGCGGCTGGGCCGGCATCTGCACGGCCGGCATGCCCGGATCGGTCGAGGCCGTCTCGAGCGCCTCCTCGCCGGGCTTGAAGGTCTGGTAGTCCGCCTGGCGCTTGAGCTCGCGCTGGATGTCGGCCCGGAAAGCCCGCTTCATGTAGTTGGCCAGGTCCTTGCGGGCGAAGTTCGTGCCGCTCATGATCAGGAAGCGCTGCAGGTCCTCCTGCATGTCATAGGAGGACTGGTAGCGGTCATCCGGATCCTTGCTGAGCGCCTTGAGGACGATTTTTTCTAGCGTATCTGGGATCTTGCGGTTGTACGTGGTGGGCGGCAGGATCTCGACGTTGCGCACCTTCTCGAGCGTGGAGAAGTCGCTCTCGCCCACGAAGAGCCGCTCGCCGGTCAGCAGCTCGTAGAGGATGATACCCACCGCGAAGATGTCCGAGCGCCGGTCGAGCGGCAGGCCGCGCACCTGCTCCGGGCTCATGTAGCCGAACTTGCCCTTGAGGATGCCGGCCTGGGTCTTGGATGCCTTGTTGGCCGCCTTGGCGATGCCGAAGTCGATGATCTTGACCTCGCCCTCGTAGGAAATCAGCACGTTCTGCGGGCTGACGTCCCGGTGGACGATGTGGAGGTCCTTGCCGCCGGCGTCCTTCTTGCGGTGGGCGTAGTCGAGCCCCTCGCAGGTGCGCGACATGACGTAGACCGACATGGGGATCGGCAGCAGCAGCGAGCGCTTCTTGTGCCTGTCCCAGATGGTGCGCAGGTCCTTGCCGCTGACGTACTCCAGGGCGATGAAGTAGGAGTCCTCGATCTTGCCGAGATCGTAGATCTGGGCGATGTTGGCGTGGTTGAGCTGGACCGAGATCTTGGCCTCGTCGATGAACATCGTGATGAAGTCTTCGTCCTCGGCGATGTTGGGCAGGATGCGCTTGATGGCAAGCATCTTCTCGAAGCCCTCGACGCCGAAGCTCTTGGCCTTGAAGACCTCGGCCATGCCGCCGATGTTGATCCGTTCGAGGAGGTAGTACTTGCCGAATTTGGTCGGTTGCTTCACGGTCCCAGCGGGGTTAGAGTAAAAAACCTTTTAGATCACCGCACAGTATCAAGGGTGGCCCGAGAAGTCAACTGATTTGTGCTCGCCGGCCGGACCTCGCTTGGCTATACCTCGGGTCTGGCATACGCTGGGAACTAAAGAAGCGTGGTTGCGCCCCGATCGTCTCTCGAAGGAGGTGGGAGATGCGACCTGGCCTGTTCATCTTGTGTGTTGTTTTGGCCGCGCTACGGATCGCGGCCTGCAGCAGCAGCATCGATGTGACCTGCGAGCCGGACTGCACTGGCCGCGAGTGCGGGCCGGATCCGGTCTGCGGCGAGCCCTGCGGGACGTGCGGAGAGGAGGCGATCTGCTCCGACGGCCAGTGCGTCTGCCTCCACCTCGCCTGCGGCGAGGCGTGCTGCGCGCTAGGGCAGGTGTGTGTAGACGGCGCCTGCTGTACGCCCCAGTGCGAGGGCAAGTGCTGCGGCGATGACGGTTGCGGCGGGGTGTGCCCCGGCAGCTGCGGGACGGGTCAGATCTGCAACCCGAGCACCTGCGTTTGCGAGGACGTGTGCGTGCCCCAGACCTGCGCGGATATGGGCAAGGACTGCGACGTCTGGCCGGATGGCTGCGGAGGGGAGGTCGACTGCGGGGACTGCGGCGAGATGCAGACCTGCCGGGAGGGCGTATGCGAGTGCACGCACGAGGCGTGTGGGGAGAGCTGCTGCGGGCTCGGAGAGGTGTGCCACGACGGATCGTGCTGCGCGCCGGGCTGCGTGGGCAGGTGCTGCGGAGAAGACGGCTGCGGAGGGACCTGCGCCGATGACTGCGCGCTGACCGGACAGATATGCAACCCGGATACGTGCGAGTGTACGGGCACCTGCGTGCCCATGAGCTGTGAGGACCTGGGCAAGGAATGCGGGGTGTGGTCCAGCGGATGCGCGGCGCCGTATCCGACCGAGGTGGACTGCGGGGGCTGCAGCCAGGGGTACTGCGACGAGGATGGGCAGTGCGTGGAGTGCCTCGGCAACGCGGACTGCAGCGACGATCAGTACTGCACGGGCGTCGAGACCTGCAGCGGAGGCGTCTGCGTACCGGGCACGCCGCCGTGTGCGGACGACGGGCTCGACTGCACCCAGACCTGCGACGAGGACACTCACCAGTGCAACGCGGTGCTGCCCGGCCAATGCGCGATCGACGGCGTGTGCTACACGGAAGGCGAGCCCGACCCGCTCAACCCGTGCCAGGA
>JAFGRB010000092.1 GCA_016935365.1 Deltaproteobacteria bacterium
CGCGATGCGGGGCGATGCGGTGCATCGGGTGGACGGCGAGAGTTGGGTTCCATGAGCCCATCGGACATCTCGGCGGCATCACGCCTCTTTGTCGGCGGCGTCCTCGCCGCCATCCTCCTGCTGCCGCTGGCCGTGGCCGATCTGGCGCCGTGCGCGGACCTGCCGGCGCATCTCGCGCTGATCGAGGCGCTGCATCACATCGGCACGGACGGGCACCTGCTGGCTGCGCACTTCGAGCTGGGCGTCTTCCCGGCGCCCAACACCGCCCTGCCGCTTCTGACCTATGCGCTGAGCCTGGTCTTCGGCACGCTGCTCGCGGGCAAGATCGCAGCCGGTCTGGTGCTGCTCGCCCTGCTGGCCGCCTCTGCCTTCTACCTGGTCTCGTTCAGGCGGAGCCTGTGGCTGCTGGTCTTCGTCTTCCCGCTCTGCTACAGCTGGCTCTTCACCGAGGGCTTTCTCGACTACCTGCTGGGGCTGGCCCTGGTGCTGGCCTCGCTCGCCTACCTCCAGCGGCACCTCGATGACACGCGGATCCGCACCCAGGGCCTCGTCGCGGCCGGCTTGTTCCTGGCCACCCTGCTCGCCCACGCGCTCGCCTTCGCCTTTCTGCTCCTCGGCGTGCTGGTCCTGCTCGCCGCCCACCGGCTCGCGCGGGGATCGCGCATCGGGCTTCGCAGGCTGCTCTGCCTCCTCGGCCCGCCCGCAGGGCTGTGCGCGTCGATCGCCGTCGTCTGGCTGGTGCTGGCCTGGGAGCAGCTATGCGGCCGGGGTGCTTCGGGCCTGGTGTTCGAGCCGCTCGCCAAGCTCTACTCGATCGGCTGGACGAGCGTGCTCTTCATGGACGGCGGCTCACTGCTCCGCGGTCTCTGGGGGCTGATCTTCGCAGCCGCGCTGGTCGTATGGTGGAGCGGGCGCGCGGCTGGCGGGCGGAGCCGCGCGGGCCTCTTCGTCGGCCTCTTCCCGCTCGTGATGGCGCTGGTCTGGCTCGCGGCCCCGAGGAACCTGTGGCACTTCTGGGCCCTCTACCACCGCATCCCCTCGCTGATCTGGATACTCGTCGCCTGCTCGCTGCTGCCGCGCAGATCCCCAGCCGTCCGAGGCCTGAAGGCGGGCCTGGCGGTCGCGGCCGCCTGCGCGCTCGGCCTGCACGCCCTGCTGATCCACAACCTGGGTCAGTGGAATGCGTACACGAGCGGTCTTTTCGAGGCGCTCGGCGCGGCAGGCGAGCAGACGAAGCTCGCATACTACCCGGAGCAGAGGGGCCCGACAGGGTTCGAGTCCTACCTGTGGAGGCATCTCGGGCAGTACCACACCGTGCAGAACCAGGGTCTGAGCTCGTACTCCTTTGCCCAGGATCCCGGCAGGCTGCTCCGGGACGCACGCGAGCGGAGCTTCCAGTACGTCCGTAGCGGGCAGCTCGCCGAGCTCTGCGCCCGCCGGGAGTACCGCTACCTGCTGCAGGCCGGAGAGACCAGGCTGGAGCGGCGCTGGCCGGGATGCTACTCGCTGGTCGAGCGGCGCGGGCTCTGGAGCCTCTACGCCATCGGCCCGAGAGGCGATTCGCTAGGGCTGCTGCCGTGAGCGCATCGGGCTATACGGAGCTGACAGGTATCGATCTCAGTGCTATGCTTCGCGACGGTATCCAGTGCTTCGGAGCTTCTGGTCAGCGAGGTGAGCCATGCGGGTCTGCTGCGCCGTCTCGGTGCTGGTCTCGGTCTGGCTGGCAGGCTCGCCTGCGGGGCTCGCCTGTGAAGGGGCCTGCTGCGACATCCCCAAGGCGAAGCTGCGCGTGCTCGGTGCGCTGGAGGCCGGCTATCTGCTCTCGCTCGAAGTCCCCTCGTGCGCCGAGGAGACGGACTGCGTACGCCGAATCCACCAGAAAGACTGGGTGGCGCTGCTCTGCGGCGGCGACGAGCCCGCGCTCCTGGCGGTCGAGGCTCCCGCGGTGGGCTACCTGACCGCCTTCGAGGCGCTGTATTACTGGTCGCGCCCGAAGGCACATCGAAAGCTGCTGACCACCGAGGAGATCGAGAGCCGGTGGCGCTTGCCGGAGGGACGCGAGGCGCACAGCTTGAAGGTGGCGCGCAGCCGGTGGCCGACGGTGAGGTACTTGAAGGATCCGGCCTTTCCTTCGACCTTGCACGTCGAGGCGATCTACGCGTCGGATGGGCTTGGATTTCAAATCGCCGTCGCCCGCAAGACGCTCGAGTGGGGCTGCGATGACCGCGGACCTTTTCCGTACTTGCTCCCGATCGCCAAGCGGAGCGCCCTCTCGCTGAGCATCATCGACGGGATCGGCTCCAAAGAACGAAAGCGCAGTGCGCCGGTCTGCGAGAAAGTGACGCGAACCCTCTCGAAGGCGGGCTTCGCGAAGGTCCGCAGGCGCCGGAGCAAGAAACCACACCCGACCACCCGCGTGTTCGTGCGGATCCCGAAGCTGCGAGGCGGGGATCTGGTGGGGTTCGTTCCGATGGATTTCTGGTTCGATGCGGCGCTGGCGCGCATCGACGAGGCCGTCGTCGGGAGGGTCTTGCAGACCAATGCCCCTGCAAGCGATTCCAGGGTTCAGGTCGGCGAGCTGACCTGGAACGAGGGCAGCGACGTCGTTGTCGTGCTCGGCGACGATCTGGTATCGCTCGCCAGGCGACGCGCAGCGCCCTGATCGTCCGCCTTTCACACTGTGATGCGATCGCGACGATCCGCGGGGCGTCCGCTGAGCAAAGGGCTGGATTCACGCGTTTTTCTGGGCTCGCATGCCGTGGCACGGGTCTTGCTGCCCTTCGCCAGCAGGAGGTTTGACATGTATGCAAGCCAAAGCGTGGTGACCCTCAGCTTGATCTGTCTCCTGCGCGCGATGCCGGCTGCGGCCGAAGAAGCGCAAGCGATCGACGTCGCACCGGAATCCCAGGTGCTCGAGACCGATGTCGCGTACCGCTATCCGGGCCTGGCCCTGGGCTTATCGCTGGGCTGCACGGGCGTGCTTTTGGGGGCGGGGATGGTGGTCCAGATAGAGGGGGGCGACTACAAGGGCATCGGCACCGGCATGCTGATCGCCGGCGGCCTGCTCGGGCCCTCGGCCGGGCACATGTACACCGGCAACTGGCTCCGGGCACTGGCCTTCACCGGCGGTCGGGCGGGGTTCCTCTTGATGGGCGTGCTCGGTGGCGCGTCTGCGCTCGCGAGTGGTTTGAGCGGCGAGTCAGACAACGGCCTCGGCGCTGGTCTGCTGATCGCGGGCGTCATCGGCTGGACAGGGCTTACCATCTGGGAGATCACCGACAGCTGGTTCTCGGCCGAGGCCTTCAACGAAGAGCAGCGCGCGCTCGCGATCGGCATAAGCCCGATGGTGCTCCCGCCGCCCGCGGGCATGGACGAGGGTGTGGGCACGGGGCTTTCCGTCTGTCTGCGGTTCTGATTGTCTTGATCCTGCGCAGGCGGGCGCGCATGATACGGGCCGAGAGGAGTGCGGATGAGCGCGGACAGCCAGGCGCCGCCCGGCCGGGGCCCGCTGGACGAGCTGCGGCGCGAGCGGCGCGAGCGAGATCGCGCTCACGGGCGGCTGGCCTGGGGCCTGGTCGGGGCGGCCGTGCTCGCGCTGGTGCTGCTCGGCCTGTGGATGCACTCCCTGCAGCAGAGCGCGGCCCCGGCTGTCGACGCGGCGCCCGATGGAGGCGAGAGCCAGACCCAGCCCGAGCCCGACGGCAGCGCCGAGCCGGGCCCGAGCGCGCCGGTGCCGTTTCGCACCGAGCGCTGCCGGCCCTGGCACGTCTCGGCCGTCCGCGAGCCGCCTGACGCCCGGACCCGCCTGCTCGTGCTGACGAGCCGCATCGCCGATCCCTACGGCCTGGTGCTGGCCGGCTTCGCGGAGGCCTGCGCCCAGCAGCGCACGCTGCTGCTCGAGGATCTCGCCCCGGGCGGACTGCGCGAGGCCGTGGCCCGGCAAGCGCCCGCGGCCATTCTGGCCGTGGGCACCAGCGCGGTCCAGCGCGCCCAGGCCGAGGCGCCGGGCACGCGGCTGCTCTTCGCCCTGGTGCCCAACCCGATGGAGCTGGGTCTGGACCGCGGCGATGCGGCCGGGGTCAGCCAGTGGGTGCCGGTCGAGGCCATGATGCGCCGCGTGCTCACCGTGCTGCCGCGCTCGCGCGAGCGGCTGGCCGTGATCTTCGCGCCCGCCATGCAGCCCTGTGCGGCTGAGGCGGCCGCGGCCATCGCGGCCGACGGCCGCCAGGCCGTGCTGTGCGAGCTGGGCGAGCAGGGGGTGGACGGGGCGATCGAGGCCGCGAGCGCCACCCACGCCTGGGTCGTCTTTCCGGATCGCTCGCAGATCGACGCCGCGGCCTTTCACCGCATCCAGGTGGCCGCCGAGGAGCGCAAGATTCCGGTCGCGGTCAGCGACGAGGCGCACGTGCGGGCCGGCGCCTTCGTGGGCGTGGGTGTCGACTCGACCCGCGTCGGCCGCCAGCTCTGCCGGCTGGCCGGCGCCCTGATCCGCGACGAGCTGCCCGCGGGCTCGAACGTCTTCTGCCCCGAGTACTCCTTCGCCGCGGTGCACTTCGCGGTCGTGGAAAAGCTGGGCTACATCCTCGACCACGAGCAGCTCCGGCAGGCCAAGATCTACAGGTGGCACTGAGTGCTCCCATGACAGCCCGCGCGCCAGCCGACATCCGCCTGATCGCCTTCGACCTGGACGGCACGCTGGTGGGCGGGACGATCTTCGTCTGGCAGACCCTCCATGAGTACTTCGGCTCGGATCCGAGACGGCGCGCACAGGCCCGGGAGGACTACTTCGCGGGGCGGATCTCCTACGCCGACTGGTTCGCGAACGACCTGGAGCTGCTCGCCGAGCAGGGCGCGGATCGGGCTCGAATGCTCGACTGCTTCGACTCGCTGGCGCTCACCCCCGGCGCAGCGGAGACGCTGGACGCGCTCGCCGCGCGCGGCTACGTCCTGACCGTCATCTCCGGCAGCCTGGATCTGCTGCTCGAGCATCTCCTGCCCGGCGCGCCTTTCAGCCACGTGCTGATCAATCGTCTCCGCTTCGACTCTGCAGGCCGCATCGCCGGCGGAGAGCCGACCCCCTACGACCTGGCGCACAAGGCCGCCGGGCTGGCCGAGCTCGCCCGCCGGGAGGACCTCGGATTGCAGCAGTGCGCCTTCGTGGGCGACAACACGAACGACCTCGAGGCCATGCGCCGGGCCGGCTTCGCCGTGGGCGTGAACGTCAAGCACCCCGACGTGCGCGCGGTCGCCGACTGCGTGATCGAGGGCCCGGACCTGCGCGCGCTGCTGGGCGTGTCCTGATGGTCTGCAGGCGAGCGCGGCTTGCGGTTTGACAGGCCCGCGCCACGGAGCGCATCCTGTCATTATCGATCTGGAAATCGGAAGTCCTGGGCGCGGCCTGCAGGAGGCGAAGATGAGCGATGACAGAAGCCGGGGTTTTTACTCGCGTGCGCTCGCCGCATGCCTGTGCGCATGGGTCGTGCTCGGGGCGCTCGAAAGCCTTGCGGCCGCGCCGCCATACCTGCCCGTGCAGGGCGTGCTGACCGACACCGAGGGCGAGCCGATCGATGGCAGCATCGAGATCCGTTTCGCGCTCTACGACACAGACACGGGCGGCCAGGCCCTTTGGAGCGAGACGCAGACGGTGCTCGTCGAGGGCGGGCTCTTCTCGGTCTATCTCGGCATGCAGAGCCAGCTCGACCTGAGCCTGTTCAAGGCGCACGAGTTGATCTGGCTCGGCATCCAGGTGGCCGGGGGCGAGGAGATGGCGCGGGTCTTTCTCGGCACGATCCCTTTTTCCGGCTACGCCGAGCACGCGAGCTACCAGGCCGGCGAAGGCATCCAGCTCTCGATCGGCAACGTGATCACCTCTACGCTGGGAAGCAGCGTCGACGGCAATGAGATCGAAGACGGGACCATCCGCCGGGCGGACCTGGCCGCAGACGGCTGCACGACAGATCAGATCCTGCGCTTCGACGGCACGGGCTGGATCTGCAGCGATCCTCCAGGCACGGGCTCCTCGATCCCTGCAGGCGCGGTGATGCTCTTCAACCGAACGTCCTGCCCGGCCGGCTGGAGCGAGCTCGGCGCGGGGCGCGGCCGGGTCGTGGTCGGCCTGCCCGCTGGCGGCACGCTCGGCGGCACCCGGGGCGCGGCGCTCGGCGACCTGGGCAGCCGGACGATCACGGACGTGCCGGCCCACGCCCACGACGTCGACGCCATCAGCGCGAGCACGAGCCAGGCGGGCAGCCACAGCCACAGCATCAGCGGCTCGAGCGCGAGCACCAGCACGGCCGGCGCGCACACCCACCCGGTCAGCGATCCGGGCCACGATCACAGCGCGCCGCTCGTGTATGGCTGGGACTACACCAGTTCTGGCTTCGCGAGTAGCAGCAGTAGCGGAATCAGCGCGAGTACCAGCTCTAGCACGACCGGCATCAGCATCCAGTCGGACGGCGCCCACAGCCATACGCTCGATCTGGGCTCTTTGTCGACCGACGCGCAGGGCGAGCACAGCCACGCGTTGCAGATCGGCGCATTCTCGACCCGGCAGGCGGGCGCGGCCGCGGTCGACGTGAGCATGCCCTACATCCAGCTGCTCATGTGCCAGAAGGACTGAGCCGCGCGGGGTGCCCATGCTTCGTCTTCGCTTCTCGATCCTGGCCATCTGGCTCGCCTCGGCGACGTCGAGCTGCAGCGACGGCGCGGTCTGCGGCGACGGCCTGCTGGGCGGCAGCGAGGCCTGCGACGACGGCAACACCGCGACCGGCGACGGCTGCTCGGCGGAGTGCCGGTTGGAGACGGGCTGGGTCTGTACGGGCAGCGCCCCCTCGGTCTGCGACGGCTTGCGCGGCGACGGGCTCGTGCACGGCAGCGAGGTTTGCGACGACGGCAATATCCGCGACGGCGATGGCTGCTCGGCGCGCGGCGAAGTGGAGCCTTACTGGCAGTGCGAAGGCTCGTTCTGTGACGGCATCTGCGGCGACGGCGAGCGGCGCGGCACCGAGACCTGCGACGACGGGAACGAGCAGGCCGGCGACGGCTGCTCGGCGGGCTGCCGGATCGAGGACGGATGGGACTGCAGGCTGTCGTCCTGCTACCCGATCTGCGGCGACGGCGAGCTGCGCGGCGAGGAGAGCTGCGACGACGGCGAGCGCTCCGACGGCGACGGCTGCTCGGCGAGCTGCCAGATCGAGGACGGCTGGGCCTGCTATCCCGAGGCGCCTTCTTTCTGCTACGCGGTCTGCGGTGACGGCAAGCTGCGCGGCGAGGAGGAGTGCGACGACGGGAACACCATGCGCGGCGATGGCTGCCGGGGCACCTGCCGCATCGAGGACGGTTGGATCTGCGAGCCGGGCGAGCCGACGGTCTGCGAGGAGGACTGCGGAGACGGGCAGATGGTGGGCAGCGAAGCCTGCGACGACGGCGACACGGAGCCCGACGACGCGTGCTCCGGCGCCTGCGAACCGCTCGAGTTCGCGGTCAACCAGACCGCGGCCGACAGCCAGTCCTGGCCGTCTTTGGCCATGGCCCCGGACGGCCGCTTCGCCATCGCCTGGCAGAGCTTCGCCCAGGACGGCGACGGCTTCGGGATCTACATGCGGCTCTTCGATGCCGGCGGCCTGCCCGCGAGCGCCGAGCTCGCGGTCAACAGCACCACCGAAGAAGGCCAGACCTACCCCGCCGCCTCCATGGCCGACGACGGCCGCCTGGTCGTGGTCTGGCAGAGCTGGGAGCAGGACGGCAGCGCGGACGGGGTCTTCGGCCAGCGTTTCGCCGCCGACGGCCGCAAGCAGGGCGGCGAGTTCATGATCCCCACGGCGGTCGCCGGCGGGCAGGCCTGGCCGGCCGTGTCCATGGCGGCCGACGGGCGCTTCGCGGTCTGCTGGAGCGGCATGCAGGCCGACGGCGACGGATGGGGCGTGGTCTGCCAGCGCTTTGGCGCTGACGGGGCCCCGGCCGGCGGCGAGATCGCGGTCAATGCCGCGACGGCCGGCGACCAGTGGCACGCCACCTGCGCGCTCGTCGACAGCGGCGATCTGATCGTCGCCTGGTACGGCCTGGCCGCAGACGGCTTTCGCGACGTCTATGCCCGGGTGCTGCGCCCGGACGGCAGCGCGGGCGACGAGATCTCGGTCAACCAGTTCACCCACGACAACCAGACCTACCCGGACGTGGCCGCCTGGCCGGACGGCCGCTTCGTCGTGGTCTGGAGCAGCTGGGAGCAGGACTGCGGCCAGGAGGGCATCTTTGCCCGGCGCTTCGAGGCCTCCGGCGCGCCCGCATGCGACGAGTTCCAGGTCAACACGCACTGCGACAACGCCCAGTGGGCACCGCGCGTGGCCGTCGCCGCCGACGGGCGCTTCGCGGTCGTCTGGCAGAGCTGGTTTCAGGATGCCGCCAGCGGCTACGGCGTCTACGCCCAACGTTACGGGATGGACGGCGAGGCGCTGGGCGGCGAGGTGCGCATCAACGTGACCGTGGAGTCGGATCAGCTCTACCCCGACCTGGCCCTGGCCGCGGACGGCCGAATGGTCTGCGCCTGGAACAGCCTGGATCAGGACGGGAGCGAGGAGGGCGTCTTCGCCCGCGTTTTCCCGCGCTTCGAGCGCTTGTCGCGCTCGGAAGAGTGATTCCCCCACGAGCCATCCGCGCTGTTCGCAAGTGCGCTTGCAGTGCGGGTTTGCGCAAGTCACGAAAAGTATATACCCCATGATTTGGCCGGGAAA
>JAFGRB010000093.1 GCA_016935365.1 Deltaproteobacteria bacterium
CGTCCGAGGTGGCCCTGTCTACTGATTCACGAGTTCAACTCCTCACGCTGTTTGCAGTTTCTGGCCTGCAAAGTGGGAAATGCACCCCGGGCTCATGGAGCAGGCCCGGCTCAAGGAGGTCATCGAGACCGCCCTGGGCGCGCCCGCGGGCACCGGCGCGGCCCGGGCCAGGAAGCTCTACTCGGTGACCGACCTCAAGGCATTCTCCAGAGGGCTCGCGATCCTCTCTCCGCTCCGCGAGGCGCTCGGCGATCGATCGACCGCGGTGCGGAGGTTCGCGGAGGCCATGTCGCTCGTCACCTGCGGCTGCCACGCCTTCCACAGACGCGACAAGTCTGCCTACCTCCAGCGCTCCCGCGAGCAGGTCTGCTACTGCCTGGCCGAGCTGCTGATGAGCGGCGACGAGGCCCAGCAGGCCCTGGCCGCCCGGATCGAGGCCGAGCTGCTGCCAGCCCTGGGCGGCGTGATCCGCGCGGCGGAGAGGCGGCGTTGAGCGACCCGTCCGCGCCCCTGTTCACCAGGACCTACGACCTCGTCCTGTGGCTGTCCGAGAGGACCGAGTCCTTCCCGAGGAGCCAGCGCTTCGGCCTGGCCGCGCGCATCATGGCCCAGGCCCACGGAGCCCTGGAGTCCATCACGCTCGCGCTGCGCGGCTTCGATCGGGAGGACAACGTCGAGCGGGCCGACGCCGCCCTGGCCCTGCTATGGGTCTACCTGCGGCTCGCCTGCGACCGGAAGCTCGTCCGCCGCCGCCAGCTCGGCTTCGCCATCGAGCGCATCGAGGAGCTCGGCCGGATGGTGGGCGGCTGGAAGAAGAGGCTGTGAATGCCAGGCAAGGGGGGCAAAGCCCCCCTTGAAATCCCTCTCGTCCGGGAAGGAGACGTGAGCTTGATTATCGCTTGGGCGGAACCGGGAAGCTGCCGGCGGCTCCAACCGCGTCAATCGGGGCGGAAGCTGGAACAACGACAATGCCAGGAACCTGCGATCATCCAATCGCAACAGGAACACGCCCGGGAACCGGACAACAACCTGGCCTCCGCTGCGCGCCCCGCGATTCGAATACACCGGCCGGCCGGGATGCAGCGCAGGAGCCCCGCTCCTGCACCCGCGCGATGCCAGCCGGGCCCGCGCCCGGCGAGAAGCAGGCCCGGCCGTTCTGGTAGGCGCGGGCGCAACAATGCGCCGAAGGTCCGGCCGGGCTTTTTGATGCCCTGCGAGGCACATGATGACATGAAGACATACTGCAGTCTATTCGACTCCGTGGCCTCGCGAGCAAACCTGCACGCCGCCTGGCTCCTGGCGCGGCGCGGCAGGCGGTACCGAGCCCGGCCGGCCCGCTTCGAGCTCGACGCGGAGATGCACCTGCTGAGCCTGGAGCGGGAGCTCCGCTCGGGCGCCTACCGCCCGGGCAGATATCGCCTGCTCGCCATCCGCGAGCCCAAGAGACGCGTCATCGCCGCGGCCCCGTTCCGCGACCGGGTCCACCACGCCCTGTGCCGGGTGATCGTGCCCCTGCTCGCGCGCTCCTTCATCCACGACACCTACGCCTGCCTGCCGGGCAGGGGCGCCCATCGGGCCGTGCTTCGCCACCTGGAGCTCATGCGCAGGTACCGCCATCGCTGCCACCTGGACGTGCGCGCCTTCTTCGCGTCGATCCGGGTCGACCTGCTGCTCGAGCTCGTCGCCAGGAAGATCAAGGACCCACAAGTGCTGGATCTGCTGGGCGCGATCCTGGAGAGCGGGCTGTACATCTACCAGCAGGAGCGGCTGATGAGACACCTGGGCCTGGAGACGCACCCGCCAGGAGACAGGCGCGGCCTGCCGGTCGGCAACCTCACCAGCCAGCACCTGGCGTACTTCTTCCTCGACGGGCTCGATCACCTCGTCAAGAGGGATCTGAAGGTGCGCGGCTACCTGCGCTACATGGACGACATGGTGCTGTTCGCAGACGACCGGCGCGCGCTGGCACACGCTGCCTGCTCGGCGATCGCCTTTCTCGAGAGAGCCCGCATGCTCCGGGCGAGGCGTGCGCCCGTCGTGATCTCGACCCGAGAGCCGGTCTGCTACCTTGGCCACCTCACGAGCCGCCAGGGGCAGAGCTGGTTGCCCGACACCGGGATCATCCCCCGCTTGGCGCACAGGTCCCACGCCTCGCGGCTCTTGCGCATGCCGAAATCCTTTCGCTACAGTGACGCGCCCAGCGTCCAGTACGACAACCTGGGCCTTCGCTTCGCTCGCCCCGCGATTCCTCGATTTCAAATCCTTGATCCTCGGGGCCTGATGCGGAGCTCTCGCAGCCCCTTGCGGAAGACCTGGAAGCTGTGCGATCGGTTCCGCGACGGATCCATGTGCTGCGCCACGTCCCGCGCGAGCTGGATCTTGGCCAGGCCCCCCTGGTGGTAGCCGGCCCGCTGCAGCACCTGCTCCAGCCTCTCCCACGTACCTCCGGCCACCGCGTCCGGATCGCGGAAGGCGGCCTTCCTGGCGAGCGTCTCTGACAGGCGGGTATAGGCCGCCCTCAGCGCCGCCACATCTCCGAAGTACCAGGCTTCGAGCTCCTCGACGGCGAGGCGCGTGAGGACCTGGAACGGCTCCGTCCCTTCGCGCGGTTTGGGCACGAGCCCGGCCTTTCGCGCGATGGCCTCGATCCGCCGTTTTGCCTTCTGGCAGTCCTTACGGTCCTCGTCGAGCAGCACGACGATACGCCAGTCCTCTGGCAGCCACGCGGCGTAGCCCCTCAGCCGGTCCGCAAGCCCCCTGATCAATGTCGTCCTGCCGCCGAAGACGTGAACGCCGAAGGCTGTCTCTCCCAGGATCTTCGGCGCGAGGATCCGCACTGCCGCCTCCGCGGACGGCTCCTCTACGAAGAACTGGACGAAGGAGACGCTCATGCCTCCGATCTCCGACCCTACTAGGCCTAAAACAAGCGCGGCTTTCCAAGCCGCGTTTGTTTTCAGGGCTGGCCGCCCGAAGGGCGGTCGTTTTGGGGTGAAGCTGC
>JAFGRB010000094.1 GCA_016935365.1 Deltaproteobacteria bacterium
CTGAAAGGGCGCGGCAATCTCGAGCCCTGTCCGAGACGCAGAGATGGCTGCGCCCCTCCAGGGCGCGAAAACAATCTTACCTTCTTAAACCTGGGGCTGAAGCCCCAGGCTTTATCCCCCCGCTGCTTCGCAGCGGAGAACCCTGCGACGGAAAAGACGTGTCGACGGGCCGAAGCAGTCTAGCCCTCGAAGTCGATCCGGCACCGGGCCGGCCTGCCCGCGGCCAGGTCCTCGGCGATGCGCTCGGCGCTCTCGCGCCAGCGCTTCATCCGCCACGGCTCGGCCTTGCCCTCCTCGAGCAGGCGCCTGTAGACCTCGAGCGACTTGTCCGCGCGCCCGCTGCAGTAGAGCCGGGAGGCGAGCGTCTCCAGCAGGCCGACTCGCTCCTCGTCGCGAAGCCCGTAGCGCCGGAAGGCCTCCCAGGCGCGCAGCGGGTCGTCCAGGCTCGCGTAGACCCAGACGAGCGTCTGGACGGCGTCATGCCGGATCTCCTCGCGACCGGCCCCGAGGACCAGCAGCGGGCGATGGGGCACCGGATCCGTCTGGATGGCGACGTGCTCCAGGAGCTCGCGCGCCCGCTCCCAGCTCTTGTCGCGCATCGCCATCCGGCCGAGGCGCTGCCGGGCGACCAGCTCGGCGCGGCTCTTTCCGAAGCGCTCGATCACCGCGAGGTAGCGCGCGCGCGCCTCCTCCGAGCTCCGCCAGCCGGAGGCGCTGAGCTGATCGCCGAGCGTCAGCAAGGCCCGGGCCGCGTAAGCCGAGCGCGGATCCTCGCTCGCGATGCACTCGCACAGGCGGAGTACCTCCCGCTCGTCCGCCCTGGCGGACGGCGGGATCAGGATCCCACGGACCAGACCGTCGTGGACCCGGGGCTTCGAGGAGAGCCGATCGTGGAGCAGGCTGCGCGCGGCGAAGCGGTCGGACAGCCTCGAGGCGAGGATCCAGCGGATCTCGGCGCGGTCCGAGGCATCCGCCGACTCCAGCGCGCGCCTGAGCAGGCGGATGACCCCGTCGAGGCGCTCGATCTCGGCCCCCAGCGCTGACGCGCTCCGCTCGCCTTCGGCCGCCAAGGCCGGCGGCACGGCGAGCAGGCACGCCAGCGCGAGCGCGCATCGGAGCATTCGCTTGTCCCGCACCTCGAGCCTCCCCGGGGCGATCGCCCCTGTGTTCCATACTCTACCCGCGCGCGCGAGAGATGAAAACAGGGTGGTTTTTCTGGCTGTCCTGCGGACAGCCATCGCTCTACCCGCGCGCGCGCCTCGTTGCCGGTGGTCCGATGACGGTCTGCCGGTCTCACCGTCGCCTCGTAGGGGCGGGCTTGACGCCCGCCCGCAGACGCGGAGGATCGTCCGGGCGTGGATAGACCACGCCCCTACACCTCGAATGAAGAAAACGGCCCGCCGTCAAATGACAGCCATTACTCTACCCGCGCGCATCTGCTATGATGCCCGCCGCGGAGCACCGCCTGCCTTCACCCGAGGAGCCAGATCGATGCCGACGCCTCTTCGACTCGCCTGCCTGCCTTTGCTGCTCGCCCTCGCAGCATGCGAGGAGCCGCCGCTGCCCGCACCGCCCGCGGATCTCGGCAAGATGGAGCCGCTGGCCCCGTCGCCCGAGAAGGCCCAGGCCGCGGCCGAGAAGGAGGCCCTGGACGAGGGCGAGGTGGTCGAGGGGGCGATCCGCCTGAGCTGGAAGCTCCCGCCCGGCGAGAAGGTGCTGGGCTTCCGGATCGCGACCCGCCCCGGTCCCGGCAAGCAGAAGGCCCTGGACATCGACCTCCGCAAGGCGCCCGGCCTGAAGCGGGTGGACCGCCGGGTCCTGAAGATGCTCTGCCCGATGCAGCTTCCGGCCCACTTCACCCTCACGGGCGTGATGGAGCCGATGGGCGAGTACGGCACCTACTCCGTGCGTTACGTCCTGGGCAAGATCAAGCGCGGCCACCTGCCGCGCCACAAGCTCATGGCCAAGCTGCTGCGCCAGCTGCAGGGCAAGGTGGTCCTGACGGCCGAGATCGCCAAGAGCGGCGCCGTGCTCGACGTGAGCAGCGGCTTCGCCGACCGCAACATCCTGACCTACCTCTTCGAGATGCCCGGCAAGCCGGTCCGCGAGGGCGAGACCTGGAAGCTCGACCTGAGCCACTTCAGCTCCATTCTCTTCGAGCGCAAGAAGCTCGACGAGAAGGCCGAGGCCGAGCTCGTGAAGATCGAGACCACCGAGCAGGGCAGCCTGGCCACGATCCGCCACAGGGCGCACAGCCGCATGCAGGGCGAGTTCGCGAAGCTGGCCACGAAGCCGGTCCGCCAGAGCCTGAGCTACGAGTTCCGCGGCCAGGGCGTCTTCGACGTCGGCCGCGGCTGCTGGAAGTCCTACTCCGGCCGCTACAAGGCCCGGGCCAAGGGCCTGTTCAGCTACCGCCAGGACCTGCGCCTGCGATTCGAGCCCCTGAAGCAGGTCAGCCCCGAGCTGCTGGCCGCGAGCCGCGCCAAGCCCTGAGCGCCCCGACCTGTCCGATTCCGTGCTAGGATGGGCGGCGATGAGATGTCTCCGAAGGGAGGATGAGATGAAGATCCGCATGCTCCTCGGCCCGGTCCTGCTCGGCCTGCTGGCCCTCGCCTGCGTCGACTACGGAAACCACCGAGACGACGCCTGCCAGGGCGTGGTCTGCGACTCGCCGCCCGCTCCGACCTGCATAGACAGCCGGACCGTGCGCCGCTACGAGAGCCCGGGCACCTGCACGGCGGGCGAGTGCAGCTACGGCTTCGAAGACCTGACCTGCCCCGAGGGCGAGTGCGCGGTCGGCGTCTGCCAGGGCTGCACGCCGGCCTGCGGCGATCGCCAGTGCGGGCCGGATCCGCGCTGCGGGCAGTCCTGCGGCGTGTGCCTGGACTGCGAGGGCGTGCCCGACCCGAGCCTGTGCATGGACGGCATCTGCGCTCCGGTCTGCTGCCCGGACTGCAGCGGGCGCGAGTGCGGCCCCGACGGCTGCGGGGACGTCTGCGGCTCCTGCGGGCCGGGCTGCAGCTGCAACCCGGCCGGGCGCTGCGAGTGCGAGTGCGTCTACCCCGTCTACCCTTCCGACTGCAGGCAGGTCGGCCTCTTCCAGGACGGCTTCGTGGCCTACTGCGACGGCCGGGACATCCACGTCTCCTGGTACGAGCACGTGGCCTGCAACGGCCAGGAGGAGGTCGTCGAGTTCAGCTGCACGACCACCTGCCCCCACGGCTGCGAGCAGGGCGCCCCCATCGCGTGGCCGGAGGACGGCCAGCAGCTGGTGGACGACAACTGCCTGGGCGGGGATCCCTGCGAGGGGATCCTATTGGACAACCAGGGCCCGCCGGGCATCTACCCCTTCCTGCTCTTCGAGCCCGACGGTGCACCCGAGAGCTACCGGCAGGAGCTGGCCGCGTTCCTGTCCGCCTTCAACGTCTCCTCGGCCGACTACGAGGCAGAGGCGCACCCGGTCACCTGGACGCCCGATGTGCAGAGGGTCTACGGCAGCGGTGCCTGGATCACGGTCTACGACACCGAGCTCTCCGAGGACAGCATCGAGGCCGCAGCCTCCGGCTTCATCCAGTCCTTCGCCCCGTTCTTCGGGGCCGAGGACGCCATCCTCCAGCTCCGCCGCTCGAGCTGCTTCAGCAGCGACTGCCGGGTGTTCTTCGATCAATCCTACTGCGGCCTGAAGGTCGTCTCCCCCGAGCCGGGCCACGACGGCAGCTTCGCCTTCATCGCCCAGAGGCAGAGCGCCGGCCTGCAGCGGGCGGCCTCCAGCTTGATCCCGATGCTCCCCATCTACGCGAACCCCTACATCGGCCAGCCGGAGGCCGCGGCCGGCCTGATGGGCATGACGCTGGAGTACTGGTGCGCCGACGGCCCCCACGACGCCGTGATCAGCGAGCAGTCCGACTTCGCCTTCTCCCCCGATCCGGTCGTCTTCGTCCAGTACGCCCCCACCGGCCTGCTCGCCCTGGAGTACCGCCTGGCCTACGAGCTGACGGTCGCGGTGGAGTCCTTCCTGTCCTGGACCGCCTACGTGGACGCCTTCGACGGCAGCCTGCTCAAGATCGATCCCGACTTCATCTGCGACTGACGCTCTCGGGCAGGAGCTGCGGAGAGACGCGCAGCGTGTCGAAGCGCTTGAGCTGCACCTGCCCGGCCGGCGCGCCGCGCTCCTTGCGCACGAAGCGGCGCTGGGTGTAGTGGACGGCCACGCGCCCCCCCTTGCGGCTCTTGCTGAAGTGGGCGGCCAGGCCGGCCGCCTCGCGCAGGGTCTGGCGCGGCAGGCGCTCGAGGCGATCCGGGTTGCGGACGATCACGTGCGAGCCCGAGCTGTCCGCGACGTGGAGCCAGAAGTCTTCCTGGGCGGCGACGCGGAAGGTCAGCAGGTCGTTGTCGGCCGCCGAGCGGCCCACCAGGATCTCGAAGCCGTCGCTGGACAGGTAGCGCCGGTATGCCTCGCGGCTCTCCATCTTGCGGAGGCCGATCAGGGGCTGGCCGGCGCCAGGGCGGTCGGCAGCCTGGGCGGCCCCCTGCAGATCAGGCCCTGCAGCACGACCAGCAGCTCGGGCTGCTCGCGGAGCAGCTCGGGCCCGCAGCCCTCGAAGCGCAGCCCGGCCCAGCCCAGCTCGTCTCGCCACAGGCCCTGCTCGCCATCGACCGGCGCGAGCACGTACTGGCTGCCCGGCGGGCCGAGCACGATCCGCTCCGGGGCCGCCTCGGCAAAGAGCCGATCCGGCCCCAGCGGCCCGCGCACCGTCAGGCCGTCGCCGGCCCGCTCGACGGTCAGCATGGCGTGCTGGCCCGCGAGCTCGCCGCTGAGCGATCGCCCGCCGTCCGCGCGCCGGAGCCGGGTCTGGAGGCCGGCCAGGGTGCCGAAGAGCACGTCCCCGTCCCTGGTGAGCCGGGTCTGCCCGCCCGCGATCCGCTCGACCGAGCTGTCCGTGTGCACGCTCAGCTCGAGCCGGCCTCCGTAGCTCATGTCGATCCGGCACGCCCCGGCCTGCCCCTCGGTCCCGGCCGCCGGCCGGCTCGCGGACCTGGACCCGGATGCGCACCCGATCGCCAGCCAGGCCGCAGTGAAGGCGAGCAGGCCGCCTCGAAGAAGGTCATCTCTCATCTCATCCTCCATTTGCCGCGGTCGATTGCGCGGCTCTCGATCGCAGCAGCTGCAAGTCACGCGCCAGAAGCGCGAGCAGTGCGCCAAGGGATTGAAGCTGCGAGCCATCGGTCGAGGCGCGCCCCCGAGCGAAGCAGCCGAGCTCTCGTTCTGGAATACGCCACAAAGGGACGGACGACCCGTGACGCGATCAGTACTTGCCCTCGACCGCCTTGCAGACGTGGTTCTCGCAGACCAGGACCCGGACCGGGCAGCAGACGGGCCGGCAGACCGTCGGCGCGCACTGTCTGGTCTGGTACCAGCTCTCCACGCAGGCGACGTTGACGACCTCCTCGTAGGAGAAGCCCCGGCCGCAGGCCTCGCAGATGCACTTGCAACCCACCGGTGCGCAGTCGTCCTTGGTGTCGCAGTACAGGGGGTTGTCCATGCAGTCGACGGTCCAGCCGTTGGGGTGGCCGTTCGAGCCGCCGTCCTGGCCGTCGGCCTGCTCGCCTCCGCAACCCAGCAGCAGGACCAGGGCGCTAAGCAGAGCACAGATCGATGGGATCCGCTTCATCGCAGTCGTCCTTTCCGCACAGCGGCGCGGGCCAGCCGTGGAAGCCTACCCCGATTGTAGCAGAGCCGCGATCCGGTCCGCAAGCCGATATGGCGGCGTCCAGGAGTTCCTCACTTACGGCAGAGCGAGAGGCCCCGATGGGCCTGTGACCACCTGCGCAGGGTTGGAGCCATCAGTGGGTGCAC
>JAFGRB010000095.1 GCA_016935365.1 Deltaproteobacteria bacterium
GTGCACCCACTGATGGCTCCAACCCTGCGCAGGTGGTCACAGGCCCATCGGGGCCTCTCGCTCTGCCGTAAGTGAGGAACTCCTGGAATCGCCCCGACCGACTGGCCAAGCAGCCCTAGAGAGGGTACAATACGGGCAGTTCCTTCTCAATCCGGTTCGCCGGTGTGGGCCAGGTGCTCGCTGGCCCCCGACCTCCGTCGGTGGCGAGAGGAAAGTCCGGGCTCCACAGGGCAGGGTGCTGGTTAACGGCCAGTGGGGGCAACCCCAAGGAAAGTGCCACAGAAATCAAACCGCCCGCGACGTCCGGTCTCCGGTCGACGCGCATGGGGGACGCCCCTCGTGGGCCTTCCCCCTCACCCCGGGCTTCGGCCTGGGGCGGCAAGGGTGAAACGGTGCGGTAAGAGCGCACCGCCGGGCTGGTGACATCCCGGGCACGGCAAACCCCACCTGGTGCAAGGTCCGACAGGGTGCCCGCCTTCGGGCGGGAGGGGTGACCCGCTCCTTCACCCGGGTGGACCGCTCGAGGCAGGCGGCAACGTCTGTCCTAGATGAATGAGCACCGCTCGGCGTCTGGAAACGGACGTGGAGAACAGAATCCGGCTTACGGCCCACACCGGCGTTTTTCAATCCAGCTCGTCGAGCGCCTGCTTGTAGTAGAGGATCCGGTGGCAGAAGGGGCAAGTCTCGATCTCCTCGCCCCGCAGCACCTGGTTGTAGAGCTGGGGAGGGATGCCCATGTGGCAGCCCTGGCAGTGCTCGTCGCGCACCTCCACCACGGCCACCCCCTCGCGCCGTTTTCGGATCATGTCGTAGCGCCGGTACCAGCGGTCATCGACCGCGGATCGCGCCTCGTTACGCTCCGCCTGCTCCTGATCGATGCGGGCGGTCAGGGACTGGAGCTTGCTTTCGAGCTCCTC
Organism: Deltaproteobacteria bacterium; assembly: GCA_016935365.1. GTDB lineage: Bacteria > Myxococcota > B64-G9 > B64-G9 > B64-G9 > JAFGRB01. The sequence continues at coordinate 918 of JAFGRB010000095.1, forward strand.
CTTTTCCGCGCCCAGCTCCTTCTGGAGGCTGGCGAGATCCTCCTCGCGCTGGGCGATGCTCGTCTTGAGATCCTCGATGTCCTGCATCTTCTTGAGTATCTCGTCCTCTATACCCAGATTGGCTTTACGGGCTGCCTCGATCTCCCTCGACAGGGCCTGGTAATCTCGGTTGCTCTTGATCTCGTTGAGCCGGGACTCCCACTTCTTGATCTTCTCCTTCTCGGCCCGCAGATCGCTCTCCAGCATCCGACGGGACATCTCGAGCTCGTCCATCTGGTTGGAGTCTTCCCCGAGTGCAGATAGCCGTTCGGCGAGTTGCTGCTCGATCTCTTTCAGCCTCGCCGGTATCTGCTCGCGGTCCTTGTCCAGCTCCAGGATGCGGATGTCGATTTCCTGCAAAACCACCAACGCCTTCAAGGCTTGCAGCGAGCTCACTTCAGTCGCCTCCTCACGACCCCCAAGGAGAGAACGATGCGAGATGCAGTCCGCTCATCGAGTCAATCCGTTCGTCGACGCTGTCCCATGAATCGGAGACAAAAAAAGCGCCGGTTCCCGCTCCGGCGCGCATGGCCACACAGGCCGACGGTGTTGGACGACCCCGCATCAAAGTGCCGGGTCGCCTTGCCGTGCCCGTCATCGACATGGGGGCACGCTAAACTGCCTGCGAAGGGCTGTCAATGAAAAAACCACCCAGAAGAAGCATGTTGGCCGCCCATCCGGACCTGAAAACGATGGGCCCACCAGGATTCGAACCTGGGACCGACCGGTTATGAGCCGGCAGCTCTAGCCGCTGAGCTATGGGCCCGTGCTAGTCCTCCACGAAGGAGCGGAGCCGCTTGGAGCGGGACGGATGCCGCAGCTTGCGCAGGGCTTTCGCCTCGATCTGACGGATCCGTTCCCGGGTCACCTCGAAGTCCTGGCCCACCTCCTCCAGGGTGTGATCCGACTTCTCGCCGATCCCGAACCGCATTCGCAAGACCTTTTCTTCCCGAGGCGAGAGCGTGGCCAGAACCCTACGCGTCTGCTCGGAGAGATTGAGGTTCATCACCGCCTCGGACGGCGAGGTGACCGCCTTGTCCTCGATGAAATCACCCAGGTGGCTGTCCTCCTCCTCTCCGATGGGCGTCTCCAGCGAGATGGGCTCCTTGGCGATCTTGAGCACCTTGCGCACCTTCTCCAGCGGCAGCTCCATCTTCTCTGCAATCTCCTCCGGCGTGGGCTCGCGGCCTATCTCCTGGACCAGGTAACGCGAAGTGCGGATGAGCTTGTTGATGGTCTCGATCATGTGGACCGGGATCCGGATCGTGCGCGCCTGATCCGCGATGGCCCGCGTGATGGCCTGTCGGATCCACCAGGTGGCATAGGTCGAGAACTTGTATCCACGCCGGTACTCGAACTTGTCGACCGCCTTCATCAGGCCGATGTTGCCCTCCTGGATCAGATCCAGGAACTGCAAGCCTCGGTTGGTGTACTTCTTGGCGATGGACACGACCAGTCGCAGGTTGGCCTCGACCAGCTCGCTCTTGGCCCGCTCGGCTTTCTTCTCTCCCTCCAGGATGGAGTGGTATGTCTTGCGAAGCTGGCTGGTCTTCATGCCGGCTTCATGCTCCACCCGCTGCCGCTTCCTCTGTGCATTCCGGATCAACCGTCCCATCTCCATGAACTCTTCCCGCCGGATGCCCAGTTTGCGACTGATGCGCGAAGCGCGCTCCTGCGAGGAGCACGCTTCGCGTATCGTCCTCCGCAGGTCCTTCATCGTCATTCCCGTGCGCCGCTCACAGGCCACGATCCCCGCCTCTGCCCTGTCGATCTGACGGATGAGCGTCTTGAAGCGATAGACGATGTTGTCGATCTGGTTCTTGACGAGACGCATGTCCTCCAGCGTCGAGAGCATCTTTTCCCGATTCTGCTTGGTCTTCTGCCGGTACTCGGTCCTTCGCTTCTCCGAGATCCGCCCGCCCGAGCGCAGCTGGCCCTCGAGCCGATCGTTCTCCTGGCGCAGTCTTCGGATCCGCTCGATCTGGCCCAGCAGGCGCTGGGTGAGCTTCTCCTCATCCGACTCCGACATGTCCTCCTCGTAGTCCTTGAGCACCTCCCGGATCCGGATCTTGCCCTTGCGAAGGCGTTCGGCAATGGACTGGATCTCCCGCATGGCCAGGGGGCTCTCCAGCACGACCCGCATTACCTCCTTCTCGCCTTCCTCGATCCGCTTGGCGATCTCCACCTCGCCCTCGCGCGTCAGCAGCGATACGGAGCCCATCTTGCGCAGGTACATGCGAACGGGATCATTCGTCTTCGATCCGGCCGAGTCCGAGGCATAGACATCGCGGTCCTGCTTGGAGCTGTACTTCTTCTGCTCGTCTTTGCTGGGGGTGTCCTCGACGACCTCGATCTCCGAGTCCCCCAGGAAGCTGACGAGATCGTCGAGCTGATCGGAGCTCATCAGCTCGTCCGGCAAGGTCTCGCTCATCTCCTGGACCGTCACGAAACCCTTGTCCTTGCCCTTGAGGATGAGCTTCTGGATGCCCTTGCGATCGGACGCCTCGCTGAGCACGGAGTCGGGTAGAATCTCCTCGGCCTGGGCCGGGAGCTGCTGCTCGTTGACCCGCATGAACGGCTTGGAGTATGGCCGCATCATCTTCTGCCTGGGCACCGTTGCGGATGCCCGGCTCGATCGGGGCTTGGTCGGTGAAGGGGCGCCCTCCGCCTGCCGCGCAGCGCCGTCTGCGGCCTCGGCTTTCTTCTCGGCCTCGGCTTTCTTCTTGGCCTCGGCCTTCTTCTCGGCCTCGGCTTTCTTCTTGGCCTCGGCTTTCTTCTTGGCCTCGGCCTTCTTCTTGGCCTCGGCTTTCTTCTTGGCCTCGGCCTTCTTCTTGGCCTCGGCTTTCTTCTTGGCCTCGGCTTTCTTCTTGGCCTCGGCCTTCTTCTTGAGCTCGGCCTTCTTCTTGGCCTCGGCTTTCTTCTTGGCCTCGGCTTTCTTGAGCTCGGCCTTCTTCTTGGCCTCGGCTTTCTTCTTGAGCTCGGCCTTCTTCTTGGCCTCGGCCTTCTTCTTGAGCTCGGCTTTCTTCTTGAGCTCGGCCTTCTTCTTCACCGCGGTGCTACCGGCCTTGCTGCGCAGGACAGAGCGCTTCTTCGCCGCCGTCCTCTTCTTCCCCGGCGACGGCTTCTTTCTACCCGATCGGGCCCGGCTCTTGCCGGTCTTGCCACGGATCTTCTTCTTTGCTTTCACCTTTGCCATCCTGTCCTCTCCGAACAACCTGCTGCGAACGCCCTGCAGCAGTCCTCCGACAAGGCTTACGGCCATCCTCATCCCGCCACGGTCTTGACCGCGACGCCCAGCGCCTTGAGTTCCTTCGCCACGCTCAACTTGGTACGCTGCAGGCTGCGCAGCTCCTCCTCTTGTCCTGCCTCGGCGGCCCTGGCGATCCGCTCCTGCAGATCGCGCTCCTGCGCTCGGAGCCGGACTGCCCGGATCTTCCGGACGCAGCCGGCCAAGGCCTCATCCGCTCTACCCGCAGGCACCTCCTGCTCTTTGACGAGCGTAGCGGACAGACGGGTCTTGAGAGCGCCGTCTTCGATCTGGGCGATTCTCGCTTCCGGCGAGCTGTCGGGGTCCCGGATCATCTCCTCGAGCAGCCTGCGCAGCACCACGGCTCGAAAGCTCACAAGCGCTCCGCTGCGCTCGAGCTCCACCAGAAGGTGCGGGTGCTGGACGACGAGCGCAAGGCAGTAAAGCTCGTCCTCGGGCCAGATCTCATCGGGCGGCTCCGAGCGCAGCTCGCGCGGAGGCGGCCCATCCGGCCTCGGCGCCGCGCTCCGGCTCTCCTGCAGCGCCAGGCGGAGCTCCCGCTCATCAATCCGGAACCGCTCGGCAAGCGAGCGCAGGTAGGCCGATCGGCGGACCCGATCCCGGCAGGCTGTCAGGATCGGCATGAGCTTGCGGACCGCGCGTGTCCGCGCCTCGACGTCCGCGCCGGCTTCGGCCAGCAGCTCTCCGGCCAGCACCTCCACGCTCGGTCTGGACTGCTCGATCAAGTCCGCGAAGGCCTCGCCGCCCTGCCCCCGGACAAAGCTGTCCGGGTCCTGGCCGGCCGGCAAGGTCACCAGGTAGGGAGAGATGTCCTGCTCGAGCAACACCTCGGCAGCGCGGTACGTGGCTTTCGCGCCGGCGGCGTCCGCATCGAAGACCGTGATCGCCCGATCGCAGAAGCGCTTGAGCACCTGCGCGTGCCCCTGCGTCAGTGCTGTGCCGCTGCTCGCCACCACGCCCTCGACCCCATGCGCGGTGGGGATCAGGACGTCGAAGTAGCCCTCGACCAGCACGACCCGGCCGCTGCGCTGTATGTCCGCACGCGCCTGGGCGAGGCCGTAGAGGACCCTGCTCTTGTCGTACAGCGGCCCCTGACTGGAGTTGATGTACTTGCCGCCCGGATCGTCGGGATCCATCTTGCGGCCGCCGAATCCGTGAACGCGATCGTCGAGGTCCACGACCGGAAAGATGAGCCGGTTTCGAAAGAAGTCGTATGGCCCGCTTCGGCCCTGGAGCAGCAAGCCCACCCCGATGGCATCGGCAGGGGGTGCGCCCGCCGCCTGCAGGTGCTCCTGCAGGTTCTGCCAGCCGGGAGGGGCGAAGCCCAGCCGGAATCTGCGGGCGATGTCCTCTCCCAGGCCCCGCTCGCGCAGGTAGCGCCGGGCCTGCTCGCCGGCGCCGGACGTCCAGAGGCAGCGCTCGTAAAAGGCGCAGGCCAGCTCGAGCAGATCGAGCCCGCGCCGCCTCTGCTCGCGGACCTGCGGATCGGCTCGCTTGTGCGCCGGCAGCGAGACGCCCGCCTTTTCGGCCAGGTCCTCGAGCGCCTCCGGAAAGGTCTTGCCCTCCATGCGCATCACGAAGGAGAACACGTCGCCGGATGCCTTGCACCCGAAGCAGTGAAAGAAGCCTCGCTGGGGGTTGACCGAAAACGAGGGTGTCTTCTCAGCGTGGAAGGGGCACAGGCCCACATACCGGCTGCCGACCTTCTTCAGCTTCAGGTATCGACCGATCAGCGCGACGATGTCGGTCCGCGCACGGACCTCTTCCACCGCGTCATCTCGAGAGGTCGGGCCCACCGCATCCTCCCGGGTGTCGATGCCATGTCCGCCCCCGGATCGCGGCCCGTGCACGTGCACCGGCATGCGACCCGCAGGCGCGCGAGGATCCGTCTTCCATTGCTCTCCCGGACCGCGCGGCCGGGAATGCCCTACTTGCGCCTCTTGCGCATCTTCTTCAGCATGCGCTTCTTGGCCGCCAGGGCCTTCTTCTTCTTGCGAACGCTCGGCTTCTCGTAGTGCTCGCGCTTGCGTATCTCCGACAGGATGCCCGCCTTCTCGCACTGCTTCTTGAAACGCTTGAGCGCGCTCTCGAAAGACTCACCTTCGCGTACCTTGACTTCCGGCATATAGCGATCACCTCCCGGGGATGCGCAGGCGACCCCCCCGGCCGGGACTGGGACGGGTCGGAAAAAAGTTCCCTGTTATATAGGTGTCGGGGGACGCCTGTCAAGGCCTTGCAGGGGCTCGCCCTCTTTCGGAGCCCCGGTTCTGTATAGACCGGTATTCCAGAGTCCTGTTTGTCGAAATCTCTCATCCGGCACGGAAGCTTACGAAAACAGAAGCAAAATGCCGAACTCCGAGCAAGAAGGGCCTCCCGAGCTGGAGCGGCTGTCATTCGATCCGCCCGCTCAAGCCCAAGCGCAAGATTCTTCAGTTGATTTTCAACCCGCCTCGGGGCGCTGGAACTGGCATGCCGCTTGAAGGACCAGGACTCGAGAATGGAGGGCGCATGATACCCTGTATTCGCAATCTTCTTCTGGCTCTTGCGATGCTCGGACTGGGCGCCTGCGGCGGCTCCCCGAGCGGGCCGACCGACGCTGGGGATGGAGCGGATGGCGGGGACGGAGGCGAGGACGGCGCTGGCCTGCCAGATGGCGCGGACGCTGACGGTCGGATCGAGGAGGAAGAGATCGTCCCCGGGCCCGTGATCGAGCTTCGCTCAGATCGGCGGAGCGATCGATCGACCTACCTGGCCGAGGGCAGCCTCACGCCCGGGCCCGACGGCTCGCCCATCCAGTCCTCGACCATCTCGCTCAACGACGCCGAGCCCAGCCCGCTGACGCTCGACCAGAACGCCTTCCTGGTCGACCTCGAGCTCGCAGCCGGGGTCAACTCGGTGGCCATCTTCGCCGAGGACGAGGCAGGCATCCAGCGGCGTGTGGCTTTTCCGGTCTTCTACGAGACCGGCCTGCCCTCGAGCCGGGAGCTCATCGACGCCGCCCGCGAGGCGGGCACCCTCACCGCCGAGCAGGCCCTCGCGTACCGCGTGTTTGCCGCCTTCAAGGACAATCGGCTCCCGGCCGAGTACCAGGGTGACGACAGCCAGGGCTACAACGGAGACGTCATCGAGGACCTCGTCGCCGCCGTCCCGACCCTCTCCGAGGCCGCCAAGGACACCCTGGGTCCGTTCCTGGCCCCGCTGTTCTATCAGGATGCGCCGGAGTCGACGCGCGCGCCCGACCACACTCGAGCGCCCAAGGCCATGCCCTGCAACCCGCTGCGCACGAACTCCTGCCCCATCGCGGAAGGCTGGGAGTACGTGGACGGCACCATGATCCGGGTCTGGTACATGAGCGTCATGGCCAGCTCCGACATGAAAAAGGTGCGGGCCATCATCGACGTGCTGGAAGGCAGCGCGAATGCCGCCCTCAAGCTGACCGGTCTGATGCGCCATTCCCCGCTCTCGGACGGCGGCGGTTACTTCGACGGGGGAGACGGCCGGCTGGACATCATCCTGGGCGATCTGTCCGTTCCCGGCCTGACCACCCCATCGAGCGCCCTGGCCACCAAGCAGACCCCGGTCTATATTTCCTTGAACCGCTCGCAATCTATCGACGGCCTGGTCTCGAACGCCGTGCACGAGTACATGCACGCCATCCAGTACTCCACTCCCTTGCAAGGGGCGGGCGTGTCGTACGGCTACCTGACGATGAGCGAGGCCTCGGCGGTCTGGGCCTCGCACTACGTCCTCAGCCCCGGCAACCTCTTCCACCACGCCGCCAACGAGTACCTGCTCCAGAACACCACCTCGGGGCTTCTCTCGCGAGCCACCGAAGGGCTCCCTTACGGCGCATGGTTGTTCATGCTCTACCTGGAGAAGACCATCTCCAGCGGCATCGTGCGGGAGATGTGGGACGCCGCGGCATCGAAGGACGAGCGCTCGGTCTTCATCGACGTCTTGAGGAGCCACGGGACGCTGGAGAAGATATGGCCGAAGTTCGCCGTCTCGCTCTGGAACCGCGACCCCGTCAAGGATCTCAGGAGATGGGACAAGATCACCGAAGGCGCCCAGCCGGCGGGCGGCCAGCCCTACTCCGCCGTCCTGGGAGGGCTCGGACTGGACAGGACCGATGCGCCCGCGAGCTTGCCGTTCCTGGCCGCGTCCTACAAGCAGATCGACTTCCCCGATCCCACGGTTCGCTCGGCCGTGGTGCTCAACGGCACCACCTACCGCCTGGGAGAGGAAACCCCTTCGAGCATCAAGATCAGCGGCCCGGCCATCTACACCGCCGACGCCTCGGCGGTCAAGGGAGCGGCACTGTGGGCGGTGGCCGAGATAGACGGCAGCTGGAGAGAGCCCGAGGACTGGACCAGGCTCACCGGCGGCAGCGGCCGTGAGGGCTACCGCCTGTACTGTCGAGAGCGCGACAGCGAGAAAGTGGAGGAGCTGGTGCTGGTGAGCTCCTTTGCCGACACCACCCGGCCAGACGAGACCTACTCGCCGCCGGGAGACAAGACCGCGATCATCTACACCAACGTGTTCTGCGAGGAGGCCTCCGGCCAGGCGAGCTTCACATTCCAGGAGCCGGATGCCACGCGCAAGCGCACCTTCAGTGCCACCGACTTCAGCTGGGAGCGCGGCGATGAGTTCGTCTTGCCGGGCAGCAGCGACGGGACGGTGGTCTACGGCTGGCTCCTCGACGTCAAGGGCGGCCGGGCGGTGTTCGACGCCTCCGGAGACTACGGCGCCTGCAGCTACTCGGGACATGGGGAGAGATCCATCTCGAGCGGATCGGACTCCATGCTCCTGGCCGTGCTGCCCTTCTGCACGACCGTTCCGCGCGCCTATGCCTTCACCGGCTTCGCAGACGACAGCATGACCTTCGAGGAGAGGGAGACCTGCACCGACCCGCAGACCGGAGAACGGACAGAGACGACCAACGAGATCGAGGCCTACATGGAGTGGGGCTTCGAGACCATCCTCATCCCGATCTTCACGCCGCAGAACGAATGGGCGCAGAAGTGGACCGTGAAGGAGAACGGCCGCCGCCTGGAAGGCGACGCCGATCACCTCTGGTTCAACGAGAACGTCACCGGAAACTGGAACGTCGACTCCACGAAACCATGACGGTCATTTCCAGGGGCCTTGCCCCATGGCCCAGGAGGTCATCATGAAGGCCAGAAAGCTACTGCTCGTGCTCTCCCTGCTCATCCCGGGCGCGGCCTTCGCGCAGGCGGACGAGGAGGGCACGAAGGACCACCCCGATATACCCCGCTTCCCCGGATACTACATCCTCTCGGCGGCGGACCAGGACTTCTCGAGCTTCGAGTTTCCCATCGCCGAGGACAAGTACGTCAGCAAGGAGGGCCGCCACTACCACATCGAGTACCGGCTGAAGGACGATGAGAAGCAGCCGGGCTCGCTCCAGGTGCTGCGCAACTACCAGAACGCCTTTGCCAAGCGCGGCGGAAAGACGCTCTACCAGTACGACGACGGATCGAGCGGCGAGACCACCCTGAGCATGCCGCTCGGAAAGTCGGAGCGCTGGATGCTCTTGCGCGCATCCCCGGGCGCCTACAATCTCGACATCGTCGAGCTCAAGGCCATGGAGCAGAAGATCGAGGTCTCGGCGAGCGAGATGCTGGATGCGCTCAACAGGGACGGCTTCATCGCGCTCCACGGCATCCTCTTCGACACCGCAAAGGACAGCATCAAGCCCGAGTCCGAGCCGCTGCTCGCGGAGATCGTATCGCTCCTGAAGTCGAACGCATCCCTGAGGCTTTCCGTCGAGGGGCACACCGACAACGTCGGCCAGGCGAAGGCGAACCGCTCGCTCTCCCAGAGGCGCGCCGACCGAGTGAAGAAGTACCTGGTCGACAAGGGCATCAGCGCCAAGCGCCTGGCGACCAAGGGCTGGGGCGACACGAAGCCCATCGCCGACAACCGCACCGAGGACGGCCGCGCGAAGAATCGCAGGGTGGAGCTGGTCAAGAAGTAGGCGCTCTCTCGAACTCGTACGCGAGCCGCCCGCCCGGCAGGGCCCGCGCCGCGGTCCGCATCTCCATGCCGACAGCCAGCTCCTCCGGGGACAGGTCCGCAGCGATGCGGCCGAAGACCCTGTACTCGCCATAGTCGAGCAGCGCGATGGTGTAAGGCACCTGCTCGTCGAAGCCGACCGGCGCGTAGGAAAGCGTACTGAACGTCAGCAGCCTGCCGGTCCCGCACACCTCGAACCAGTCCAGCTCTCCCGTGAGGCACCGAGCGCACTCGGCTCTGGGCGGAAAGAAGCAGCGCCCGCAGCGCGGGCACCGGGTGCCCATCACCCTGCCCTCCTCCAGGTGATCCACGAATGCGTTCACCCGGGTGGTGGTTGTGAAGCCCTGGATGCCGAAGCGGTAGAACCGATCATCTCTCTCTTGCCCGCTCACGCGCTCACCTCCCCAGGATGGTCACGTTCCCGTACAGCCCGACACCGCCGATGTTGTGCACCAGGCCGATCTCGGGATCGGCGACCTGCATCTGCCCCGCCTCGCCCCGCAGCTGCAGGACGATGGCGCGGATCTGGGATCCGCCGGTGGCGCCGATGGGATGGCCCTTGGAGAGCAGGCCGCCGTCCACGTTGACGGGGATCGAGCCCTCCCTGTACGTCTCCTTCGACTCCAGCAGCTCTCTGCCCTGACCGGGCTCGGCGAAGCCGAGGTCCTCGTAGGCCATCAGCTCGGCGATCGTGAAGCAGTCGTGGACCTCGGCCACGTCGATGTCCTTGGCCGTGAGGCCGGATGCCGCGTAGGCCTCCTCGGCCGCCCGGCGGGTCACCGTCAAGCCCGTCAGGCACTCCCGCCCCGTCATGTTGACGCTGCTCGAGGCGGCGCCGAGACCCAGGATCCATACGGGCTTGCCCCCCAGGGCGCGGGCCAGCTCCTCTTCGGCCACGATCAGGCACGAGCTGCCGTCCGCGTTGGCGCAGCAGTCGCCCACCCTGAGCGGGCTCGCCACCTTCCCGGACATCCGGCTGTCCGGATCGTCGAACATCTCCATGCTCACCGGCTTGCGGTACACCGCCCTGTCGTTCAGCTGGCCATAGGTGGCCGCCTTGACGCGCACCCGGGCGAGATCGTCGAGCCGGGTGCCGTACCTGTCCATGTGCGCCCGGGCGTACATGGCGTAGTAAGCAGGCATCATGGTGCCGAAGGGGCTCTCCCACTGGATATCGGCTCCGCGCCCCATGCGCTCCTGGGATTCGGTCGAGGAGATCTCGGACATCTTCTGGAAGCCGATCACCGCCACCGATCTGTGAAGCCCGGCCGCCACCAGGGCATACGCCAGCCGCAGGCCCATGCTGCTCGACGAGCACAGGCTCTCCACGCAGCAGGTCGGCCGCGGGATCAGATCCAGGTGCTCGGCCAAGACCCCGGCCGGCGAGCGCTGCTTGTCGTACTCCGGCGCGGAGCACACCAGGGACGCCTCGATGTCCTTGCCGGCCAGCCCGGCATCCTCGAGCGCCTCCCGGAAAGACTCGAATGCCATCTCGCGTATCGAGCCTTCGTGGCGTCGCACGAAGCGGCTCTGACCGACCCCCACGATGGCGACTCGTCCCATGGCGCCTCCTCCCTGCCGTCCGAAAAATGTATCACATGCCTGCGGACTGAAGAAGCAATCCGCACTAGACCTAAAACAAGCGCGGTTTCCAAACCGCGTTTGTTTGCAGGTCTGGCCGCCCGAAGGGCGGTCGTTTTGGGGTGAAGCTGCTGGAATTGGCTTCCAGCAGCGAGGGGGCTTTGCGAAAGCCCCCTGA
>JAFGRB010000096.1 GCA_016935365.1 Deltaproteobacteria bacterium
ATGTTGTCGCCGCAGGTCTCGGGCGCGCCGGGGTAGGCGTTCGGGTCGCCGTCGTCGCAGTCGGTCCCGCCGCAGTTATCGTCCTGGTAGCCGTCGTTGTCCGCGTCCGGGCAGCCGCAGGACAGGTCCTGGCCGTTGCAGTCCTGGTCGATGTTGTCGCCGCAGGTCTCGGGCGCGCCGGGGTAGGCGTTCGGGTCGCTGTCGTCGCAGTCGGTCCCGCCGCAGTTCTCATCCTGGTAGCCGTCGTTGTCCGCGTCCGCGCAGCAGGGCAGGTCCTGGCCGTCGCAGTCCTGGTCGATGCCGTCGCCGCAGATCTCGGTCGCGCCGGGGTAGGCGTTCGGGTCGCTGTCGTCGCAGTCGTCCCCCGACGGGCAGGAGTCCGCGTCGTAGCCGTCGTGCCCGTCGCTGTCGCCGTCCTGGCAGTTCTCCTGGCAGGCGGGATCCGAGCTGCAGTCCGCGTCGTCGCAGTCGGTGTCGCCGTCCCCGTCGTCGTCCAGGTCGTTGTCGCACTTGCCGACCTCGTCCGCCAGGGGCTCGGAGTCTCCGTCGCAGGCGGGCAGCACGAATGCCGCCGCGAACAGGGTCACGACAAACAAGATCATCAGCCGGATGGGGCTCATGAGTCACCTCCTCGAGCGTGTTTGGATCAAATTTCGGGATTCCACTTCCAATTCCTAGCATTACGCCGCCATCCCGTCAATTCCCTGCCCTCTTCGGTAACCGATCGGCAAGCCCCAACGGGGCGGAACAAGATAAACCCACGCACCGCATCAAGCTATCCGTCCCTCCCCTCGCGGGAGGGACCGGCCGAAGGCCGAGGGAGGGGGACGCGCGCTTGCTCTATCAGAGCACACGGGCGAGGTGGTCGGCCAGGCGCTTGGCCAGCACGACCACGGTCAGGGCGGTCGGCGCGCCGGTGGCCTCGGGCAACACACTCGTGTCGCAGCAGTAGAGCCCCCGTATCTCGGTCTGGAGATCGGCGTCCAGCAGCCGCCCTACGCCCAGCGTGCCGCCGGGGTGGCCGAGGGTCAGCCCGGTGTGGTGGATCTCGCCCGGCCGGCAGCCCGCCCGGACGAGGATGCGCTCGTTCGTCTCCCGGCTCTCGGCCAGGCGATCCATGTCCCGGGCGGTGTAGGTCTTGGACACGCGGCCGTCGTCTGCGATCTCGCCCTGGCCCTCGTCGGCCACCTTGGCGAAGACCGACAGCACCCGCCCGAAGCGGTGCAGATAGCGCAGGGCCCTCATGCGCTCGTCCCTGAGCAACTGCACGTGCCAGGCGAGCGGCGGGGCGGCCATGCCGCAGAAGCAGATCCCGCGCTCGCGGTCGTGAAAGCCCACGCTCATGGCGTGCTCGGCCCCGTTGCCCGCGCCCGGCTCCACGAAGCCGAAGGAGAACAGGGTCGGATCCCCGCTCAGGCGCCGGCCCGCGCCCGAGATCCCGGAGCGCCTGAGGATCCGGGCCGTGTGGATGCCCCCGGCGCTCAGCACCACCGCCCTCGCATCGATCTCGCAGCGCCGGCCCAGGGACCGGCTCGCCTCCACGCCGACAGCTGTCCCGGCGTCGATCCGCACCCGGCGGACCGTCGTCCCGGTGAGCAGCATCGCGCCGCAGCGCTGCGCCTCGGCCGCCTGCAGGCCGCCCGACCAGCGCGCATCGACCGGGCAACCGAAGGCGCAGCGGGCGCAGCCCGGTGTGCAGCGCGAGAAGTCCACGTGCCGCTCGAGGACCTCGAAGGGCAGGCCCAGCTCGCAGGCCGCCTGCCGGATCCGGCGGCTGCCCGGGCCGATGAACTCGGGCGGGGTCTCATGGACCCAGCACTCCCGCTCGGCCTGCTCGACCATCTGCGGCGAGAGCTCGACCCCGTATCGGCGCCACAGGTCCAGGTCCGGCCGGAAGGCCGCCCCGGCGAAGACGACCGTGCCCCCGCCCAGGGCCCGGGCCAGGATCAGCGCGTCGCCCTGCTCGGTCCTGCGCACCCCGCCCCACCAGCGCTTCTCCAGCCTGAGATAGATGCCGAGCGGCGTGCCCAGGAAGGGGCTGCGACGCCCGGCGCGCTCGATCAGCACGACGCGCTTGCCCGCCCGGGCCAGCTCGCAGGCGAGCACGCAGCCGCCCGGGCCCGCGCCCGCGATGACCACGTCCGCCTCCAGCTTGCGCCCAGTCAAGACATCGCCCTCACTCGCCTTCGTTCGAGATGTAGGGGCGTGGTTTATCCACGCCCGAACGCTCCCTCGCGTCTGCGGGCGGGCGTGAAGCCCGCCCCTACACACTGACGAAGAGGCCAATACAAATACAACTATCTGGCCCTGACCGGCAAACCGTCACTGGGACTGCACCTTCTCGACCTCAGTCGCCGGAGAGGATCTCCCGCGCCAGCTCGGCCTCGAAGCCGCGGCCCACGAGGAAGCGCACCGCCCGGGCGCGCTCCTTCGGGCCGCTTTCCTCCGACAGGATCCCGTCCCCGAACCTCCGCCGCAGCACCCGGCGGGCGACATCCTCGATCGGCTCCTCGCCGTAGGCCGCCTCCAGTGCGTCCCCGACGGCCTGCTCGGCCACGCCCCGGGCGCGCAGGTCGGCCCGCAGCTTGCGCGGGCCCCAGCCCTTGCGCTCGCCCAGCGCGCGGGCGCGATCCAGGGCGAAGCGCGCGTCGTCCACCAGGCCGAGCTCGACCAGCCGGTCGAGCACCCCTTCGACGATGTCCGCATCGTGGCCCTTGCCGCGAAGAGCGCGCTCGAGCTCGGCCCGGGTGCGGCTTCGCAGCTCGAGCAGGCGCAGGGCCTTCTCGTGGGCCTTCTGCCTGGCCTCGGCCTCGTGTCCCAAGTGGATCGGTGCCTCAGAAGCGATCGATCGGCATGTCGCCGCCGCCGGTCACGCCACCGCCACCGCCACCGCCACCGCCGCCGCCGCTCGTGCCCGGAGCGCCGCCCTCCTCCGAAGCGCCCGAGCGCTCGAACTGGTCCCAGGTGCCGTCCGAGGTGCCGGAGATGCCGGACACGCGCAGCGCGAAGTCGTCCGGGTTGGTGCAGGCCCGGAGCGCCTCCTCGTAGGAGATCAGGCCCTGCTTGAGCAGGCCCATGAGCGCCTGGTCGAAGCTCTGCATGCCGTAGGTGATGTGGCCCTGGACGATGGCGTCCGGGATCTCCTTGGTGCGGTCCTTGTCCTCGACCAGCTCGCGCACGCGCGCCGTGGCGATCATGATCTCCAGGGCCGCCACCCGGCCCCGGCCGTCGGCCCGCGGCAGCAGGCGCTGGCTGATGACCGCCTTGAGGGTGGCGCCGAGCTGCATGCGGATCTGCTTCTGCTGGTAGGGCGGGAAGACGGCGATGATGCGGTTGACCGTCTCGGTGGCGTCCAGGGTGTGCAGGGTCGACATGACCAGGTGGCCGGTCTCGGCGGCCAGCAGCGCGGTCTCGACCGTCTCCAGGTCGCGCATCTCGCCGACCAGGATCACGTCCGGGTCCTGCCGCAGGGCGCTCTTGAGCGCCTGGGGGAAGCTCATCGTGTCGACCCCGACCTCGCGCTGGTTGATGATCGAGCGCTTGTCGCGGATCAGGAACTCGATCGGATCCTCGATCGTCATCACGTGGCAGGTCTTGTGGGTGTTGACGTGATCGACCATGGCCGCCAGGGTGGTCGACTTGCCCGAGCCGGTCGTCCCGGTGACCAGGATCAGGCCGCGCTCCTCGAGCGCGATCTTCTCCAGCACCTTGGGCAGCAGGAGCTGCTCGATCGAGTTGATCTTGAAGGGGATCACCCGGAAGACCACGCCGATCGTGCCGCGCTGCTGGAAGACGTTGACCCGGAAGCGCCCCAGGCCGGGCACGCCGTAGGCCAGGTCGAGCTCGTTGAACTCCTTGAAGCGCTCCTTCTGGTAGTTGTTCATGATGCCGAAGGCCATCCGGCTGATCTCCTCGGGCGGCAGCCGGCGCGCGTCCTTGAGCGGGATCAGCCGCCCGTCGACGCGGAACATGGGCGGCAGCCCGGCCTTGAGGTGGATGTCCGACGAGCCGCCCTTCATGGCCACCTTGAGGAAGTCGTTGAGCTCCATCTTTCCCTCCGCGAAAGCGGCGAAAGCGTACCACAGGACGGCGGGGACGGCAATGGGCAATCAGGGGCAAGCAGAGCGATCAGAGCGGCGCGCAGAAGCAGTCCCCCTCCACGTCCACCGGCTCGAAGCCCTGCCCGCAACTATCCCCCGCCCCGCAAGGCTCGGCGCAGAAGCTGGTTCCGCATAGATCGGCGCCGAGCGCACATGAGGGATTCCACGAAGCCGGGAAGTCCTCCAGGCAATCCGTGATTCCTCCGGAGCACTCGATGTCCGTCTGCGTACCGACGCATGTCAGCCCTTCCCGACACTCGCCCCACAGGGCATTGACACCCCCGAACCCACACGGCTCGCCGATCTCCCTGCGACTCGTGGGTATGCAGAAGCAATGCTGACCGTCATCGTGGACAGGTGTCCGACCCGGCTCGCAAATCCCGGCGCTGCACTCGAAAGCGCACGTAGACGCTCCGCAGCAGCCGTCGACGCAGTCTCTGTCCATTTCCGGCGGAATGAAGCCGCAATCCCAGAACGCCTCGCAGGAGCCGAACTTGCAGTCTGGCAGGATTCCCGTGCAAATAGCATCCAGATCGAAGCATGTGTAATCAAAGCATGGATTGACATATCCACCACCGGCGCATCTGTCTCCATGCTGAAAATGGACCGGCCAGGGCACGCACAGGCACCTCTCCTCACGAAAAAGCGGGTCATCTCCACTGAACAAGCAGAGGTGGAAGTCTTCTGGACAGTCATCGCACATGCGCCTGCATCTCTTCAGGCAGGCTGCCATTCCGCAGTATCCATCGTGACAGATCGGATTCAAGTGGTGCTCGAAGACTCCACGGCATTCCTCGTCGAGACCGCCAGGACACGGCACGGATGAGCTCTCCGCTCCCGCGCCGATGCACACCATGTCCTCTCCACAAGGAGGCCGGTCCAGGTAGACATCCTCGAATGGGCACGGATCACCAGGCTCTCCGGGCTCCGCGCACAGACATGTCGTCTCCACGCAGACCTGCCCCTCCGGGCACTCGTCAGGGCATACCCCTCCACACCCGTCATCCCCACAGCACTTGCCCTCGCAGACAGGAGCACAATCGCATGCGCAGGTCTCCGTATTGCACACCTCGCCCAACGAAGAGCATCCATCCTCGCAAACTCCACCGCATCCATCATCACCACAGCACTTGCCCTCGCAGCTCGGCTCGCAGGCGACACATACCTGCTCCGGGTACCTGCAGACCTCCCCCTCCCCGCAGTCCGAGTCGGTCTGGCACTTGGTCGACTCGCTGCAAGAAGCAAGAAAAGCAAGAACGATGGACATCACGATTCCTAATATTTTCCCGCCAGACATAGACCTCTCCTCCATCATCCTACTGAACCATCACGTCAGCATAGCACAGAGCGTAGAAATCAGAGCGGCGCGCAGAAGCAGTCCCCCTCCACGTCCACCGGCTCGAAGCCCTGCCCGCAGCTATCACCCGCCCCGCAAGGCTCGGCGCAAAAGCTCGCCCCGCAGCGCTCCGTGTCGAAGTCGCAGGCCAGGTTCCAGGACTCCGGAAAGACCCCCTCGCAGTCCGGTATCCCTCCCGGGCAGGCGACCTCCGAGCCCATTCCCACGCAGGTCAGCCCGTCGCGACAAAGTCCCCATAGCGTGTTGATGCCTTCGAACTCACAGGGCTCACCTGTAGACCTCCCCCTCCCCGCAGTCAGAGTCGGTCTGGCACTTGGTCGACTCGCTGCAAGACGCAAGAAAGGCAAAGCCGACGACCAGTACAAACCCCGCCACGCTTCTCTCGCCCGACGTGCGCATCTCCAGTATCATACTCGATCGGTCCTCTGGCGGGTCAAGCCGGGCTGCGCGCTCTCGGGATCTTGGCTCAAGCGATCGCCATCAACGACCAGTGGCGCATCTGCTTCCGGTTTGAGGACAGCGATGCATACGAGGTGGAGATCGCGGACTATCATCGAGGCGAGGTGACCCATGGCTGTACCCAACACGGGCAAGAAGAAGGTTCGACCCATTCACCCGGGAGAGATGCTGCGGGAGGATTTCCTGCCCGACTACGGGCTTTCGGTGGCGGGGCTCGCCGCGGCCCTGGGCGTGTCTCGCCAGACCGTGAACGAGCTTTTGCGCGAGCGGCGCGCGGTCAGCCCCGGGATGGCGCTTCGGCTGGCGCGCCTGTTCGGCAACTCCCCGGAGTTCTGGCTCGACGCGCAGCGAGCGGTGGATCTGTGGGACGCGGCCCGGGAGATCGGGACCGCGATCGAGGAGATCGATCCGCTGGACGCGACCGGCTAGCCTGCACCCCACGCCCTCGGGCGCTGTCTCCGTCCTGGGCACTCGCTCTCGAGTGGAGGTGAACGAGATGAAAGCGGACAAGTCCTTCTGGAAGGGAGCCGCCGCCGGCGCCGCCGTCGTCGGGCTGGTCTGGGTCGCCGTCTTCTGCGGCCTCGCCCTGCTGAGCGACGATCGCGGCAGCCTGGAGCCGGCTCCCGGCGACGAGGGCCCGGCGCCCCGGAAGGCCGAGCACAGCGAGGCCGCGGGCCGGCCCGACCCTGGAGAGCAGTTGGTCCGCTCGCCGGACCGGAGCCGGGAGCTCCAAAAACGGCTCGCGGAGCGGGAAGCCGAGCTCGGCGAGGCCAGGCGCAAGCTCGAGGCGCTCGAGAGCAAGCACAAGATGCAGGCGGCGATCCTGGAGGGCTACCGCTACGAGAAGTACGGCGAGCCCATCGCGTGGCCGGAGCACATGCCCTCCCAGTACCGCCCGGAGCAGTACCAGTCCATCGTCTCCCGGGCCCTGGACCAGGGCGAGATCGGGGCGGATCTGCTGGGCTTCGAGTGCCGGGAGCCGCCCTGCATCGCGATCCTCAGGAGCCACGACCAGTCCGCCCGCATGCTGCCTATCACCCGCACCGAGATCTGGCGCCAGAGCTACGGCGGCAGCGTGCGATCCGGCTACGCGGGCTTCATAGACTGCGGCGACGGCCGGAAGGAGCGGATCGAGCTGATCTCGCCCTACTGGGACTGGAAGGTCGATCCGAAGAAGATGGGGCCGGACTACTACTCGAACCCGATGCGCAGCCAGACCGCCGCGGAGGCCGCGCGGGAAGAGAACCGGGCCAAGAGGCTCCAGGCACGCTGGGAGGAGATCACGAGCTCCTGGAGATGCCAGCCGGCTCCCTGAGCCCGCTCCAGCTATCGAGATCCGCAGGCCACCCGGTAGCACGGAAAGACGTCATCGTCCGGATCCGGGGCGCAGCCGCTGCCGACCGCCGCCTCGCTCCGGCCGGCGGATACCCACTCCCCGGCCCCGGTCGCGTTCTGGGGCGAGCGAAAGAAGACCCGGTAGTCGTTGCCGTCCCGCTCGCAGCAGTTGCACGAGGTCGTGTCGTGGGTGCACGGGGTGTTGTCGGTCAGGTACTCGTAGCAGCCCCAGCCGTCCTCCGGCGCCAGGTCGATCGGGCGGTTGCGGTAGTGCGGCCCGTTGTCCAGGTAGAGATACAGCGTCGTGTTGCAGTCGTTCACGTCGGCCGGGCAGGCCGGCGAGCTTCCGGTGCAGAGCTCCTGCGGGTCGCAGCCCGCGGTCGACGCCCGGCAGAGCGTGCCGGCGGGGGCGAAGGCGTCCGGCGGGCAGTCGGCGCTCGCGCCGTCGCAGGTCTCGGCCGCGTCGCACAGGCCCGACGCGCCCCGGCAGACCGTGCCGGCCGGCTTCCCCTGGCAGGGCCCGCAGGGCTGGCCCGGGATGGCGTCGAAGCGCTGCTGCCCGGTGCGGGCGCAGACGAAGTTCGTGTGGTAGCCCATGGCCACCCGCGAGACCCCGGCGCGGTAGCCCCGGTCCGCGAGCGGGGTCACGTGCCGGCTGCTCGCGCTCGCGGTGTTGGTGTAGATCCGGATCTCGCCGCTGGCAGCGTCGAAGGCGATCACCTCCTCGCGCGCGTCGCCGAAGACCTCGACCGGCCAGCTCGGCCAGGCGATGCAGCTCGGCGGGGTGATGCCCGGGCACATGTAGCGCACCAGCTCCTTGCTCCCGTCGCCGTGGAGCCAGTCGAGCGGCAGGCCCCTGCACTGGTGGTAGTTTGTGGGATCTCCGAAGAAGCCCGAGCTGATGTCCTGGCCGCTCGAGGAGAAGACGTGGGCGCACTCCTCGATCGGCGAGATCGTCTCGTCCAGCTCGGACGTGTAGCACTCCATGCCCGGGTGCGCGCTGGAGATGTCCGAGCACCAGGCCTTGTCCCAGCCGCTGGCCAGCGAGGCCCGCGCCTCCCACAGCCGGGCCGAGGGCCCGTTCGCGTTCAGGTTGATCAGGAAGGCGTCGGCCGGGTGCCCGCAGGCCATGTAGAGCTCGGGCTTGGGCGTGCCGGGCATGATGTTGCCCACGAAGCAGCCGTCGCAGTGGTGCGGGTTCGGCGACCAGTAGCCGGACCAGTCGTGGTAGAGGATCGAGCCGCAGGGCATGATCTCGTCGTCCCCGTCGTTGTCGAGATCGGCGGCGATCAGCCCGTGGGTGCCCATGGCGCCCACCTGCGGGTGATCGGCGTCCCAGTTGTCGACCGGCAGGACCATCTCGCGCTCGACGGCGAGGGCGTTTCCGGTGAAGCGGTAGGCCGTGAAGGTCGGCGGCGCGCCGGCCCCGTAGCCGCAGGAGTTGATCACGATCGACGGGTCCAGCCGGCCGTCGCCGTCCCGGTCTCCGAGGTAGGCGATCGCCATGTTGGCGTAACCCGGGCTGTGCGGGCAGGGCCAGGCGCTGCTCGCCCGCACCACGCCGGTCGCGCCATCGAGCACGGTCACGCCGCGGCTGGTGCGGGCGATGACCTCGCCGCGCGCGTCGCCGTCGAGGTCCCAGACCGAGAGCGGCATGTCCCGGCCGGGCGTCATCCCGGTCGAGACCCGCCACTGCGAGACCCACTCCCCGCCCGCGCTGACGAAGGCCTCCAGCCGGTACGCGACGCCGCCGTCGGCCTCGGCGTACATCAGCGCCACCAGGTCCATCTGCCCGTCGCCGTTGACATCGCCGACCGCGGCCCGCTTCAGGTCGACCGCCCCGTCGGCCCCGTTCGGCTGGAAGCGCACGTAGCCCTGCGCAGCCCCGGCCCGGGCCCGGGCCGGCTGCGACTCGGGCCCGAGCTGCCCGCTGCCGTCGACCGTGCGCACGACGTAGAAGTAGACCGTGCCGCTCGCCGCGCTGGCGTCGAAGTAGTCGGTCGTGGCGCTCACCGGCGCGGAGCTGATCTGCGCGTACGGGCCGCCGAGCGCGCTGCCCCGAAAGACGTGGAAGCCCGCGTTCGGATCGTCCCAGGGCAGCAGCCGCCAGCCCAGGTAGACCTTGCCGTCTCTCGGCAGGGCCACCAGGCCCCGGCCCAGGATCTCGGCCGAGCTGCCGGCCGGGTAGCACTCCTCGCACGGCGGGCAGTCCGCGCCGCCGCAGTCGATGCCGTCCTCGTCACAGCTCTGCTGCCCGTCGCTGCAGTGGGCCGTGCCGGCACAAGGGTCGGCGTTGCACTGCCCGTTGCTGCAGCCGAAGGCGCAGCTCTGGTCGTGCGGCGCGTAGCGGCAATCCCCCTCGACGCAGTAGCCCCCGTCGTAAGTGCGCCGGGTCGAGCCATCGATGCACTCGGGCGCCGGCGGCGAGTCGCACACCACCCCGTCGCAGGGATCGCCCACGCAGACGTCGTCGCCGGCCCGCTCCTCGCAGCCGAAGTCGCAGTCCACCTCGTTCGAGCGGTAGCTGCACTCGCCGCCCGAGCAGCTCCCGTTGGCGTCGTAGGTGAGCAGTCTGGACGCAGCGGTGCATTGGTTGTCCGGCGGGCTGTCGCAGACGATCGGGACGCCTCCGCACTCGCCGCGCGTGCAGGCGTCGGGCCCGGTGCAGGCGTCGCCGTCGTCGCATTCCGTGCCGTCCGCCAGCGCGTCGTAGACGCAGTGGACCGAAGGCTCGGCTGCGCAGTAGCCCTCCGGCTGGTAGCACTGCGCGTCGGGCGGGCTGTTGCAGACCACCCCGGCGCAGGGCTCCCCGATGCAGGCGCCGCCCTCGCAGCCCTGCGCGCACTCGACCCGCTGGGAACCGTAGGCGCACGCCCCGTCGCTGCAGCGGCCGGCGTGCTCGTAGATGATCGCGACGTCGCCGTCGCAGGCGTTGGCGGGCGGGTCCGTGCAGCGCATCTGCTGGCCCGCGCAGCGTCCCTGGGCGCAGGCGTCGGCGAGCGTGCAGGCGTCGCCGTCGTCGCAGCTCGCCCCGTCGGCGTAGTCGTAGCGGCAGGCGCCCGACGAGCAGGTGCCGGGCGTCGCGTAGCACGCCACGGGCGCGGGCGGCGTGTCGCAGACCACCCCGGCGCAGGGATCTCCGAGGCAGTGGCCGTCCGCGCAGCCCTGGCTGCAGGGGATGTCCTCGTGGTCATAGACGCAGTCGCCGTCGACGCAGCGGCCGGCCGAGGCGAAGGTCCGCAGGGTCTGCCCGTCGATGCAGGCGGACGCGGGCGGCGTGTCGCACGTCACCCCGAGACAGGGATCGGCCGCGTCGACGCAGACGCCGTTCTGGCAGACCTTGCCTCCCTCGCAGTCGGTGTCGAAGACGCACTCGTAGTTCTTGTCGTCGCTGCAGCCGAGGCCGAGCAGCGCGAGCGCGCCGAGCAGCATGAGCGATCGACCGATATGAAGCGTCCGGGCTCGGCTCATGGATCACCTCCGCTCCGGCTCGTCTTTCTTTCCATTCCAGCACAGCCCGGCCGGCCCGGTCAATCCGGGCCCAGTTTGAGGCATCCGCGCTGTCGCGTTTTCACGCCGGGTGGCCCCGGGGGATTGCTCCCCCGGGGCTCCCACAGATCCGGACGTGCCCGATTAAGGCATCTTATGTTGG
>JAFGRB010000097.1 GCA_016935365.1 Deltaproteobacteria bacterium
CCAACATAAGATGCCTTAATCGGGCACGTCCGGATCTGTGGGAGCCCCGGGGGAGCAATCCCCCGGGGCCACCCGGCGTGAAAACGCAACAGCGCGGATTCCTCGCTTCGCCCTGGGCTCGCTTGTCGCGCCCTTTCAGGGCTTTGCGGGGATGTGGTGAGTATGCTGCTTCGCAGCGGAACGGCTCAGACCCGCAGCGTGAAGGTCGTGCCCGACTCGTCGCTCTCGAAGCGGACGTCCCCGCCGCGGGTGCGCGCCACGGCCTGGACGATGGCCAGCCCGAGCCCGGTGCCGCCGTGATCCCGCTCGGTGGTGAAGAAGCGCTCGAAGACGCGCTCGCGGTTGGCCGGGCTGACGCCCGGGCCGCGATCGCGCACCGAGATGGCGACCCGCTCTCCCTCGGCGCGGACGGCGAGCTCGACCGGCTTGCCCGCACCGTGGCGCACGGCGTTGTCGAGCAGGTTGCGCACGGCCGACTCCAGGTGATCCGGGTTGATGCGCAGGCTTCTCGGAGCCGCCCGCGCGTCGAGATGCACCGCCGAGGGCCCGTCCCCGTAGGCCTCGATCAGGCGCTCGAAGAAGGGCCCGAGCTCGACCTCCTCGGCCGACTCCGGCGAGCTCTGGATGCGCGCCAGCTCGAGCAGGCGGACCACCAGGCGCTCCATGCGCGCCGCGTCGGCCTGGATGTTGGACAGGAAGCGGCTCCGCTGCTCGGCGGGCATGTCGAGGCCGTCCTCGCGCAGCAGCTCGGCCGCGCCCTGGATGGAGGTGATGGGCGACTTGAGCTCGTGGCTGACGTTGGCGGCGAAGTCGGCGATGTAGTCGGCCCGGTCCGCCAGCTGGGCCGTCATGGTCCCCAGGGCCTCGCCCAGGGTGTGGATCTCGGCCGGCACCATGCCGTGCGGGGAGATGGGCTTGCCCCGCTCGCCGCGGGCGATGGCCTGGGCTGCCTCGGTGATCTCGCGCAAGGGGCGGGTGAAGCTGCGCGACAGCACCAGGCTGACCACCGCGATGATGAAGAGGCTGGAGAGGAAGGCGACCGAGAGCGGGCGCCGGTTGAACCAGGCCGCCTTGAGGGGATCCATGCTGGTGCGCGACATCCAGACCGCGCCGATGACCCGGCCGTCCTCGAACACGGGCAGGGCGGTGAAGACCCGCACGTCTCCCCGCCGGCTGATGGACGCCCAGCCCGGCTTGGGCTCGTCGCTCACCCGCCGGCGGGCCACGGCCGTGTAGTGGCCGGCCAGCGCCCGCTGCACCTCGGGCACGTGATCCAGGCAGCTGCCGTGCCACAGGCCGGTCGAGGCCACCGTGCAGCCCTCGGCATCCAGCACCCGGGCGCTGGTCAGGTTGAAGACCTGGGCGCGCTTGAGCAGGGGCTGGAGCCTGGCGCCCGCCCGCCAGGCCGGGCCCTGCCTGTCGAGCGCCTGGCGGCTCGGATCGGCGAGCGGCGCGAGCAGCTCCTCCTCGCCGTCCAGCAGCGGCTTGCGCGGGTAGTAGCGCTCGTCCCGGGCGTCCGCGGGCCGGATGGCGCCGCAGCCGGACGCGCTCCGGCCGAGCTCGTCGAGCAGATAGGCCCGCCAGGCCTCGCCGATGAGCACCGACTCCGCGATCAGCTTGGTCTCGGTCTGGCGGATCATCTGCGAGCTGTACAGCTTCAGGCCCAGCAAGGCCAGCACCGGGATGAGCAGGATCAAGGCGTTGACGCTCAGCAGCAGCCAGCGCACGCTCAGGCCCCGGCGGGTCGCGCGATCGCTCGCCATCTCAGTCCAGCTCGCGGAGCCGGTAGCCGAGGCCGTAGACCGTCTCGATCGGATCGTCGGCCCCGGCCTGGCCGAGCTTTTTGCGGACGCGGCGGATGTGGGAGTCGATCGTCCGGTCGGTGATGGCGTGGCCCAGTCCGTAGGCCCGCTCGACCAGCTCGTCCCGGGTGTAGACCTTGCCCCGCATGCCGGCCAGCGCGTGCAGCAGGGCGAACTCCTTGACGGTCAGCTCGATGCGCTGGCCGGCCCAGCTGCACTCGTGCCGGTCGGGATCCAGCCGCAGCGGCCCGCGCGAGACGACCTCGACGGCTTGCTCGGGCCTCGGCGCGCTGCGTCGCAGCACGGCCTTGACGCGGGCGACCAGCTCGCGTGGGCTGAAGGGCTTGGTCACGTAGTCGTCGGCGCCCAGCTCCAGGCCCAGCACCCGATCCAGCTCCTCGTCGCGGCTGGTCAAGAAGACGATCGGCAGCCCGCCCTCGGTACGCAGCCGGCGGCAGACCTCCAGGCCGTCCTGCTCGGGCATGATGATGTCGAGCACGACCAGGTCGATCCGCTGCTCGCGGACGACGCGCAGCGCGGCCGCTCCGTCCGCGGCCTCGAAGACCTTGTGGCCGGCCTTCTCGAGGGCGTAGCGGACCACCTCGCGGATGTGTCCGTCGTCGTCTACCACCAGCACGTGGGCCACGCGCGTAAGCTCCTGGCTGGGTTCTGCGAGCATGAGAGCACTCCGCTGCGGATGAGTCAAGCAGCCTCGGTTTTCCACCTCCACCGCGATCTCTGCGTCGCTGCTGCGAATCCGCTCCTCGACGTGGGGAGACCACGCCTGCGGGCGGTTTCTTGCAGCTCCTTGACCTCACGGCGGATCTGGAAAACCTGCAACGAGGCTCGGGTCATTCTGGCTCGAGCTCCGCCTGCGCTTGCGCAGCATCCAGGCGGCCATGGCGACGAGCAGACACAGCGCGGCCCACCAGGCCGGCTCCGGCGCCGCGCCGAAGGTCGCCCCGCTCCCCGGCGGGTAGGCGTAGGCGGAGAGATCGGCGACCTGGGGCACGGGCACGTCGCGCGCGGCGCCTGCGCCGCCCGGGTTGACGATCTTCTTCGCCACCGCCACGAAGGCGGTCCACTGGGTGACCAGATGATGATCGAGGCCGAGGCGGGTGACCTCCTCCTGCAACGCCTGGCGGCGCTCGGCGTCGGCGTTCGGGTCCTGGTAGTCGATCATCCGGTCGTGGACCCGGCTCCGGGCCCAGAGCACGTCCAGGGCCTCGCCCTCCGGGCTCTCGGCCGGAAGCGCGATCTCGACGGGCAGCTCGACCGGCTTGCCGGCGATGCGGCCGCGGACGATGATCGGGTAGTCTCCGGGCCGGGTGTAGCGGGCCAGGACGCGGATCCGCTCGCCCCGGAAGAGATCCGGGAGCCTTTCCGGGCTGGGATCGACCACCGGCGCCGCCTGCCAGTCGATCTCGAGGTCGGTCAGGAAGGGCGCGTCGAGACGGCGCGCCAGGTCGTCGGCGGTCTGCTCGGGCGTCTCGTCGCTGCGCACGTAGCGCACCGCCCCGCGGCCGGCCCGGGCCATCTCCTCGAGCAGGTAGCGGTTGACCGCGTTGCCCACCCCGAAGGCGAACAGCCGGGCCTGCTTTCGCCTCGCCTGGACCAGGCGCACGATGTCCGCGTCGTTGCCGACGTAGCCGTCGGTCAGGAAGATCACGATCCGCATGCGGCCCGCGATCTCGGGCGGCGCGAGCGCAGCCTCGATGCCCGCGGTCATCATCGTGCCGCCCTGGCCGGAGAGCGCCTCGACGTACTCCAGGCCCCGGCTGATGTTCGCCTTGCTGGCCGGCAGGGGCGTCTCGGCAAAGCCGCTGGCCGTGTGGCTGAAGCGGATGATCCGGAAGGCGTCGCCGGATCGCAGGTTGGCGAGCGCCTGGCGCATGAAGCGCTTCGAGACCTGCATGGGCACGCCGTGCATCGAGCCCGAGCAGTCCAGCACGAAGACCATCTCCCGGGCGGTGATCTGATCGCGGGCCAGATCGGCCGGCGGCTCGACGTGCAGGCTGACCACGCCCTGGCCTCCGCGCGCACAGGCCGTGCTGCCGGCGGCCACCCGGGCGCCCGCCAGGCTGTAGCGCAGCTCGAAGTCCTGGTTGTCGATCGTGCGGCCCTCGGCGAGCTGGATCCGCTTGAGCCGCCCGGAGAGGTGGTGGACGTCGATCACGTGCGACGGGCTGTCGATCCACTGCACGGGCAGACCCGCGGCCAGCTCCACCTGGATCGAGACCCGCTCGGGATCGACCTCGGCGGGCCGGGCCACGGGCGGGCTGGCGGGCAGCGCGTATCGGCCCAGCTCGAGCGGCTCGGGCTCGGAGGCTACCGTGCCGCGCAGCTCGGCGGGCGGGACGAAGCGCGGGCCCACCACCATGGGGAAGTGGAAGACATAGGCGCCGTCCCGCTTGGGTACGGGCTGGGCGTAGGAGAGCTCGACCCGCACCCGATCTCCGGGCAGGAGGTTGGCGATCCGCTGGGTGAAGACGTTGGGCCGGTGCTGGGTGAGCAGGGCCGCCTGCTTGCCCTCCTGCTTGGCCTGCTCGAAGATCTTCTCGGCCTGCTCCTTCTCGCGGATCTCGGCCTCGACGATCTGATCGGAGGTGGTAAAGCGCATGGCGAAGACGGCCGCGTCGTGCGGCAGCGGGAAGATGTAGCGCGCGTGGGCCACCTCGGACGACGGGTTGTGGAAGGACTGCTCCAGCTTGACCGTGGCCAGATCGCCCTGGATCCAGGCGCGCATCTCGGTCTTCAGAAGCGGCATCGAGCGCGTCTGGCCGTCTGCGAGCTCGACCTCCATCGCGCCTCCGGGCATCTCGTCTCGCATGGGCGTCGAGCTGTCGCGGCCGTGGGCCGCGCCCGGCAGCAGGCACACAGACAGCATCCAAAGAAGCGTGCTGCGAAGAGACGTCCTCGTTGCTGCAACGCCGAGCACCCCCGCTCGTGCTCGGGCTATGAACCGCCCTCCGCGCGATCGGGGGGCCCCCGCTCGGCTGCGCGCAACGCTCTGCGCGGGATCGGAATCCGTTTGACGGTTTATCATGATCTCCTCCATTCTCAATCCAGGGCGGCCAGCGCCGCCCGGTCGAAGTGCTCGCAGGTTTCGGGATCGTTCGCGCAGAGCTCCCAGGGCGCGATGCGTTCGACGAGCGTCCAGGCCTCGCGCGGGCCGGTCATCCACAGCCAGGCCACCTCGCTCAGAGACGAGGCCGACCGGCCCGACTGGCTCACGAAGGAGGCCGCCACGCGCCAGGCGCGGCCGTCCGGCCCGGTGCTCTTCCAGATCACGCTGGGCACCACGCCAGGCAGCACGCCGATGCGCTGCACCCGGTGGCCGGCGCCGATCAGGCAGCGGTCCGGCCCGTGCAGGTGGCGAAGCGGCGCCCGGGAGCGGACCGCCACCAGCCGGAGCTCGCCGTAGCCGCGCTTGGCGGCCTGGCCGCCGTAGCGCAGGAAGTAGCCGCGCTCCAGGGCGCTGAGCGGCAGCGGCACGCCGCGGAGCGGTCCGATGTTCGCCGGCAGATGCAGCGGCAGGACCGCGCCCGAGACGTCGAGCGGGCGGGCCGGCGCCGCGGCGATCGCGATGCAGGCCAGGCTGAAGCCGGCTGCCATCACCGCGGCCGGCACGGTGCCGAGGCGCAGCGGGCGGGCAGGCCAGAGGCGCCGGGCAGGCGCGGTGCAGGCCAGGCTGAAGCCGGCTGCCGTCACCGCGGCCGGCGCGGTGCCGAGGCGCAGCGGGCGGGCAGGGCAGGGGCGCCGGACGGGCTCGCTCGCGCGCTCGGGCCAGCTGCGGATCAGCGCGCACAGGGGCAGGGCCCCGGCGGCCAGGCAGGCGAGCCCGGCCAGCGAGTGGAAGGGCTCTTCGAACACGGGAAGGCCCGCGCGCTGGCCGCAGAACAGGAATAGGATCCGCGAGCTGTTGGCCGCGAGCGCACCCCCGGCCGCGAGCAGGGCCGCCAGGATCATGCCGCCCAGGCCCGGCCGGCGGCGGCAGGCCGCGAAGGCGAGCAGGGCGAAGAGCCCCATCAGCCCCTGGGCGCCGGAGCAAGGCAGGTCGATTGCCAGGCTCTGGCCGCCCGAGACCAGCAGGGTGCCTTCCCGGGCCACCTGGCCGAAGCACGGCACAAGCAGGCCCTGGGCGGCCCAGGCCGAGGCCAGCCGCAGCGGGAAGCCGAGCAGGCGCTGCAGGATCTGCTCGGCCGGCAGCGAGAAGGCGAACAGCCAGGCGAGCGCCCAGGGCGCGAGCGCGTACGGGCGGCGGTCGAGGCCGAGTGCCAGGCACAGGGCGACGCAGTCGACCGTCAGGGCGAGCGCGCCCAGGGCGCGGATCGCGAGCAGGCGCCCGGCCAGCCGCACGATTGCCGTCAACAGCAAAAGCCCCAGGGCCAGGCGGGCGCGCGAGGGGCCGGCCGCGGCCGGGCCGCTCCGCAGCGAGCGCAGCGCGAGCCACGCCCAGGCCGCCGCGGCCAGCCCGCCCCAGGAGCCCCAGGCCGGATCGAACCAGGTCCGCACGAGCCAGCAGGCCGGCTCGAAGGCCAGCAGCACGAGGCCCGGCGCGGCCAGGGCTGCGATCAGCAGCGTCCGTCTCGAAGCAGCCGAGGACATGCTCGCGGGCCGGTTCATGATCCCAGTAGACGCCAGCGGCTTGCAGCCATCCGTCCCCCGGGCGTGGAGGTCTGATGGAGAAAATGTGCAGATCCGGAGACAGGCAACGGGACTTGCTGCTATGATACCCGGGGAGGGCGAGAGCATGGACGGACAGATGCGCTGCCCGCGCTGCGGCGAGCCGCTCTCGGAAAAGGACTTCAAGGGGGTCGCCATCCTGGGCTGCCACGGCTGCAAGGGCATCCTGGTCGAGCAGCCCCGGCTGCTGCCCCTGGTCGAGAAGGTGGCCGAGGAGCTGGCCGAGCGGGTCTACTACGAGGCGGAGATCGAGCCGGTCGAGGATCCGGGCCCGGTCGAGCGCTGCCCGGCCTGCGGGGCGGCCATGGAGAACACGGGCTACATGGGCTCGAAGGAGGTGCTCATCGACCGCTGCGACGCGTGCTGGCGCATCTGGATCGACCCGCAGGAACTCGGCAACATGGGCCTGATGCTGGCCCGCAGCGAGCAGCGCGCCGGGATGGTCGCCCGGCGGCTGGCCGAGGCCAGGGAGCGCGTCTCCGTGGAACCGAGGATGGCGCTGACCTACAACCGATTGAGCCGCGCTTCGCTGCTCGAGATGCTGGCGTACTACATCTGAGGGCGAAAGACGAGACGGGAGCCGAGGTGACGGAGCCGGAAAAGGAAGAGGTGGACTGGCGGGACCTGTTCTACCTCAACAGCTACGTGTCCCTGAGCCTGGTCGACCGGAAGATGGAGCGCCGGGAGATCGTCTGGATCAAGCGCAACCTGGCGAGCCACGGCAAGAGCCACCTGGTGCCGCGCATGCACGAGATCATCGAGTGCGGCGGCTGCAAGCCAGAGGAGCTTCAGGCCCTGATCGAGCGGGCGGCCCGCGAGCTCTCGATCGGGGAGAAGCGGCGCTTCATCTACAACCTGGCCCAGCTCTTCCAGTCCAAGGGCTCGCTCAGCGATCTGGAGTACGAGAACATCCTGGACCTGTCCGAGAAGATCGGCGTCCCGGAGACGGACGCGGACGCCATCATCCACTCGGTCTACGACATCAACTACACCTTCTTCGCCATCATGGGGCTGCTGGCCACGGGGGCGATCCTCTACTTCGGCGCCCGGGTGATCGTGCCGCTGGTGATCGCCATCTTCATCTCCATGATCATCAACAAGGTCGAGAGCATGATCGTCAGGGCGATCGCGATCCGGCGCCTGCGCTGGCTGACCAAGCTGGCCGCCATGGTGATCATCCTGGGGGTGATCTTCGGGCTGGTGATGGCGGCAGTGGTCTCGGGCAAGGACATCGCCAAGCGTTTCCCGTACTACCAGAGCAAGCTCGAGTCGGCCGTGCATGAGTCGGCCCTGACCCAGGAGGCGGTGCGCTGGCTGGAGGAGAACGAGGTCCTGTCTCAGTTCAAGAACATGCCCATCGCCCAGTCGATAAGCTCGTTTCTGGGCTCGCTGGTCTCCCTGCTGGGCTACTTCCTGCTGGTCGTGATCTTCACCGGCTTCCTGGTCTTCTCCTCGTCCGCCTTCAAGGGCATCCTGCAGGAGATGAACGAGAAGATCGGCGCCTACATCGGCATCAAGACCCTGGTCAACCTGCTCACCGGCCTGGTGGTCTTCGTGCTCTGCCTGGCCTTCGGGATCGACTTCGCCCTGTTCTGGGGCGTGCTGGCCTTCCTGCTCAACTTCATCCCCACCCTGGGGGCGATCGCGGCCAGCCTGCCGCCCATCCTGCTGGGCGTGGTCCAGCTCGACTCCTGGACCGCCATCGCGGCCCTGATCATCCTCTTCGTGGTGGTCAACGTGATCCTGGGCCAGGTGGTCGAGCCCAAGCTCATGGGCAAGACCCTGGCCATCAAGCCCCTGGCCATCCTGATGGGCTTGATCTTCTGGGGCTTTCTGTGGGGCATCCCGGGCATGTTCCTGGCCACGCCGCTCATGGTGCTGCTGCGCATCCTGGCGTCCTACTTCAACTTCAGCCGCAGCATCGAGCGCCTGCTGGCGGCGGACTAGTCGCCCTGCCAGGCCTCGGGTTACCAGCCGAGCACCGACTCCGGGTCGGCCGAGAAGAACTCTTCCAGCGTCATGCCGCCCGAGCCCACGACCAGGATCCTGGAGCCCGGGTGGAGACAGCGGAAGGCGGCCAGGCCCTGCGGGCGGACTGGGCGGCCGCTCTTGACCTCGATGGCCCAGACCGTCTCGCCGCTGCGGATCACGAAGTCCACCTCCTGGTTGCGATGGCGCCAGTAGGTGATCTCGTAGCTCAGCGCCTGGAGGTGGTTGAGCAGGTGGGCGCCCACGGCGTTCTCGACCAGCCGTCCCCAGAGGATGGGATCTGCGCGGGTCTGCTCGAACGACCGCAGGCCCGGTGCCGTGATCAGGGCGTTGTTCCACAGAACCAGCTTGGGGCTGGAGGCTCGGCTGCGGCTCTGGCCGGCGGAGTATCGCTCGAGCCCGCTCAGCAGGAAGGCGGTCTGGAGAAGCTGGAGGTAGTGGGCCAGGGTAGTGGTGTTGCCGGCGTCCTGGAGCTGACCTAGCATCTTGTTGTAGGACAGCACCTGGGCCGGGAAGCGGGTCGCCATGAGGAAGAGGTTGCGCAGCAAGGCCGGCTTGTTCACCTTCTGCATGGCGAGCACGTCCCGTGCGAGCACGGTCTCGATCAGTGAGTCGTTCACGTAGGCTCGCCAGTCCGGCTCCTCCTCGATCAGGGGCGCGGAGCCAGGGTAGCCGCCGAAGAAGATCCACCTGTCGAGATCCCATCCAAAGGCATCCCGGCACTCGGCGTACGACCAGTGGGGGAAGCGGTGCAGGAAGAACCGGCCCGCCAGGCTCTCGCTGGTGCCCTCGGCCAGCAGCAGCGCGGACGAGCCGAGCAGGAGGACCTTGATCGCCAGCCCCGATGCCCGGTCTTCATCCCACAGCGCCTTGACGACCTCGCTCCAGCCCCTGACCTTCTGCACCTCGTCGAGAACCAGCAAGCCGGGTGCCTGACCGGCTACCCGGCGAGCTGCGCTCCAGTGCATCTCGATCCACTCGGGCCCCGGGGGAAGGGCCGTGTCCGCCGCTGCATAGTTGACCGGACCTTCCCATCGGCTGGCAATGGCCCTGGCTGCGAAGGTCTTTCCCACCTGGCGAGGCCCCATCAGGATCTGGATCAGCTCGGGTGGGCCGGTCAACCGACGCAGGATTCGACCGTGGATTGGCCGGTGATAGCTCTCTTTCATGTGCTTATTGGAACATGATTTTTCGACATGAGCAACATTTTGCTCAGCCATTGAGTATTTTTACTCAATACGCATCCCAGCTCAACCCCGGCTGAGCTCGACAGCCCTGGCGACGAGCTTCGTGAACTCCTGGCGGTAGCCGCCCTGGTCCGGGCCGAGGGAGCCCGCGGAGAGCTCCTGGACGAGCGGGTAGCTCGCGTTTCCCTTGTGGGGCGAGCGGCGGAGCAGCATGCCGAAGGCGGCCACCGCGGCCGAGAAGCGGAAGTTGTCCGAGGCGGCGGCGAGGCCGGCCTTGCGGTCGATGAGGGTGCCGGAGATCAGCTGGCTGCTGGAGGCGCCGGGGGCCTTGTAGCGAAGCTTGATGCTGCCGAGCTCGTCGCTCGAGGCTTCTCGGCTCAGCTCGCGCGGCTGCTGGTAGCGGAGGGGATCGACCCGGGCCAGATCGCGCGCCTCGCCGGCGGGCACGATCTCGTACAGGGCGGTCACGCTGTGGCCGGCGCCGATCTCGCCGGCGTCCTTGCGGTCGTCGTGGAAGTCCTCGGCCCGCAGCAGCCGGTTCTCGTAGCCCAGCAGGCGGTAGGCCTCGACCCGGGCCGGGTTGAACTCGATCTGGATCTTGACGTCCTGGGCGATGGTCTGCAGGGTGGCGCCGGCCTGCTCGACCAGCACCTTGCGGGCCTCGTCGATGGAGTCGATGTAGGCGTAGTTGCCGTTGCCCTTGTCGGCCAGGAGCTCCGCGGTGCTGTCCTTGTAGTTGCCGGTGCCCAGGCCGAGCACGGTCAAGAAGACGCCGCTCTCGCGTTTCTGCTCGATCAGCCGGACGAGCGCCCCGTGGCTGGTCGTGCCCACGTTGAAGTCGCCGTCGGTGGCCAGGATGACCCGGTTGATGCCGCCGGGCTGGAGGGACTCTGCGGCTACGGCGTAGGCCAGCTGGATGCCGGCACCGCCGTTTGTCGAGCCGCCGGCCTGCAGCCGGTCCAGGGCGGCCAGGATGGCGGCCCGATCCGCGCCCGAGGTCGGGGGGAGGACCAGGCCCGAGGCGCCCGCGTAGACGACGATGGCCACGTGATCCTCCTCGCGGAGCTGCTCGACCAGCAGGCGCATGGCGCTCTTGAGCAGGGGCAGCTTGCGGGGCGTGCCCATCGAGCCCGACACGTCGAGCAGCAGGACCAGGTTGCGGGGCGGCGCGGCCTGCGCCTCGATCCGCCGGCCCTGCAGACCGATGTGCAGCAGGCGGTGGGCGGGGTCCCAGGGGCAGGCGCCCACCTCGGACACGACCGAGAAGGGCGTCTCGCCCTCGGGCTGCGGGTAGTCGTAGCTGAAGTAGTTGACCAGCTCCTCGATCCGCACCGCGTCGGGCGGCGGCAGCCGGCCGTCGCGCAGGAAGCGGCGCACGTTGCTGTACGAGGCCGTGTCCACGTCGATCGAGAAGGTCGAAAGCGGGTTCGAAGCCGCGGCCAGGAAGGGGTTGTCGGCGATGTGGGCGTAGTCCTCGGTGTGGTGCGCGGCCTGGGTCGCGATCTCCTGGCCCGAGTGGATCGGGGCGGGCGCTGCGGCGCGGTACTCGTAGGCCATGCCCCCCGGAAAAGCGCAGCCGGCCAGTGCGATGCCGGGCAGGAGCAGCCATAGGGATTTTCTGTAAGCGCGCATGGTTCGTGTCCTCCTTGTATGGAGAACGCGGCCGGGGCGCCGAGCTTACACCTCAGTCGATCTCGGCCCTGTGCTTGCGGTACAGGCCCCGGAACTGGTGGTAGCTCAGGCCCAGGAGCTCGGCCGCCCTGTTCTGCCGGTGATGAGCCTGCGCGAGAGCCGTGCGCAGCAGGCGGATCTCGAGCTCGCGCAGCCGCTCGGGCAGGGAGCAGGGCAGCTCGGGCAGGGACGGAGGTGCTGCAGGTGAGATCGGGGACGGAGCTGCGGGCAGCGAGGGCCCGAGCCGGAAGGGATCGAAGTCCAGCTCGGCCACCAGCGGGCCCTCCGTCCGGTAGACCGCCCGCTCCACGACGTTCTTGAGCTCGCGGATGTTGCCCGGCCAGGGGTGCCCGAGCAGCGACTGTGCGGCCTCGTCGCTGAAGCCGACCTCGGGCGGCCGGTCCAGCTCGCGGGCCATGCGCGAGGCGAAGTGGCTCGCGAGCAGCAGGATGTCGTCTCGCCGCTCGCGGAGCGGCGGCACGAAGAGCACCTCGAAGCTCAGGCGGTCGAGGAGATCGGGCTTGAACCTGCCCTCGGCCGCCAGGGCGGCCAGATCGGTGTGGGTGGCACCGATGAGGCGCACGTCCACCTCGGTGGGCTCCGAGGAGCCGACCCGCTCGAAGCGCTTGTACTCCACCACCCGCAGGATCTTCTCCTGGGCCTCGGGTGGGATGTGACCCAGCTCGTCCAGGAAGAGGCTGCCGCGATCGGCGGCCTCGAAGCGCCCGGTCCTGCGGCGCTCGGCCCCGGTGAACGCTCCGGCCTCGTGGCCGAAGAGCTCGCTGGTCAGCAGGCTGGGCGTCATGGCCGCGCAGTTGAGGGTCACCAGGGGCTCGGACCAGCGGGGCGAGAGGAAGTGGAGCTTGCGGGCGGCCAGCTCCTTGCCCGTACCCCGCTCGCCGATCAGCAGCACAGGCCGATTGACCCGCGCTGCCCGCGACAGGCGCGACTGGAAGCCGAGGAATGCCTCGGACCTACCGATGGCCTCCAGGTCGATCTCCTGCATAGGTAAGATATACCAAGAATAAGTCATTTCAGCCAGTCTTTTGTCTTTTTCGCCTCACATGGGAATGCCTTGCTCTTTGAAAAAAACGTTTGTTGTCTGGATCTTGGCATCCGATGGCTGATCTGGCCCATCTTTGGCTTCGCGGCCGGGCAGGTGCAAACGAGAGCTGCCGAACGGAGGCCGGTCATGGGCATCTTCACTCGACTGCGGGACATTGTGAACTCGAACCTCAACGCCATGCTCGAGCGGGCCGAGGACCCCGAGAAGCTGATCAAGCTGATGATCATGGAGATGGAGGACACCCTGGTCGAGGTCAAGGCCTCGGCGGCCGGCGTCATGGCCCAGGCCAAGCAGGCGCGGCGCAAGCTCGATCACTGCCGGGCCAAGGCCAGCGGCTGGGCGGACAAGGCCCAGCTGGCGGTCGACAAGGGGCGCGAGGATCTGGCCCGCGAGGCCCTGGTGGAGAAGCGCCACTGGCACCGGCAAGCCGAGACCCAGGAGCGCGAGCTCGCGGAGCTAGACGGCCTGGTCGAGCAGTACCACGAGGACATCCGCCTGCTCGAGGCCAAGCTGCAGGAGGCCCAGGAGAAGCACCGCGTGCTGGTCCAGCGGGCCATCCACGCCCAGGGCAAGAAGAAGGTGAACAGGCAGATCCGCAAGGCCAGCTCCCACGACGCGCTGGTGCGCTTCGAGAAGTTCGAGCGCCGCATCGATAGGGCCGAGGCCGAGGCCGAGCTGGTCCACTTCGGACGGAAGCCGAGCCTGGAGGAGCAGTTCGAGGAGCTCCAGGAGAACGAGGAGATCGAGAAGGAACTCGCCGAGCTGCGGGCCAACAAGGCCGATGGCGCCATCTGACGAGCGCTGGCAAGCGGGTGGCGAGGGGTGCTAAGCTCACAGCGCGCACAGAATGCCGGGAGGCGAGATCCATGTTCAGCCATGCCCCTTCGGACCTGTTCTGGATCCTGGTCTTCATTTCGCCGCTGATCGCCCTGGCCATCCTGGGAGGCATCATCCTGGGCGGCATCAAGCTCATCCGGGGCGGCACCAGGCGAAACCGGGCCCAGCGCGAGGACGAGGCGCGCATGATCCAGGAGATCTACCAGGGGCTTGAGAGCATGGAGCGCAGGGTCGAGTCGCTGGAGACCATCCTCTTCGACCGCAGCGACCCCGGACCCAGAGAAAGGACGAGGCCATGAATCGATCGGTTTTCCGGCGTTCCCCGTACCGCTCGCGCCACGGCATGCTGCTGGGGGTCTGCCGCGGTCTGGCCGAGCACTTCGGGGTGTCCGTCAAGTGGACCCGGATCGCGACCCTGGTGGCGGTGCTGCTGACCGGCTTCTGGCCGGGTCTGGCCATCTACCTGGTGGCTGCCTGGCTCATGCCCCTGGAGCCGCTGCTGCCCATGACCGCCGAGGGGGAGGAGGAGTTCTACCAGTCCTACGCGTCCTCTCGCTCGCTGGCCATCGGGCGGATCCGGCGCAAGTACGACAGCCTCAACCGGCGTATCGCACGGATGGAGAACGCGGTCACCGACCGGGAGTTCCACTGGCAGCAACGGCTGGACGGGAACCGGCCGTGAGCGCGGAGGGAGGCCCGCCTTGCTGAAGCTCCTGCTCTGGTGCTTGCTGCTGGTCGTGTGCTGGCCTGCAGCCCTGCTCGCCTTGCTGCTCTATCCGCTCGTGTGGCTGATCGCGCTTCCCTTCCGACTGCTGGGCCTGGCCGTCGACGGCCTGCTGGAGCTGGTCGGGGCCCTGTTCCTGCTCCCGGCACGGGTCTTCGGAGGCAGGCCCGGGGCTTGACGGCCGAGGCTTCCCGACGCAGGTTCTGTACCAGGAATGCGCTGGGTCTTGACGCGATGCTTGCTGGCGCCGCTTCTCGCGGCACTCTCCTGCACACCCCAGGAGGTCGATGCCCTGGACGAGCTCGCCGAACGCTTCGGGGACGAGACGGCGGGTCTGCGGAGCGGGCGCTGTCGCTACCCCTTGCCGGAGATCGAGGCGGGTCTCAAGGAGGTCGCCTACCTGGAGGCGCTCGCCGAACGGCTCGGCGATGAGGGCGCGGGCTGCGATGCGGCCCTTCTGGCCAGCCTCGAGCTCTTCAGCGCCTACCGCCGCGAGCGCAAGGCGTCGCTCTTCTTCCACGCAGCCTGGCTGCTGGCGCGTGAGCGAGAGATGGACTTCTTCGAGCGCAGCTCGAAGCGCATCCGTCCGACCGGGCTGAGCCCGGTCCGCTCGGGCGTCGTGCCGCTCGAGCCGGACAAGCAGGTGGAGCTGCTCCGGCAGCGGATCGCCAGGGTCGAGATGGCCGAGCGGGCCTTGCGCGCGCTGCGATCGCTCGCACCTGCCCTGGACGGCTTCCTGACGCGCTGCCCGGAAGAGCGGGCTGCGCTGCGGCCAGCCATATCCTACTTCCTGAAGCCCTGAGCGGCCGGTCAGATGCCTCGATCCCCTTTGGGCTCAGATACTTGACGGGCTGGTGGAAGAATGGGGAAATTCTGAGGTTTCGCGCCCTGGAACAGGGGCATATGTGACCGGGATCACGGGGGTTCGACTGCTGGCACGCGGGTTGCTACCACCTGCCAGCTGGCGCTGTTTCTTTTTCTTGGGAGCCACGAGAATACCGGAGGATGACATGAGGCGTTGGAATGCGATGGCATGGATGCTGGCGATCCTGGTGCTCGGCCTCGCGTATGCGGGCCCTTCCTGCTGGTTCGATGACGATGCGATCCCGCCCGGCGAGGTGACCGAGCTCGAGGGCCTGGGGGTGATCGAGTCGAGCATGCGCGCCGTGGCCGACGGCGGTCAGCTGGACTTCCAGATGCTGCTCAGGCGCTCCCGGGATCGGGTCTACCAGGGCGTGATCCGGGCCGCGCTCCAGGATCTGGACGGCGAGCAGCTCGACGAGCAGGTCCAGACCTTCCGCCTGGACGAGGGCGAGCGCAGCTTCGGCTTCCGCTTCTCCGGCCTGGCTCCCGACGTGCAGCTCGAGGACCTGACCGACTACGTGGTGGCCTACCGGGTGGAGTTCGACGGCCGGGCGCTGTTCGGGAAGCGCAGCGTGTACGCGGCCGCAGAGAAGCTCGAGGCCCAGGTGCTCGCACCCTCGCGGCTGTACGAGGGCGAGGGGACCTTCCTGCGCGTGCTGACCCGCGAGCCGGTCTCGGGTCTGGCCAAGAGCGGCGTGGCGGTGGATGTCGAGCTCGAGCTCGAGGACCGGACTCTCTCTCTGGGCTCCGGGCGCACCGACGCGAACGGCACGGCCCAGGTCTACATCCAGGTGCCGGCCGACTTGATCGGCCAGGGCAAGCTGCGCATCGGGGTGGCTCCGCCGGAGGGGGGCGAGGAGGTGGTCGAGGGCGCGGTCGAGGTGATGCGCGAGGAGAAGATCCTGCTGACGACCGACAAGCCCATCTACCAGCCCGGCCAGCTCATCCACATGCGCCTGCTCGCGCTCAAGCGCCCGGCCCTGACCGCCGTGGCCGGAGAAGAAGCGCTGTTCGAGGTCCGGGACGGAAAGGGCAACAAGGTCTTCAAGCAGCGCCTGGCCACCAACGACTACGGCATCGCCGCGGCCGACTTCAAGCTGGCCACCGAGGTCAACATGGGGCCCTTCGAGATCCTGGCCCGCGTCGGCACGACCGAGGCGCTCAAGACCGTCGAGGTCAAGCGCTACGCGCTGCCCAAGTTCAACGTCAGCTTCCAGCCCGACCGGGGCTACTACCTCCCCGGAGAGCGGGTCACCGGACAGATCCAGGCGCGCTACTTCTTCGGCAAGCCGGTCAGCCACGGCGCGGTGCGGGTGAAGGTCTTCACCTTCGACGTGGGCCTGAGCGAGATCGGCGAGCTGGTCGGCGAGCTCAACGACGAGGGCATCTACGGCCTGGCCTACGATCTTCCCACGGTCTTCGCGGGGGTCGACCTCCTCCAGGGTGACGCCTACCTGCAGTTCGACGTGGAGGTGACCGACCTGGCCGAGCACATGGAGAAGGCCAGCGTGGTCTCGACCGTGGCCGGATCGCCGGTCAAGGTCTCCCTGGTGCCCGAGAGCGGGGAGCTCGCGACGGGGGTCGAGAACCTGATCCACGTGGTCACGGCCGATCCGACCGGCCGGCCGATCAGCGCCCTGGTCACGCTGACCTCGCCGACCATGCCCCTGCTTCAGGTGCCCACCAACGCGCGCGGGCTGGGCGAGTTCGCCATCACACCGGCTGCAGACAGCCTGAGCTTCCACGTCATCGCCCGCGATGCGCTCGGCAACACGAGCGAGAAGGACGTGACGCTGGCGGCTGGAAAGAGCGGCTCGGTCGTGCTGCTGCGGCTGAACCGCCGGCTGTTCCAGGTGGGCGACACGGTCCAGATGACGATCTGGGCGGCCGACGCCCGGGACCGGATCTACCTGGACGTGATCAAGGGCAACCAGACCTTGCTGACCCATTCGCTGGACCTGGTCGACGGCCAGGCCCGATTCGAGCTGGAGGCCACGCCCGACATGGAGGGCAACGTCCAGTTCGACGCCTACTACCTGACGCCCGAGTCGCAGATCATCCGCGACACCCAGCTGGCGCTGATCGAGGGCGCCCGGCAGCTGGATGTCCAGGTGAGCATGGACAAGGAGATCTACCAGCCGGCCGAGACGGCCCGGGTCGAGCTCAGCGTGAAGGGCCCTGATGGAAGCGGCGTCCCGGCGGCCATCGGCCTGTCGGTCGTGGACGAGGCGGTCTTCGCCTTGACCGAGTTCCGCCCCGGCCTGGCCGAGGTCTTCTTCGAGGTGGAGCAGGACATCCTCCAGCCCCGTTACCAGATCGTCGGCTCCAGCGCCATGTCCGACTACCTGGACGGCGATCGGCCGGCAGACGAGCGCGAGGCCTCCGCCGAGGTGGCCTTCGCGGCCGCCAAGGGCTTTGCCGGCTACGGCATCGAGAAGAACACCTACGTCGAGGCCGCCAGCAAGGTGGCCGAGCGGCTCTCGGCGCGCATCGACGCAGACGCTGCCCGGATCGTCGAGGAGCTGGTCGAGCTCGCCGATCAGGGCATCATCACGGCCGAGAACCTGCACGGCTGGCTGGAGCGCAACCAGGGCCGCTGGTGCGATCCCTTCGGGCAGCCCTATCGGATCGAGCTGAGCGGCTCTGCCTACTGGAACATGCAGCTCGTCTTCCGCTCCTCCGGGCCCGACGAGCTGGCCGGCTCTCCGGACGACGTGTCCTCCCGCGCCTACTCGGCCTGGTATATCGCCAACGGTCGCCAGGGTGGCTATGACGACGGCTGGATCGGCATGGAGGACGGCGACATGGCCATGCCGGGTGCAGAGTGCGCCGGCGGCGTGTGCGGGGCGCCCAACGAGGATCCGAGCGGAGAGAAGCACGACGAAGAGGGCGGCGGTTCGAGCACGGGCGAGAAGCCCCGCGTGCGCTCCTACTTCCCCGAGACGCTGCTCTTCGAGCCGGCGGTCATCACCGACAGCTCGGGCCGGGCTGTGGTGGAGATGCCGCTGGCCGACAGCATCACCACCTGGCGCATGACCTCGCTGGCGAACTCGGTCGACGGCCGCATCGGCTCGCGCGCCGACGGCGTGCTGGTCTTCCAGGACTTCTTCGTGGACGTGGACTTCCCGGCCACGCTGACCCGGGGAGATCAGGTCTCGGTGCCCGTGGCGGTCTACAACTACCTGGACGTTCCGCAGACCATCAGCCTCCAGGTCGACCCGGACTCCTGGTACACCCTGCAGGATGCCGGCACCAAGAGCATCTCCCTGGATGAGAGCTCGGTGGGCGTGGTCTACTTCACCCTGCAGGCCGACGAGGTCGGCTGGCACGGCCTGACCGTCTACGGCTACGGCAGCGAGCAGTCCGATGCGGTCCGGCGGACGGTCGAGATCGTGCCCGATGGCAAGGAGTTCAGGCTGGCGCAATCGGATCGGCTCGAGGGCACCATCACGCGGACGCTCCACATCCCCGAAGAGGCCATCGACGGCGCCAGCCGGGTCTTCGTCAAGGTCTACCCCGGCCTGATGAGCCAGACGGTCGAGGGGCTCGACAGCCTGCTGCGCATCCCGAGCGGCTGCTTCGAGCAGACCACGACCACGGCCTGGCCCAACATCCTGGTGCTCAACTACCTGAAGGCCTCGGGTCTGCTGACCCCCGAGATCGAGCTCAAGGCCCGCGACTACGTCAACCAGAGCTACCAGCGCATCCTGACCTTCGAGTGCCCCTCGGGCGGGTTCAACTGGTGGGTGGGCGACGATCCGGGCAACGCCATCCTGGCGGCCATGGCCTTGATGATGTTCGCCGATGCCCAGGAGTCGGTCGACCTCGACATGGACGTCGTGGGGCGGACCGAGACCTTCCTGGTCTCGCAGCAGCAGGCGGACGGCTCCTGGAGCGGCGAGTCCCACCTGCATGCGGGCAATGAGGTCTATGGCGAGAGCCAGCTCCGCGCCTCGGCCTTCTGCACCTGGGGTCTGGCCATGAGCGGGTACTCCGGCGCGGCCTTGCCCGCAGGGGCGGCCTATCTCCGCCAGGCGGTCGCAGGCAACGACGATACCTACACCCGGGCCCTGGTGGCCGCCGCGCTGGCCTGGACCGACCGGAACGATCCGGCCCTCATGACCTTGCTCGCGGAGCTGGCCGCCGAGAAGAAGCTCGGCGAGAACGGTGTCGTCTTCTGGGAGGCGAACCGCTCGACGGCCAGCGGCGCCTATGGGACCAACGGCAACATCGAGACGACCGCCATGATCGTCCAGGCGATGATCGAGTCGGGCACCTACCCGGACCTGGTCGACGGCGCCATCACCTGGCTCATCCAGCAGAAGGACACCTTCGGCACCTGGTACACCACCCAGCCGACGGTCCAGACCCTGCGGGCGATGACCATGGCGCTCGATTACTCGGCGTCTCAGGACATCGACGGCACGGTGCGGGTGTCCATCAACGGCGCCCCCGACGTGTGCACGTTCGAGATCAATCCGGACAGCTCGGATGTGACCCGGATCTGCGAGCTCGACGCTTACACCGTCGAGGGTGACAACGTCGTGAGCGTGTCGCTGGACGGCGAGGGCTCCTTCCTCTACCAGGCGGTGGCGGTCTACTACCTGCCGTGGGAGATGGTGTCCGACTCGCCGGACGGGCCGCTGAGCATCGAGGTCAGCTACGACCGCACCCAGCTGGAGGTGGACGAGACGGTGCAGGTCAACGTGCGCGTGAGCTACAACGTGCCCGGCGAACGGGTCTCGATGATCATGATCGACCTGGGCATCCCGCCGGGCTTCGAGCTGGTCACCGAGGCGCTCACCGAGCTGGTCGAGAACGAGCCGCACATCACCCGCTACGAGAAGCGCGGGCGGCAGCTCTCGATCTACGTCGACGAGCTGGTGCACGGCGAGCCGCTCGAGTTCAGCTACCCCATGCGGGCGAAGTACCCCATCCGCGGCAGCTGCCCCGAGAGCGCAGTCTGGGCATACTACAACCCGGATGTGCGTGACTTCAGCGGGCCGGTGGACTTCGAGGTCCTCTGAGACCCGGTGGAGCCCTCCCATGCGAGCCTCGCTCGCCATCCTGGGGCTGGTGGTGTCCGGCCTGGCGGTCGGATGCGGGTCGGACGCCACCAACCGCTACGGCATCGAGAACACCGACCTGTTGATCTCTACGCCAGGGGATCAGATCCACCCCGCCGTCGGCGGGGGGCGGCTGGTCTGGTTCGATCTGGAGCCGGATCCGGACGGGTCTTGCTTCGTTCGCTCCGGCGGTGAGTACGACGACAGCTGCGAGGGCGTGCTGCGCAGCGTCAGCTTGCTGGGCGGAAAGCCGCGGACGATCTCCGATCTGCTCTTCGAAGAGGTCTGGCCAGCGGTGTCCGACGGGCTGGTGGCCTGGCGATGCGTCCAGGAGCAGGTGGGCTTGTGCGTCGTCGACCTGGGCGGCGGCGAGATGACCTTCCACGCTGCGATGGGAGCGGGATACACCTGGTACTACGACCGCCAGAGCTCGCCGGTTGTCGATGGGGTGAGCATCTTCTGGGGCGATTACGACTACGAGAGCTACCGCTACGTGATTCGGCAGGGAAACCTTCGCACCGGAGAGATGGGGATCGCGGTCGCGGACCTGCCGAGCTACCCGGGCGAGAT
This sequence comes from Deltaproteobacteria bacterium, assembly GCA_016935365.1. Taxonomy (GTDB): domain Bacteria; phylum Myxococcota; class B64-G9; order B64-G9; family B64-G9; genus JAFGRB01. Next base: position 20,463 of record JAFGRB010000097.1, read on the forward strand.
CGCGGCCTACGATGGCCGCTTGGCCTGGATCGAATCCGCCTATGACGAGACGGGCTACCACAGCAGGGTGGTGGAGATGGACCTCGCGAGCGGTGCTCGATCCTGGGTGGCAGACGTGGACCAGCCCTGCTACGGCCTGGGGGCTGGAGGCGGGATGCTGGCCTGGAAGCAGGGCGAACCCGACTACACCGGCGAGGGAGAAGACGATGTCCACGTCTTCTTCCAGGACACGGAGGGCCAGGTCCAGCGGGCCGACAGCGAAGCGGCCCGCGTCTCGGCCGAGACCCCGATCTCCGTGGGCGATGGCCTGCTGGTCTGGCTCGACTACCGCGATGGCAGCTATCGCGTGGCCGCCTATGAGATCGCGAGCGGGCAGGAACTCCTGCTCTCGTCCGAGACAGCCGTGCTCGGCGCCTATATGCCCCCGGCGGTCTCCTCGCACTGGGTGATCTGGCCCGACAGGCAAAACGGCGACTGGGATCTGGTCCTCTGGACGATGTAGGGGGTCAGACACCTTTACTTAGCACTTGTGAAGAGCCAAGTGCTAAGTAAAGGTGTCTGACCCCCTACATTTTGCAACCTCGTCTCGATTTGCGGTTCTAGCCTGGATGGGAGAGGATCGCGATGTCCATGGAGCGAGGTGGCTTGAAACTGGTCGGCGAGCAGGAGCGCGGCGCGGGCGAGCGGCTCGACGACGACGGGCTCATGCGGCTCGTCCAGGCCGATCGCCAGGACGCCTTCGCCATGCTGGTCGGCAAGCACCAGCAGCTCGTGCTCGGTCTGGCGGTTCGCTTTCTCGGTGACGCCAGCCTTGGCCGTGACGCGGCCCAGGACGTGTTTTTGTCCCTGTGGGCCGAGCGGTCGCGATACCAGCCCAGGGGCCGGTTCCGCTCCTACCTGGTCTCGATGACGCTGCATCGCTGCCAGACGCTGGCCAGGACGCGGCGCAGGCAGAAGCAGCGGGTCGAGCGGATGTCTTGCCAGACAGCGGAGCCGGATGGACACGCCGAGCTGGCGCTCGAGAAGCTGCTCGAGGTAGAGCAGGCCCGGGAAGTGCGCGAGAAGCTCACCCGACTGCCGGCCAAGCAGCGCCAGGTGCTCATCTTGCGCTACACCCATGAGATGAGCCTGGAAGAGGTCGCCGAGCTGACCGGGCAGCCGCTGGGCACGGTCAAGTCGCACCTCTTTCGCGGTATGAAGCGCTTGCAGCGTCTGCTCGAGAAGGGAAGGAAGCCATGAGCTGCGTCGAGCCTGCCGAAGTCGTACGCTACCTGGAGAAGGATCTCGGTCCCGAGCGCAGTGCAGCCGTGGGCGAGCATTTCAAGCACTGCGAGCGGTGCGCCAGGCTGCGAGACGAGATGGAGGCCCTGAGGAGACGCCTGGCCGCGGACCCGGGCGAGTTCGGCGATCCAGGCCTGGCCGACGACCTGTTGACCCTGATCCGGCTCGGTCAGGCGGACCGAGCCGCCGAGCGCGGCCGGAGCTTCTGGTCCGCCCGCTGGGTCTGGGCGGGTGCGGCCGCGGCGGTGATGCTGATCGCGGCCGTGCCGATGTGGCTCTACTCGCGCGCCGAGCCTCGGCCCGATACGGAGTTTGCAGCCCGCGGCGGCCCTTCCGGCGATGCCGACGCCTGGGTGTCGATCCAGATCTTCAAGGCCACGCCGGGCGGCTACGAGCCTGCGATCGGCCAGATCGCGCCCGACGATGCTCTGGCCTTCGCCTATGACAAGCGAGCCCGTTCGGGGTACGGCTTTCTCATGATTCTGGCCGTGGACCAGCGCGGCGAGATCTTCTGGTACTACCCGGCTTACGAGGATGCGAGCAGCGATCCGGCCAGTATTCCGGTGGATGATACGCTTGCGGCCCGGCCGCTTCGCGACGAGATCCAGCACGCGTTGCGGCCGGGTGCGCTGCGCGTCTTCTCCGTCTTCTCCCGCCAGGCGCTGCGCGTCAAGGCCGTCGAGGCGATGGTGGAGGCGGACTGGCAGCGAGCGGGATCGATCGAGCGCCTGCAGAGACTGAGCATACCGGGCACAGGCCAGCACACGCTGCTGCTCTCCGTCGGGGGCGTCTGATGAAGCGCGGGATGCTCATCGCCATCTGCCTCCTTTTCTCGCTCGAGGTCCTCTCGGGGCCGGCTCGAGCCGAGCGGGCGCTGTTCGGCCTGGTGATCGGATCCAACCTCTCGGTGGACCGGGATGTGGCTGCTCTGCGTTACGCGGACGACGACGCGATGCAGAACGCGCGGCTGCTCGGGCAGATGGGCGCCGAGATCGCCCTGCTGGTCGAGCCGGACGCGGCCACCCGGGCGTTGTTTCCGGATCTCGAGACCGTGACGCCAAGCCGCGCCGCCGTGCACTCGGCCATGGCGCGCCTGAACGAGCACATGCTGGCGGCCAGACAGAGGGGCCTAGAGCCGGTCTTCTACTTCTTCTACAGCGGCCATGGCAACGTGGAGAACAACCAGGGCTACGTCAACCTGCACGGCGAGAAGTGGACGCGCAGCGACATGCTCGAGCTTCTGGAGAGCTCACGGGCGAGCGTCAACCACGTGGTCATCGACGCCTGCAAGTCGTACTTCCTGGTCTTCGATCGCGGTGCGGGCGGGCACCGCCGACAAGTGCGCGATATCCAGCTGCTGGGTGAGCACAGCCGGCTTCCGCCCCACACCGGCCTTCTGCTGTCGACCTCTTCGGGCGCCGACAGCCACGAGTGGGAGGCGGTGCAGGCGGGCGTGTTCAGCCACGAGCTGCGATCGGCACTGCGCGGTGCTGCGGATGTGGACGCGGATGACGCGGTCACCTACGAGGAGGCCGCGGCCTTCGTATGGACGGCCAATGCGGCCATCGCCAATCCGCGATTCCGGCCGGCCTTCTTCTCCCATCCTCCCAGGAGCGACAGCCAGAGCCAGGTGCTGCTGGACCTGGCCGGGGCGAAGGGCGATCGACTGGTGGTCGACGCGGCCCAGGGCCACATGTACGTCGAGGATGGCCAGGGCCTGCGGCTGGTCGACTTCCACAGCTTCGGCGAGCACGAGCTGGTGCTGCACCTGCCGGGTGCGCGGCCGCTCTTCGTCCGCCGCCCCGGCTCGGTTCAGGAGGTGGAGCTGCCAGCCGGCTCGCCGCACCGCCTGGCCGCCCTGCGGTCCAGGCGGCGGCCGGTGAGCAGCCGGGGCGCCGAGCACGTGGCCTTCGGCAAGCTCTTCTCGAAGCCCTTCGGGCCCGAGGCCATCGAGGCCTGGCGAACGCGCCCGCCGGATCTCGAGCAGACCGCGGAGCTGCCCACCGACTGGACCTGGATGCGGCGCGGGATCGGCATCTCGGCCGCCGTGCTGGCGATCACCGGCGGCGCGCTGACCGGCCTGGCCCTGGACGAGCGCGCCGGGGTCGACGCGCAGACCACGGGTCTGGAGCGCGATCGGATCAACGAGCGGATCGGGCGCTACAACACCGGGGCGGTGGTCTGCTATGCGCTCGCCGGCACCGCCCTGGCCACCTATCTCGTCTGGACCCTGTGGCCGGAGGAGCAGGTGGAGGTCCACCTGCTGCCCGCGGACGGCGCGCAGCTGGGCCTGAGCGGCCGGTTCTGACGCGGAGGTTTGCGAATGCGTGCCCTGCTTCGCCTGATCGCCTGCCTGCTCCTCGCAGCCGGCTGCGTCCCGCTCGAGGAGATCGAGGGTGCTCCCTGTCCATGCCCCGAGGGCTTCAACTGCTGTAAGACGCTCCGGGCCTGCCTGAGCGATCTGGAGCAGTGCCCTTCATCGTACCCGCCGTCGAGCGGCACGCCCTGCGAGGCGGACGCCGACTGCCCGCGCGGAGAGATCTGCCACGCCTGGCGGCTCGAAGGCGGCGAGCTGGCCGGCCCGCGCGAGTGCCGCCAGGACTGCGCCGAGCAGGCCCCGTGCGCCGAGGGGGAGCGCTGCGAGGTCGTGCTGCACGACGGGTTCGATCTCGACTTGATGCACACCGCGCCGGCCTGCGTGGACGAGCAGGCGATCTCGGGCTGCGAGGGCCTGAACTGCTCGAGCTGCGGGCTGGAGTGGATCGGCCGGCCCTACTGCGCGGGCAGCGACATCGAGGCCTGTTTCGTGTCCCTGGATCCTTTTTGCGGCCTGGTCTGCCAGCCCGTGCTGCTGTTCGAGTGCGGGATAGCCGGCTGCGTGCAGTCCGGCGAAGGGGTCGAGTGCGGCGAGCCGGTCGACGGGCCGTCGCCCTGCCAGGACTATCCATGCGACGCCTGCCCCGAGCCTTCCGATCCGGCCAAGGCGGTCTGCGATGGCGACGTTCTGGTCGCCTGCACGAGCATGCCATGGGCTGCGGACGATGGCTGCGACCGGATCTGCATGCCGCTTAGGAATCCGTGCGCCGAGGACATGGTGTGCAGCCAGGAGGGCGGGGCGCACTGCGCGCGCTGAGGCTGTGCGCCGAAGCCTATGGCGCATACTGGCGCAGCCAGAGTGTCTCGTGGGTATCCGGCCAGACGTAGCCCGCGGCGACGACGCGGCCCAGCCCGTCGCTGTCGATGCTATAGCCGAAGGCCTGCCCCTGGCCGGTCACCGTATCGAGCCAGATCTCCGCGCCGTCGATATCGTACTTGGCCACCCACAGCCGTGGGCTGGCTCCCGTCCTGCCGGTGACCAGCACCTCACCGAGCCCGTCCGTGGCCAGGTCGAAGGGATCGCCGGGTACGCTGAAGCTCGAGCGCTCGATCCCGTCGGCATCGAAGCGGTGGATGGTACCGGCGCTGTCGGAGATCCGGCAAGAGACGAGGACGTCGCCCGAGCCGTCGCAGGTCACCGCTCTCGCAGCCTCGTCCTCGGCGCTGCCGAATGTGCTCGTCCAGAGCACGTTCCCCTGGGTGTCGAGCTTCTGGAGCAAGACCTCGCCTCGCTGTCCCAGCACGAGGATGTTGCCCATGCCGTCCGTCGCCACATCGGCCGCAGTCTCGTCCGAGCCGCTGTCGATCCGCAGGTCCCACACGTCGACTCCTTCGGGGTCGAGCATGCCTATCCAGATATCGTAGTCGCTACCGTTGTCGCTGGTCGCGACCACGATCGCGTTCCCCGAGCCGTCCACGGCGACGCCCTCGGTCCAGTCCCAGTCGCCGCCGTCCCAGGTCCTGGACCACAGGAGGGCGCCTTCGGGATTGTATCTGGCCAGCCAGACATCCGCCCAGCCGATGGGGCATGCGACCAGGGCGTAGCCCATGCCGTCGACGGCCAGGCTGGGTTCGAAATCGCTCCCTCCGCTGTCGAAGGTGGTGTCCCACAGGAGAGCGCCATCGGGGTCGACCTTGGCGAGGGTCATGTCCACGTCGCTGCCGTTGGACGTCGTCGCAGCCACGAAGACGTGGCCCATGCCGTCCACTGCCACGGCGCGGCCTTCGCTCGTCTCCTGGTCCCACGTCACGGTCCAGAGCACCTCGCCGGGCTGGCGGGCCAGCGGCGTGCAGATGGACGCCACGCAGGCCTGGTCGCTCTCGCAGCTCACTCCCCCGGCTCCCGCGCAGCCACCGCAGTGGAGGGGGTCGGACGCGGTGTCGACGCAGGTGCCGCCGCAATCGGACAGGCCGGCCTGGCAGGACAGGGCGCAGTGCCCGCTGCCGTCGCACAGGTAGCCGGGATCGCAGGCGGTGTCGCAGTCGCCG
>JAFGRB010000098.1 GCA_016935365.1 Deltaproteobacteria bacterium
CAGCGTGATGAACATCATCAGCGACACCACCAGCACCCCGAGCGCGCCGAGGACGATGGTCTGCCCCCGGCGGGAACGGAATCTCCTTCTTATCCTATCGGCGAACATGGGCGCCTCCTTGCTCTCGCTCACTCGGGTTCGCAAACGTTCTCGTCCGGCAGATCGTTCAGGACGAGATCGGAGTGCATCCGCATGGCGTACTGGGCCCTGATGGGGAGGATGTAGATGCCCATCATGGCCGGGATGTCGTAGTTGTCCCAGTTGGCGAAGGGGTTGGCGAACAGGCGCGAGTCCATGCGCAGCTCCTTGACGATCCGCCTGCCCTTCGACATGTTGTAGATCACCCAGTCGGCGAAGGGGATCACCAGGTGGTAGTTGAGGGTGATCTGGATCCGCAGCTTGTTGCCCGGCATCTTGCTGCCGATGTCCTTGTGGTCGAAGGCGACGTAGGTATCGCCTCCGGCGTCGTACTCGCCGCCGGTGATCTCGCTCTTGATGGGACCGCAGATCTTCAGGTTGATGTACTCCAGAGGCGAGTCGCTGCCGGCGATCATGTTGAGCGCCTCGATGGTGAGGAACTTCTGGGCCCAGGTCTGGGTGTCCTTGGCCTGGCCCAGGTTCTGGACGTCGTAGCCGTAGGCCAGCACCGGCAGCGCCGCTGCCCGCGCCGCGCGTTTCATGGTCTCCTCGTCCGCGTTCTTGAGCGCTCCGGTGCGGACGGCCTTGTAGGCCGCGTACTCCGCGAACAGGCGGGCCTGGTGGAGCATGCCGAGCTGCAGCAGGCCGAGAAGCAGGAAGACCACCAACGGCATGACGATGGCGGTTTCCACCTCGACCTGGCCGGACTCGCTGGCTCGCCGTCCGAAGATCCTGATGGGTCGACGGCTTTTCATTTTCGCCTCCTGGCGGTTCGATTTCGGCTCTCTCGCTGATTCTAAAGTACACCCGAGGCCCCCGGCCCACAATCCGTCAGGTGGACGCCGTTTCTGAATGGTATTTCAATGACTTGACGCCTGGAGCGGGCCGGTATCGGTCAAGTGGACGCCGGCAAGCCCCGGACTTCGCCGGAGAATTACGGCATGGGCAGCCCGTACACGCTGATGGCCATGATCCCGAGCTCGGTGTAGCCCTCGGCCGCCAGGACGGCTATCGCCTCCGGACACCGGTACGGCTGGAGCTTCGCCTTCCAGTACGGATTGAAGAAGTTCGGGTGCTCCTTCCAGCTCGCGGGGTAGTGGTAGTAGACCAGGGACTTGCTGATGGCCACCCCCTCGTTCACCTGGTTGCTGATCTGGACCGAGGCGACCTGGCCCTCGCCCAGGTCGATCGTCACCTTGCCCTGGTCGTTGATCGTCCAGGGGCCGCGGCGTTTCGCGGTGCTGTGGCCGTCGATGCTCAGATCCTGGTGCAGCAGGGAGTAGACCGGCGGCTGGTTCTGGTACGGGGACACCAGGCTGCGATCGGGGTTGGCGTTGAAGAGCATGAAGCAGTTGTGGGCGAAGATGTCGTCGTTGAGGCACTTGAGATCGTGCCCTCCCTCGCAGGGCGGCTCGCTGTCCATGCCCAGCCAGGAATGGCCATCGTGGCTGCCGCCGTCGGTGTCGCTCTCCAGGTCGTACTCGTAGCCCGCGATGTTGGGGATCGAGGTGAGCCAGCACTGGAAGGCGGTCGACATGACCAGGCCCTCGTCGTGGCTGTGTACGTGGAGGGTGTACTCGTCGCCGCTCTTGGTCGTGTCCGCCTCGCCCTCGTGATAGACGGGCAGGGAGAAGCCGTCCACGCCCTCGGTGTGCTCGTAGAGCAGATCGGGCACCAGGGTCAGCGGGAAGACCCAGGAGTAGAGGTCCGAAGCGTCGCGCTCGTGGACGAAGTCGCTGGCGCGGGAGCCGTTGGCGATGTCCCAGGCCACGTAGGTCACCCGCTTGGTGCCGTCCCCCGCCAGGGGAAGAAGGGGGGGCATGACGTGGGCGTTGGTGAAGTGGAACACGTTGCCCACGGACAGAAGCTCTCCGAGCTGGGCGGCCGGGGCGAACTCCTTGCGGAGATCCTCCTGCAGGCTGTTCTTCCCGAGGTCGTACACCATGGCGCCGAAGACCATGGCCTGGCTGAGCGCGATGGCGTACATGTGCGTGTCGATGAGCTTGATGAGCATGACGAGTCGCTCGTCGGCGCGCGCGGCCATGTCTTTCAGCTCTTGTGCCCGATCCTCCAGGTCCCAGGCCGCGTCCAGATCGCGGAAGCCGTGGACGCAGTGCTCGCACATCGCCGCGCAGACGGGCGGGATGCAGCACGTGGCGCAGAGGGCGAACTCGCGCATGGCGAACATGTAGAAGTTGTCGCGCGCGGCGTAGAACAGGCCGGGGACCGAGTTGGCCATGGTCATCGACGCGTGGGCCGACATGGCGGCCACCATGCTGGCGATGTTGGCCCGGTTGGTGTAGGCGTAGTAGTTGAACGCCCGGGCTTCGATGGTGGCGGTGGAGAAGGCCGCCGAGTCGGCCACCTGCTGGATGCGGATCTTCTCGAAGATGGAGTTGCCGACGTTCAGCGTGATGAACGCCATCAGCGCCACCACCAGCACCCCGAGTGCGCCGAGGACGATGGTCTGCCCCTGACGGGAGCGGAACTTGGCTTTCTTGACGCGCCTTGCAGTGACCATGGCCGCCTCCTTCCTCACGGGATCGCACAGCGGTTCTCGTCCGGCAGATCGCGGAGGACGAGATCCGAGTGCATCCGCATGGCGTACTGGGCCCTGATGGGGATGATGTAGATGCCCATCGCGGCCGGGGCGTCGTAGCGGTCCCAGTTGGCGAAGGGGTTGGCGAACAGGCGCGAGTCCATGCGCAGCTCCTTGACGATCCGCCGGCCCTTCCAGATCTTGTAGATGACCCAGTCGGCGAAGGGGATGACCATGCGGTAGTTGAGGGTGATCTTGATCCGCAGCTTGTTGCCCGGCACCTGGGTGCCGATGTCCCTGTGGTCGAAGGCCACGTAGGTCTCATCCTCGACCTTGTAGGTGCCGCCGGTGATATCGCTCTTGGTGGGACCGCAGATGGTCAGGTTGACGGACTCCAGAGGCGACTCGCTCGCCTCCCGGCCTCCGCTGTCCGAGTCCTCGCCGGCGACCAGGTTCAGCGCCTCGATGGCGTAGAACTTCAAGGCCCAGCTCGAGGGATCTTTGGCGAGGACATCGGCGCCGCAGGCCAGCACCGGCAGCGCGGCTGCCCGCGCGGCGCGTTTCATGCTCGCCACGTCCGCGTTCTTGAGCGCCCCCGTGCGGACGGCCTTGTAGGCCGCGTACTCCGCGAACAGTCGGGCCTGGTGAAGCATGCCGAACTGCAGCAGGCCGAGGAGCAAGAAGACCACCAGGGGCATGACGATGGCGGTCTCCACCTCGACCTGGCCGGACTCGCCGGCTCGCCATGTGCGCTTTCTGCATTCGGGACGACTTCCCATTCTCGACCTCCTCGTCGCTACCAGCTCTGGACCTTCCAGCCACCTGCGGTCCGGACCATCACGCCTCTGAACACGTCTCCGGTGGCGGCCCGGAAGGAGAAGTCGACCTCCACCGGGCTGACCGGCTCGATGCCCAGCCAGGTCGCGCCCTCGAAGAGCCCGGCGGCCTCGGGGCGCGAGTGGGCCCGGAGCCAGCTCGCCATCTCTTCTTTCCCCAATCCATCCCAATAACAAGCCCGGATGGCCGCCGGCTCGCCGGCGAGGCTCGCGGCCGCCCAGGTCCGGAAGGTGTCGGCCGGCGTCCGGTAGGCTGCGGGCAGCCGGGGATCGGCGACCGGGCTGCCCGGCGTGGGCAAGCGATGGCAGGCGGACGCGAGCAGGAGCGCGAGGACGGCCCAGAGCTCGAGGCGATCGGGAAAAGGCCTCGGCCCGTGTTGACCTGTCCCGGATTCGATGTTATGAGGACGGGTTGCAGGGTGCATGTTCCGATCCCCGGCGCAGCTCGCCCGACAGTCTATCCGGCGGGCCGCGCAGCTGCAAGGTGGGAGGATATCCGAAGATGCCAGCAGATGTCGTTCGAAACGGCGCAATGGCCATGATGGTCCTGTCGCTCGTCGCCTGCAGTCTGTTCGAGGAGGAGAAGCCCCCCCAGCAGGAGGCCGATGAGTTCTTCAAGCAGGGCATGGCCGCGATGGAGAAAGGCGAGTACGACAAGGCGGCCGGACTGTTCAACCAGGCCGTGTCTCTGGTCAAGGACAACGGGGAGTACTTCCTGCAGCACGGGCTCGCGCTGGCCAAGACGGGCGATCGGGGACAGGCCATCATGTCGCTCAGCCGGGCCGTCGACCTGCTGCCCGATCGCATCGAGCCGCTGATCGGCCTCGGGTTCCTGTACGACGAGATGGGCAAGCCGAAGCAGGCCATCAAGCACTTCCACGAGGCCTGGCTCAAGGAGAAGGACAACGCCGAGGCGTTGAAGAAGCTGACCGAGATGCAGATCAAGATCAAGGACTTCGACGCCGCCGAACGCGGGCTGCGCCAGCTGCACGCCTTGCTGCCGAGCGACGTGGAGATCATGGCCCTGCACGCCGAGGTGGACATGCGCCAGGGCAAGGAGGCCGAGGCGCTCAAGAAGCTGCAGGAGGCTTCGGTCCTCGCCCCGGACAACTTCCGGATCCACCTCTCGCTGGGCAAGCACCTGGCCAGGAGGCACAAGTACGAGCCGGCCGCTCGCGAGCTCGAGGTGGGGCTGGGGATCCAGCGCGACAACGTCGAGGCCATGACCGAGCTGGGTGATGTCTACGTCAAGCTCAACCGCCTCGATGACGCCGAGAAGATACTCAAGAGGGTCATCGACGCCGATTCGAACAATGTCCGGGCCCACGTGGGCCTCGGTCTCGTGCACATGCAGCGCGGTGACTTCGAGAAGGCCCTGGGCGCGATCGAGGGGGCGCTGACGATCCAGCCCAAGTTCATGGGCGGGCACCTGGCCCTGGCCGAGGTCTTCCTGCGCCAGAAGGACGTCGACGAGGCGATCAAGTGTCTGGCGAGGGCTCGCGACCTGTCGCCCGATCGACCCGAGCCCCGGATCCAGCTGGCGAAGCTCTATCGCGACAAGGACCGCCTGAGCGATGCGGTCAACGAGCTCGAGGCGGTCCTGATGTACCGCCCCAAGGAGTCGGCGGTCAAGCGCATGCTGGCAGCCCTGTATGCGGAGCGGGCCAGCAACCTCTCGACGGCCATGGAGTACGTGGAGGAGCAGCTGGCCGAGTCCGGGCAGGATCTCGAGATGCTCAAGGTCAAGGCCAAGATCCTGCTGCACAAGGACGAGTTCGACGCGGCCCTGGCAGCGGCGGAGAGCGCGCTGGAGATCTCTCCGGAGGATGGCGAGCTCCTCGAGCTGCGCGCCAGGATCCTGGACACGAAGCGCAGCGCCAAGAGAGTCCCCGGCAAGCGCAAGAAGAAGAAATCGGGGATCGAGATCATCCGCTACTGAGCCCGCTGCCCTTCTGCGAGAGAGCCAGTCATGGATCAGTACGCAGAGACGACGGTCGAGAGCTTCGATGGCACATCCATCTGGTATCGGCGCATCGGGAGCGGCGAGCCCACGCTGGTGCTGTGCGATGGGGTCGGCTGCGCCGGCTACGTGTGGCGGTATCTGATCCCCTACTTCGAGGATCGCTGCCGGCTGATACACTGGAACTACCGGGGCCACGGCAAGAGCGAGACGCCCGCGAACCTGGAGAACCTCGGCATCGAGGAGTGCGCCGAGGATCTCCACTGCGTGCTCGACCACGCCGGCATCCACACGCCGGCCGTGCTGCTGGGCCACAGCATGGGCGTGCAGGTCATCCTGGAGTACTATCACCGCCACCCGGAGCGCGTGGGCGCCCTGGTGCCGATCACCGGCTCCTTCGGCAAGGCCGTCGATCACGTCCACGACAGCGGCCTGGTCAAGCGCGTCTTTCCGCTGCTGCGCTACCTGAGCGAGCGCTTCCATCCCATGCTGGGCAAGCTCTGGCGCGAGGTGGTGCGAAGCGAGCTGGGCTACTGGTACGCGGCCACCTTCGAGATCAACGAGGGCTTGATCCGCCGGGAGGACTTCTTTCCCTACTTGGAGGACCTGAGCCGCATGAACCCGCTCGTGTTCATGCGCACGCTGGCCAGCGCGGCGCGCCACACCGCCGAGCCGTTCTTGCCGGAGGTCAAGGTGCCCACGCTGATCGTGGCCGGCGAGGCCGACCGCTTCACCCCGCTTTGGATCTCCCACCGGATGCACGCCATGATTCCCGACTCCGAGCTGCTGACCCTCCCCATGGGAAGCCACACCGGTCCGATCGAGCTGCCGGAGCTGACCAACCTGCGGATCGAGAAGTTCCTCGACACCCTGGACGGTGCCGGGACCGCGAAGCCGAGCTGAGCTCAGACGGGATGCGCACCTCGAGAACCGCAGCCCTGCTGGCATGCCTGAGCCTGACCGGCGCCTGTCGCCAGGCCGAGCGCCCAGAGAGCCGACCCGCGGATGCCGCCGTCGCGGTCGCCCCCGACGCGGGCGGCTCGCCCGACGCCGCGCCTGCCGGGCCCGAGCGCGGCGCCGAGTCGTCCGCCCCCGCGATCGTGCCCGGGCCGCAGGGCCCGTTCATCGAGCCGCCCCTGGAGAGCAAGCCCGCGACGATCGCCCACGTGCTGGTCGGCCGGTCGGACGACCTGCAGGCCCTGCAGTCGCTGCGCGACGAGATCGGCCGGCTGGCCTGCGTGCCGATCGGCTACCCGGCCGTCGACCAGGCGGCCGGCCTGGCGCGGGAGGGAGGCTGGACGCTGGTGGCCGGCAAGTTCGCCCGCCGGGCCTTTGCCGAGGCGGAGGCCGAGGCCCTCGAGCAAGCCGGCTACGATGCGCAGGTGGTAGAGCGGGCCTACTACCACGACCGCTTCAAGCCGGCGCTCAACGCGGCCGGCTTCCCGCGGGCCGGGCGGCTCTTCGCCGGCATTCCCGGCGGCAGCGTGCCGGTGCTGAGCGAGCCGCGCCAGGACGCACCCGGTTCGAGCCGGGTGCTCGCCGACGGCGACCTGGTCGCGCTGCGCG
>JAFGRB010000099.1 GCA_016935365.1 Deltaproteobacteria bacterium
CAGCGTGATGAACATCATCAGCGACACCACCAGCACCCCGAGCGCGCCGAGGACGATGGTCTGCCCCCGGCGGGAACGGAATCTCCTCTTGATCCTATCGGCGAACATGGGCGCCTCCTTGCTCTCGCTCATTACGATTCTCATTATCCCGGTCGCCCCCCTCCCCGCAATCCGCAAGATGGACGCCGTTTCTCCATTGTATTTCAGTGGCTTCATGCAGGGCGCCGGATGGCATCGGCCAAGTGGACGCCAGCAGACCGCGACATTCGATGGAGAATCGCTTCCCGGCAGTTAAAACGAAACAGTGCATTCCTCGTTCCGATGGGCGCTTGATTTTTGGTGACAAGCCATGGTAATCTCATGCAAATTTAATGAATCCCCGCGAACGTGGGCGCGCGGAGATCGGGAGCCTTCGAGATGCCTAGCTGCAGAGGACGGGGACGCGAGAGCGCCTGGCTATGGATCCTGACCGCGGGCCTGGTCTGCCTCGGCTGCTCGAGCAGCGGCGAGGTCACGGACGGGGGCACGGACAGCGGCGTGATCGACGGCGACGGGGGCGGGGGCGCGGACGAGCCCTTCACCTGCCTGCCGGTGCTCGTGCCGACCGAGGACGACAGCGACGGGGACGGGGTGCCCGACGACAAGGAGGATCGCGACGGGGACGGGATCGTGGATCCGGGCGAGACCGATCCCCTGGATCCGGACTCGGACGACGACTGCCTGCACGACGGCATCGAGGACGGCAACCACAACGGCCAGGTGGACTGGGGCGAGACCGACCCGCTCAACGCGGACACGGACGGCGACGGGCTGAGCGATCGCAGCGAGGACCGGGACGCGGACGGCGAGCTCGATCCGGGCGAGACCGATCCCCTGAGGACCGACAGCGATCGCGACGGGCTGCCCGACGGGATCGAGGACGCCAATCGCAACGGGCGGCTGGACGCGGGCGAGACCGATCCGACCGAGGCCGACACCGACGGAGACGGTTTGACGGACGGCCAGGAGGACCGCAACGCGAACGGCCTCGTCGATACGGACGAGAGCGATCCGCGCAAGCCGGACATGGACGGCGACGGGGTGCTGGACGGCGACGAGGACCGAGACGGCGACGGGCGGCTCGGTGACTGCGCCACGCCCTGCAGCTCGGATCTCGACTGCGCGACAGGCGAGGTCTGCGCGCGCCGCTTGCGGGTGTGCTACTCCTCGCTGTGCTCCAAGGGCGAGACGGATCCCTACGACGTGGACACGGACGGCGACGGGATCTCGGACGCCGACGAGGCCAGCACCCTGGTCTGCTCGGCCGAGGCGCTCAAGCCCATCGACCTGCACGCCTCGGATCCGGCCGACTACCGGCTGGCGCTGGAGCGCTTCTTCTCGCGGAGCTCCGTGCTGACCGCTGCCGGCGTCGAGGTGGGCAAGATCTTCTACGCCGAGGACCACCAGATCGCGGGCTTCGTGCTCGCCCGCGCGCCTGCCCAGACGAGCGCTGCGGCCCAGGAGGCGGAAGATCGCGCAGAGATCGGCCGCGCGGCGAGCATTTCCGCGGCGACCTCCAGGGGCCTGACGACCTTCGACGGCTACGACGCCGTCATCGCCGCCTACGATCTCTCGCTCAGCGCGGGCCGCACGCCCACCGAGCTAGCGGACGACCTGGTGGCCAGGCTGGCCGGCGTGCCCATCGAGGGCTTGATGGGGGCTGCGGGCAGCACGACCAGCGGCTTTCACATGAGCACCGAGACGGTCTACCGGGGGCCCGGGCGCGTGCTGGTGGCGGCCGCGCTCTCGCCGCTCGGCCGGCTCGACGACGCCCAGCTCATCCGCCTGGCGGACGTGTGCAACTCCACGGCCCTGGCGGGCTACACCGATCAGCTCGACGTGCAGTGCGACAGCTTCGCCTCGGTGGGCGTCGATCCGGTCGACATCATCTGGGTGGTGGACAACTCCGACTCCATGGGCGAGGAGCAGCAAGCCGTGGCCAATGCGGCCGACGCGATGGCCGCCCTGCTCTCGAACACGACCCTGGACTGGCGCATCGGTGTGACGATCACCGACCGGACCGACTGGGGCGGGTTGCTCTGGAGCGGCTTCGTCGACGACATCGAGACCTTCAAGCAGGACGTGCGACAGGGCACGCTGGGTTCGCCCTACGAGCAGTCGCTCCAGGTCGGGCTGGACGCGATCGACAACAGCCTGCCCTGCACGCCGGCCGGCCAGCCGAACCGCTACAAGCTGCGCTGCGAGGCCACCCGGATCGTGATCATCCTGAGCGACGAGGACGACCACACGATCGAGCTGGCCTCGGGCGGCGACAACTACGGCGGCCCGCCCGACGCCCAGAAGGTGTCCGAGTTCGTCGCCGGCTACCGCAGCCGGAACGCGATTCTCTTCGGCGTGGTGGGCGGCGATCCGAGGTGCCCCACCGCGCTCAACGCCTCCAAGGGCATCAACGCGGTGGTCAACGGGGCGGGAGGCGGGTCGGTGGGCTCGATCTGCGATGCGGATCAGACCGCCAACATGGAGAACATCATCCGGGTGGCCTTCGGGGTGTCGAGCACCTACCGGCTCACCCAGCCGCCCATCTCGGCGACCATCAAGGTGGCCCAGATGAGGGGCGGCGCGCCGGTCGAGGTGCCGCGCAGCCGCAGCGACGGCTTCGACTACGACGGGGTCAGCAGGGCCATCCTCTTCTACGGCGACTTCCGGCCGACCGCCAACGGACAGGACGTGGTGGCCTCCTACCGGAGCTTCATCGACTGCGTGCCCGCGCCGCAGGGCGAGGAGTGCAACGGCCTCGACGACGACTGCGACGGGCTGACCGACGAGGACTTCGACCGCGACGACGACGGCTGGTCCCAGTGCGGCGGCGACTGCGACGACTCGGACGCCGAGGTCCGCCCCGGCGCCGAGGAGCTGTGCGACGGCATCGACAACGACTGCGACGGGGACACCGACGAGGGCTTCGACGCGGACGGGGACGGGTTCAGGACCTGCGACGAGGACTGCGATGACGAGGACGAGACGATCTTCCCCGGCGCGCCGGAGCTTTGCGACGGGAAGGACAACGACTGCGATGGCGAGATCGATCCCGAATGGGCGTGCGGTTGAGCCGAAGAGAGGGGAGCGAAGAGATGCTGAAAGCCGATCTGGTGGCCACGCTGGCAAGGGACCAGCAGCTCAGACTGGCCGAGGCGAAGAGAGCGGTGGACGCGGTCTTCTCCGCCATGAGCCGGGCCCTGGTGGATGGCCGGGGTGTGGAGATCCGGGGCTTCGCCTCCTTCCGGGTCAAGCACTCCGGAGGCTATCCGGGACGCAATCCGCGGACCGGCGAGCGGATCCGGGTGCTGCCCAAGCGGCGGGTGGTGTTCCGGCCCGGAGCCGAGCTGCGCCGCAGGGTGAACCGGGGCTCCGGGCGGCGTTGAAAAAAAACCTTGCAACGTCGGCGAATTGATCTTATTAACGGGGTCCTGACTCGCACTGGACACGGATCGATCCCGAGGGACCAAGGAGAGCCACATGGCGATGACCAAGGCGAACATCGTCGAGGAAGTCTACAAGAAGGTCGGATTCTCGAAGAGCCAGGCGGCTGAGATCGTCGAGACGGTGTTCGAGACCATGAAGGAGACCCTCGAACGTGGCGAGAAGCTGAAGATCTCCGGCTTCGGCAACTTCACTCCTCGGGACAAGAAGACGCGGATTGGTCGCAATCCCAAGACAGGCGAGGCGATCGAGATCTCCGCCCGCCGGGTGGTCACCTTCAAGGCCAGCCCGGTCCTCAAGGCCAAGATGAACGAGAAAGCGCCCTGAGGGCCCGGCTCCGCATCCACACAATCGGGCTTGTTTCGATGGGGACGGCTATCTGTACGGCCGGGGAGAGGAGCTTCTCATGAGCGCAAAGAGATCGGCAGCCGCCTTGGCCGCGGCAATGCTGTGCACCTGGGCCCTGCCCGCATACGCCCAGCAGGACCTGCCGCCCGAGGCTTTCGCCGTGCTGGAGGACTTCGAGCGGATCGAGGCTGCCGTGCAGGCCAAGGCCGAGGCCCGCAGCCGAGAGGTCTTCGAGCAGGCCGAGCAGGAGCTGCGGCCCGCCCGCGCCAAGGCCGGGCGCGAGCTCCAGAAGCTCCAGGACCGCTACACGCGGCAGGGCAAGCTGGACGAGGCGCTGGCGCTTCGGGAGGCCGTGCGGCGGGTGCTCGGCATCCGGCCCGATCCGGGCGCACCGCGCTTCTCCGAGGCCGACATCGGCAAGAGCTTCCAGTACGAGCTGCGCGGCTTGCGCACGGGCCCGATCTGGGGCACCGAGGTCTACACCAGCGACTCGCACCTGGGCACGGCCGCGGTGCACAGCGGCCTGCTCGCGCCGGGCCAGAAGGGCCTGGTGCGGGTCCGGGTGCTACCCGGCCAGAAGAGCTACCAGGGGAGCACGCGCTTCGACGTCGTGAGCTCATCGTACGGGCCGTGGCGTGTGAGCTACACCCTCGAGCCGGTCCGGCCCGAGCGATGAACGGGTCTGCGGGTCTGCGCTGCAGCTTCTGCGGCGTGAGCCAGCAGGAAGCCTGCAAGCTCATCGCCGGCCCTTCTCACACCATCTGCGACGGCTGCGTGGCGCGGTTCCTGGAGGAGCCCTCCCGGGACCTGCCTGTCGCGCCCCCGCCCGGGCCGTGCTCCTTTTGCGGCAAGCGGCGAGACGAGGTGGGCTCGCTGCTCGGCGCTCGCCTCGAGCCGGCCGTGTGCATCTGCGATGAGTGCCTGGCGCTGTGCCAGGAGATCCTGGCCGAGCAGGACACGGGCGATCGGCCCAGCTCGTCCGGGGGGCAGATGCTGGCTGCCCAGCGCTGGGTGCAGATCGGCGGCCAGCAGGTCGAGATCGCCATCCAGATTCCGCAGGAAGCGCTGGGCGGGTCCTGGTCCTGCGGCTGGAGCCTGCAGGGGCCCGACTGGTACGAGCAGCAGACGGCCTACGGCGCGGACAGCCTCGAAGCGCTGGAGCGAGCCCTGCAGGCGGTCCGGGAGCGGCAGGCCGCGATCGCCTGGCCGGGCGGCAAAGACGAAGACGGCGGAGCCTCGCCTCCGGGGGGATCGACAGGCTCTCGGTGAAGGTGATAGAAGGAGCCTGTGGAGCGTATCTTCATGCGGCGTGCAAGATCGAGATCGTTCCGTGAGCTCTGTCTGATGCTCGCGCTCGCGGTCTGCGGCTGCGGGGACGGGGGCGGGCAGACGGACGGGGGGCCCGCCGACGGGCAGGGCTGGCCGGACGGCGATCGGGCGCTCGAGGAGTGGCCGACCGACAAGTACCTCGGCTGCGAGCAGGTGCGCGCGTACCAGCTGGCCGGCGACCCGCGCATGCTGCTGCTCAACGTCGTCGACGAGGAGTTCTACGACCTGGGGCACCTCGAGGGCTCGCTGAAGATACCCTGGGACCTGCTCGAAGGGCGCCTGGCCGAGGTGGATCGAGCGCGCTACCTGGTCGTCTACTGCCGCCGCGGCGTGCGCAGCGAGCCCGCCTACACCACGCTCGAGGACGCCGGCTACGCGCACGTGTGGGTCATGGAAGGCGGGATCGAGCGCTGGATCGACCTGGGCTACCCCACGGTCGACTGAAGCCCGAGACCGAGCCGGCTCCCGCTCTTCGCGGTCAGGATCAGAATCGCAAATAGAAGCTCGCGCTGCAGCCCGAGCCGCTGCAGGCGACCTGGGGGCTGACCGCGGGCGGGCTGTCCAGGGCGTCGATGGCGAACAGCACCACGGCCGTGACCAGGGCCGCGCCCCCGATGCCGTAGACGATGTTGGCGCCCAGGGCCAGGTCCTCGGCATCCTGGTACGCCTCGTAGGCCAGCAGCGGCTTTCCCAGCGCGGCCCGGTTGGCCGCCTCGCGCTGCCTGTCGCGCGACACGACGCCCAGGATCACGCCGGTGCCGATCGACGCGACGCCCAGGCCGGCGGCGGTCCAGGTCCAGGGGTTCGACCAGCAGCTTCTGGGCTCGGGCGCCGGGGCGGAGATGCGCCGGGCCAGCTCGGCCTCGTCGCCCTGGGTGGCCTCGGGCGCGGGCTTTGCGGCTTTCTCGGGCCCGGGCGCGGTCTCGGGCTCGGAGACCTTTGCCGGCGCTGCCTCGCGCGGCGGCTGGATGCCGAGCAACGCGCGCAGCAGATCGCCCGTCTCCCGGATCGGATCGGCCTTGGCGTCCAGCTGGCCGAACTTCTCGGCCTTGTTCTTCTGGGCGGCCACGTCGACCAGGACCAAGTGGACCAGCAGCTTGGATCCGTCGAAGGACGGCTTCACGTCGCCGTGGACCACCAGGGCGGCTCCGGTCTCCGCGACCAGCTCGGAGATGCACTTGGCCGCACCCCTGCAGAAAGCGAGGCTCTCGGCCGGGTCCATGAGCATCTGGCCGGCCAGCTCGGCCTGGGTCACGAGCTGGTAGGGATCGAGGCCGTTGAGCACGACGAAGATCTCGGCGTTCAGCGACAGGGCCGTCTCGGCCACCCGCTCGTCGGCGCGCAGCTCGAACTGGATCAGCTTGGGCTTCTCGCCGGCCAGGGCGGCCGGCGCAGCCAGCAGAGAGAGGCACAGCGCGAATCCGAACCTGCATTTCATGGGTTCACCACCCGCAGGGCGTGGTTGTGCGTGTCGGCGATGACCAGGCGGCCGTCTCCCAGCCTGGCCAGGCCGGAGGGGTGCAGGAAGCGCGCGCTCTCCGGGGGGCCGGAGACGAAGCCCGGCTCCCCGCTGCCGATCGCGGTCGAGACCTGATCGCCGGCCGGGTCGATGCGCCGGATGCGGTTGCCGTAGTCCGCCGCCAGGTAGCTCAGCCCGCCCGCCTCCGCGAGCAGGCCGGCGGGCCGCTTGAAGGCGGCCGTGGCCAGCGGGCCGTCCAGGTCGTCGTAGACCCCCGAGCCGGCCAGGGTGGAGACCAGCTCGCCGTCGGCCGAGACGAGCCGGATCCGATGCGAGCCCTGCTCGGACACCAGCAAGGCGCCGTCCTCGAGCAGCAGCAGATCGGTCGGGCCGTGGAACTGCGCGGTCGCGCGATCGCCGTCGGCCGTGCCCGGGCTCTGGCACTGCCCGGCCCAGGTGCTCACCTGGCCGCCGGAGACGAGCCGGATGCAGTCGTTGCCCGTGTCGGCCACGAAGACCCGGCCGTCGGCCGAGGCCGCCACGCCCTCGGGCAGGGTGAAGCGGGCCTGCTCGGCCGGGCCGTCGAGGAAGCCCGTGAAGCCGCTGCCCGCCAGGCAGGAGACCTCGCCGAGCGCGTCGATGCGCCGGATGCGATGGTTGCCCGAGTCGGCCACCAGCACGGCGCCGTCCAGGGCCGGACACACGCCGCAGGGCTCGTGGAAGCGCGCCTGGTCTCCGGGTCCTTCGTCGGCTCCCGGCTCCCCGGTGCCGGCCAGCGTGCTCGTGCTGCCGTCGGCCGCGACCAGGCGGATGGCGTGGTTGGCGCGATCGCCGACCACGACCCCGCCCGAGGGGTGGGCGCAGAGGCCGCGCGGCTCGGAGAAGCGCGCGGCGGCGGCTTCTCCGTCGGCGAAGCCGGCCGTGCCGTCCCCGGCCAGGGTGCACACGAGCGCCTCGTCGATCGAGCCGTCGCAGTCGTTGTCCAGCCCGTCACAGCGCGTCTCGGCGATCTCGAAGCCCGTGTCGCAGACCCAGGTCCCGTCGACGCACTCGGGCGGCGTGTCGGTGCAGTCCGGCAGCAGCTTGCAGGGCGGTGGGACCGGATCGCAAGGCGGCGAGCCGTCCGCCTCGCCGTCGCCCCCGTCCCCGTCTCCTCCGACCTCGTCCCCGCCATCCGTGCCCGCGTCCGGCTCTCCGCCGCCGTCGTCCGGCGGCTGGGGATTCGCGCGGCAGACCGAGCACAGGTAACCGTCGCCGCAGGGCTCCTGGACGCACTCGTAACCGGGGGCGCACTCGCCGTCCGGCCCGCAGGGCTTGCCGTCGAGCACGTCGTCGACGGTGCAGGCAAACAGGGACGCCGTGGCCAGCAGGGCACAGGCGAGTGCCCAGTGTAAAACGCCCTTCGCTCGAGTGCCCCGGAGAGACATCCCTGGGTCCATGGCTGCGAGCATGCCATCGCACGGGCCGGAAGTAAACCTCCCGGCGATCAGAGCATGGCGCAGCAAGGGTCGATGTGCTAGCGTAGCTCCCGGCTCGCCGCGCTCGCGCGCCGGGTGAGGGAGAGGGATTGCGCCTGCGACTGATCATCGTT
This sequence comes from Deltaproteobacteria bacterium, assembly GCA_016935365.1. GTDB lineage: Bacteria > Myxococcota > B64-G9 > B64-G9 > B64-G9 > JAFGRB01. The sequence continues at coordinate 8,208 of JAFGRB010000099.1, forward strand.
GCCGCGATCGCGCTGGCCTTCGGGCTGCCGGCCGCGCTCGTGTGCACGGCATGGCTTCTGGTTCCGCAGCCCGGCGCGGACGGGCGCGATCTGGCCCTCGCCCGGGCCACGGCGCGCATCGTCGCGCGGGACCTGGGCTCGAGCGGCCGGATCGTCGAGATGGGCCGGGAGCTGTTCGACCTGCCCAGCCTGCCGCCGGCGGAGCTGACGGGCGTGCTGCGCCTGCTCTATGAGCAGGACGACGACTTGACCGTGGTGGTGCTGCTGGACGGGGACGATCAGGCCGTGGTCGATCCGGTCTTCTTGCGCGCGGATCAGATCGGTGACGGCAGCGCGCGGGACAGCCGACTGCCGGTCGACGAGAGCGACCTGGCGCGTTTCCTGCGCCATCTGCCGATCGGTGCGGCCCGGGACTCGGGCCGGGCCGTGAGCGACGTCTACGTGGACTCGCGCCACAACGAGGTGCTGCTGTCCGGGGCCGCGCTGGTCTCGGCGGGAGCCGGCAAGCGGCCCTGGGTGCTGGGTTTCGAGCGGCGCCTGCGGCGCGTCCGGCAGATCGCCGCCACCGGCGCACTGGACCGGAGCTACGTTTTCTTCGTGGTCGACGACGGCGGCCGGCTGGTCGTCCACCCGGATGGGCGCCGAAGCCTGGAGCGCGAGCGGATCACCGGCAACCCGCTGGTCGACGAGTACCTCGCCGGGGGCCGGTCCGGCATCGCGACCTGGCGCGGGCAGGAGGGAATGCTGGCCGGGGCCTACCAGCGGCTCGATCCGATGGCCTGGGCGGTCGTGGTCCAGCGGGCCGTGGCCGGGCCGCAGAGCCTGGCGGGTGTACCGATGTGGCTCTGGCTGGCGCTCGGCGGCGCGGCCGCCCTGGTCGGGCTGGGGGCCTGGCTCGCCTCCATCGGAGTGCGGGCCGTCCAGCGCGAGGCGGATCAGATGCGCCAGCGCTACGAGAGGCGGGCCGAGGAGCTGCAGAAGATGCAGGCTAGCCTGCTCGAGACGCGCAAGCTCGATGCCATCGGCGACCTCGGCGCCGGCGTGGCCCACGAGTTCAACAACCCCCTCGGCGGCATCCTGGGGCTGACCCAGTTGCTGCTTCGCCGGAAGAAGGAGGACGATCCCGAGCTGCAGTTCCTCAGGCGCATCGAGGCCGAGGCCAAGCGCTGCAAGGCCATCTCCGACAACCTGCTGCGCTTCTCCGAGCAGCAGAGCAGCGGCCACCGGGAGCCGCTTCGGCTGGGGCGGGTCGTGGATCTGGCGCTCGATCTGATCCGCAGCCGCTTCGAGGGCCGGGGCGTGCGGATCGAGACGAGCTTCCCTGCCGACCTGCCGCGGGTGGTCGGCAACCAGGGCCAGCTGCAGCGGGCTGTGCTCAACGTGCTGCTGAATGCCGACACGGCCATGCCCGAGAGAGGGACGTTGAAGCTGGCCGGGACGCTGGACGGGGACTGGGTCGAGCTGCGGATCTCCGACACGGGTCGCGGGATCGCCAAGGAGAACATCGATCGCGTCTTCGAGCCTTTCTTCACCACGAAAGACGACTGGAAAGGGGCCGGTCTCGGGCTGTACGAGGTCTATCAGATCATCTCCGATCACGGCGGGAGCGTCAGCGTCGAGAGCGAGCAGGGTGTGGGCACCACGGTCCTCATCCGGCTGCAACGCATCCAGGACGCCACCCGCGCGCCGGTGCCCATGGCATGAAGCGGGACCCTGGAGCGCCGGCCATTGATGGACTTCTTACGAGTCCATCAAATTTGACTTGTGGCGCGGGTTTGGGAATCCTTGTGTGTGGAGGCGGGCGATGAACCGACGGACGGGTTTGACGTGGGTCGGCTTCAATATCGTGCTGCTCGCGGGCATGACGGCCCTGAACCTGCTCGTCGAGCCGCCTGCGTCGGGACCGACCACCGCGCCGCTGGCCGTGGTCGGCTCGGTCGTGGGGCAAGTGGAGGTCCACGGCGTGGGCAGCCCGCGCTGGGAGAAGGCGAGCGTGGGTCGGATGCTCTCGGAAGGCGACGAGATCCGCTCGAGCCTCTTCTCCGAGGTCACGCTCTACCTGCGGGACAGCTCCTCGGTGGTCATCACGCCCAACACGAGCTTCGTGGTGGGGGCGGACCAGATCGAGAAGCTGTCGTTCGAGCTGGGCGAGGGCCGCATCACGGCCGCCATCCCGGAGAGCGCGAAGAAGGTCTACTTGTTCCGATCCCGGGGCAGCGACGCGGTGGCCGCCACGAAAGAAGGCGAGTTCAGCCTGTCCAGCGACGGAAAGGGGACCGTCACCCTGGACACGCGCAAGGGCAAGGTGAAGCTCGAGGCCAAGGGCAAGGAGATCTCGGTGCCCAAGGGCAAGCGCTCGGTCGTGCTGCCGGACAAGGAGCCGTCGAAGCTCATGCCGATCCCCGCCTCGGTGGCCCTGCAGGTCCGCTGGCCCTCCACCAAGCTGGACAAGACCACGACCAAGCTGACCGGCAAGACCGAGGCCGGGGCCATGGTGCTGGTCAACGGGATACTCGTCAGGGCCGACAACCAGGGGGCCTTCTCGCTGGATGTCCCGCTGCACGAGGGCGAGAACCGACTGGTGGTGACCAGCACGGGCACGTCCGGGGACAGCGCGCGGCGGGAGTCGCCGGAGATCCAGGTCGATACGCGTCCGCCCGAGGTGCGCGTCGATGCCGAGGGCCTCTGGAAATGAACGAGGTCGAACGGGACATCCACGAGCTCGAGCGAGAGCTGGCTCGGTGCCGTGAGCGCCTGTTTCACGCTGCCAAGCTCGCCGAGATGGGCAAGATGGTGGCCGTGGTGGCCCACGAGCTCAGCCAGCCGCTGCTGGGCATCAAGGCCTTCGCTCAGATCCTCCATCGCCACTGCGAGCAGGACGACTTCATCGAGCCCAAGCTGCGCCTGATCGTCGAGCAGGCCACGGTGATGGAAGAGATCCTCAACAACCTCCGCCAGTTCGTACGGCAGCAGGACGTCGAGGCGCAGCCCATCGACCCGGCGCCTCCCGTCCGGGCGGCGCTGGCGCTGTTTTCGGAGCGCGCCAAGAAGAAGCGGGTCACGCTGGAGCTGCGCTGCCAGGACGATCTGCCCGACGTGCTCGGCAATGCCGCCCATTACCAGCAGGTGGCGGCCAACCTGATCGGCAACGCGATCGACGCCGTCAAGGACGAGGCGCACGCGGAGATCCGCGTCTCGGTGGATGCCGTCGGCGATCGCGCGCGCATGCGGATCGTCGACAGCGGAGCCGGGATCCCCGACTCCGTGCGCGACAAGCTCTTCGAGCCCTTCTACACGACCAAGGGCCCCGAGGACGGGACCGGTCTCGGCCTTTCCATCTGCCGCGAGATCCTGGATCTCTACGGAGGCAGCATCCGGCTGATGGAGCCCGAGGAGCTCGCCCGGGACTTCGGCCCGGACTTCCGCACCGGATTCGAGGTGCTCTTCGCACCGGTGGGAACGCAGGGGGAAGGGGACGGGCCGGAGGGGGAATGAAGACCGCCTTCCAGGCCAGGCTCGTCAACGGCAGGACTGGGGACCCGGCGCTCTTCGTGGACATCTGCCGCGAGAAGCGCGCCGTGCTCTTCGACTGCGGCTCGCTCACGGCCCTGTCTCCGAGCGAGATCCTTCGGCTGAGCGACGTCTTCGTCTCGCACACCCACATCGACCACTTCATCGGCTTCGATCAGCTGCTGCGCATCCACCTCGGGCGCGGCCGGCGCGTGCGCGTCTTCGGCCCGCCCGGGATCACCGCCTGTGTCCGCGGCAAGCTGGCCGGCTACACCTGGAACCTGGTGCGGTACCAGCGGCTGGTCTTCGAGGTCCACGAGCTGGCAGGCGAGGAGATCCAGGTGACCGAGTTCGTCTGCCGGCACCGCTTCCGCAGGCCGCGGCAGCGCCGCCGGCGGGCCCAGGGCTCGATCTGGAAGGACGATCTCATCCGCGTGCGCGCTGCCAGCCTGGATCACCGCACCCCGTCCCTGGCCTACGCGGTCACCGAGCGGGACTTCTACAACGTCAACCCCGTCGAGCTCGAAGCGATCGGCCTGACGCCGGGCCCGTGGCTGAACGAGCTCAAGCGCCTGGTCCGCAGCGGCCAGATCGACGGCGCCCGCGTCGAGGTGGACGGCGATGCGCGTAACGCGCAGGCGCTGGCCGGGCGGCTGCTGATCCACAGCCCGGGCCGGACGATCGGCTACATCGCCGATTCGCTGGGCAGCGAGGCCAACGCGCGGCAGGCCGTCGAGCTGCTCCAGGGCGCCGACCTGCTGTACTGCGAGGCGGCCTTCCTGCATACCGACCTGGAGCGAGCCACCGAGACCTATCACCTGACCGCGAGGCAGGCCGGCGAGATCGCCCGCCGGGCCGGGGTGCGCAGGCTGGAGGTCTTTCATTTCTCGCCCAAGTACGAGGGCCGCTTCGACGAGCTGGAGCGGGAGGCGGCTCTGGCATTCGGCGCTGGCGAGCCTGTCGATCAAGGCTTGCAATCCGGGGCGGGTTGATCCTATCTATTCCGGGACCTCGATGGCGAGACGAACAAACCCAAGGGAGGTGCTGTCGATGAAATCATTCCTCAAGATCGTGGCGGTGCTGGCCTCGCTGAGCCTGCTGCTGGCCGTGGTGGGCTGCGAGACGCTGGGCGGCAAGAAGATCGGCGCGGGGGCGCTCGACACCAGCGTGCCCGCCAAGTACGAGAACTTCTTCAACAAGTGCAAGCAGTACGAGACGGACATCAAGGAGACCAAGCAGTACATCGAGGAGACGCCCAAGGTCCTGGCCGGCAAGGTGGGCCTCGAGCCGGGCGCGAGCTGGGAAGAGGTCAAGACCGCGGTCACGTCCCGGCTGCAGGACACGGTCTTCAAGGTCGGCGGCAAGATCGAGATCAGCGTCGAGGGCGGGCTGGACGCCTCGGCGGGCGCCGGCGGCGCGTCGGCCTCGGCCCAGGTCGTGGTCACGATCCGGGTGACCGGCATGGTCGAGCCGCCCGAGGGCATCCAGGAGCTGCTCGACGCCGGCAAGACGACCATGGAGCGCCTGATCGGCAGCGCCAAGAAGCTCAAGTCCCTGGCCGAGCGGGCGCCGAAGCTCGTCAAGGAGGCCAAGGACCTGGCCGCCAGCGCCAAGAACGACATCAAGAACCCGGCCACCGCGGCCGAGGTGGCGGCCAAGCTGAGCGGCATCGCCGACATGCTGGGTGGCGTGCCCGACCTGGCCGACAAGACCATCAAGCTCAACGTCGAGGTCAGCGCCTCGTTCTCGGGCGGCGCGTCGGCCGAGGGCTCGGCCGAGGTCGGCTGAGCGCGCTGGGCGCTGCTGCGCCCCCCGCAGATCCGATTCTTCTCTGTCTGGGCTTCGCACCCACGGCTGTGGCGTGTCGGGGAGGGCTGCACGCCCTGCCGGGACGGAGCGTCTACTCCGCCTGGTTGAACTCCAGCGGGAACTCGTAGCCGATCGACTTGACGGTCAGGCCGTCTTCCTTGCTGCCGGTGAAGCGCGGGAAGCGCCACTTGGCCACCCGGGGACCGAGGCACTTGCCGAACTTGTGCTCGGCCATGTCCTCGGGCTCGATCGAGACCTTCTCGACCTTGCCGGTGGTCTTGATCTTCATGCCCACGATGGCCTGGCCCTCGAACTCGGGGTCGCTCTTGAGCGCCTTGCAGTAGCAGAACTTGACCGCGCGCAGGTTGCGGTTGACCACCGAGACGATGTCCGTCTCCTCCAGCATGGCCTTGGGGGCCGCGTTGCCGCGCGAGACCGAGATCGTCGAGCCGGGCCCGAAGGCCAGGTTCAGCGTCGCCTCCGGGACCTCCTCGCCCGGCCGGGCGCTCACCTTGAAGGTGCCGGCCTTGGACTTGGACAGCTTGGAGAAGCGGGCCTTGAAGCTGTCGGCCTCCTGGGCGAAGACGCCCCCGGCGGCGAGGCAGAGCAGGGCGACGATCGAGAGGAGAGAGCGCGTGCGCTTGGTCATGGCTTGCCCTCCAGCAAGGTACGCGGATGGGTTCAATCTAGCACGGCCGGGCGGAGCGCGGCAAGGGGAAGCAGGCCGGCCGGGGTGCTACTCGAAATACTCTTCACAGTAGCTGGGTTCTCCGAGGCACCTGGTGCCAAACGGGCAATCACTATCCGAGCTGCAAGGCGTGGTGCAAACAAGATCGTGGCAATGCGGGTAGTTCTCGAAGGGGAGCTGCTCACAATTACTGTCTTCACTGCAGCTTGAGCCGAAGCCGCACCACTCGCCGAGCCCGCAGTAGCTCGGCCCGCCATCGGCTCCGATGCAGCAACCGAGATCCCCGGGGCAGGTCTCGTAGTTGCACTCGGCCGTACAGACGGCCGTATTTTTCCCGAGGATGGGCATGCTTTTGCATTTGTATCCGCCCGCACAGTCTGCGGCTTCGCTGCATGGGACGCCGAAGCCCAGGTTCCAGTCGGGCAGGCCGCAGTATGTGGATACCATTTCAGGGGTGAAGAGCTCGTGAACCACGATGCACTCGACGGGGCCGGTTTCCTCTGTGCAATCGGATTTCCCAGTACAGGGCTTGGTGCAACGATTCTTGCCCGAGATGAACCGAATGCAAGAATCGAATTCGCCGCTGCATGGGTTTCCGTCCGAGCATTCCTTTCCGAAGTCTGTCGAACCCCCAGTGACGCACTCAGCCTTCTCGTAATCGCAGGCGTTATTGTAGGGGCAGTGGGATTTATCGCTGCAGGGTCCGCCGGTGCTGCTCTGTCCGTTGCATTCGCCCATGAAGCAGTGGAGATCTTGCGATCTACATCGGCCCATGAAGCAGTCCTCGCCCAGGGTGCCGGCATTGGTAGGCACGCAGAGGTGGTCATCGCCGAACGTGGCGCACTCCAACTCCTCTTCGTGATTCTCCTCGCACATATGCTCTTCTTCGTCGTGATAGTAACAAGATTGGCCCTTCATCCCCTGCTCTTCGGGCACGCACATGTTCCACATCCCGGGGAATGTGACGCAGTGGAAACCCTCGTCGCAGGTGTAGCGCTCATCGCAATACGAGCACAGCTCCCCGGTGCCGACACATGTCCCATCCAAGCATTCCAGGCCGGTGTTGCACAGACCATACTCGCCGACATCCTCGACATCGAGGCAGGCAGACCCGGGCTGGCCTACGTCGCCTGCGGCGCAATAATCTTGCTCACCGTCCGGGTAGATGCACTGGGAGCCCTCCTCACAAGCGTCTCCGTTGTAGCACGGCTGGCCATGCCGGCCCTCGTAATCCGGGATGCAGATATCCCCTTCAGCGCAGATCGGAACGCAGTCCAGAAAGACGCAGACCAGACCCGCTCCGCAGTCCTCGTCCATTGCGCAGGCTTCGCCTTCCTCAAGATAGCGGCAGACGCTCTGCATGCAAAAGAGGTCGCCCTTGCACAGGTCATCCTCGGCGCAGGGCTGCCCCTCCTCGCCGGTATCCGCATCCACGCAGATGTCGCCCTCATCCGTCTCGAGGCACTTGTAGCCCGACGCGCAGTCGCCATCATCATGGCAGTCGGTGCCCTCGGTGCCCCAGCCGTCGAGGAAGATGTCGCAGCCGGCGGCCAGCGCCAGCGTGAGAAGGCAGGAAAGAGTGCGCATGGCCTTCATCACCATCTCCCTCCCACCGCCATCACCACCCCGCCCGGAGCCGGGGCCGCGACAGCGGAGATCTCCGCATCATCGGGTGCGAGCAGCCACAGCGTCGCGCCGGTCGCGAGCAGCGCGGCGCCGAGGCCCATGGAGGTCCAGGCGGCGCCCGCCCACTGCCGGCTCGCATCGGCCGCGCCCAACGAGTCGTCGTTGAAGTAGGCGCGGGACTCCCTCCACGACAGGTAGAACGACAGGCCGCCGAGCGCGACCAGGCCCGCGCCCGACCAGAAGCTCACGTGCCCCCAGAGCACGTACGGGTGCATGGGCTTGCCGGCTGCTTGCTCGTCGACGACCACGACCGCGCCCGCATCGTCGCCGGACGCGCTGGCGCCGCCGCTCGTAGCGCTGGCCTGGGTGCCCGACGCGCCGTCACCGCCGCTCGATGCGCTGGTCCCGGTGCTGCCGGAGCCCTGGTCTGCGGGCGGCGGGTCCGCGGGCGGCGGTTTCGGGGCCCCCGCGTCGCCCGCCAGGCGCGCGCCGATGTGGCCGAAGAGCTCCTTGGCGGCCGAGCTCAGCCCGTCGAGCAGGGCCTCCTCGCCGCCTTTGATCTTGCGCGACAGCGCGCCGGTCACCACGCGCTGCTCCGCGTCGAGCAGCTTGAGGTTGAGCAGGTAGGTCGAGCCGAACTGGCTTATGTTGCCGACCACCACCCAGCGCACGCCCAGGGCGCCGCCGAGCTCGGCCAGGCAGGAGTCGTCGGTGCAGCCGAGCATGGCCTTTTGCTGCTCGAGACGGAGCATGTTTCGGATGTCGTTCTTGCCGATGACCTTGTACTTGCCCAGGGCGCGGATCTCGTTGGCCAGCATGTCGCTGAGCGCATCCATCTGGCCCTGGGTCACCCCGCCCTTGGTGGCGAACTCCATGACCGCCACCGGGACCTTGTCCTCGGCCAGGGCTGCCGCGGGCAGGACGGACAGCATCGTCAAGCAGGTGAGCAGGCGTCGCAGCATGGCTCCTCCGGAGCTTGTTCGGGAGAGCATACCTTAGCGTGGATCGGCTTTGCAGGGAAGCAGAGATCGATCAGTCGCCGCAGGTCTCCTGGGAGCACACCTGGTATTTGTCATAGGCCGGGCAGTCCGTTTCCTCAGCACAGACCCAGCCGTGGCCGCACCACTGGCCGAGGGCGCAGATGTCAGCCAGGGTGCTGCTCGTGCAGCACTCTAGCTTGTCCGGGCAGGTGAGTGGCTTGCAGGGGGTGGTGCACGCTTTGACCTCTTCGAAGGGGAAGTCGAAAGGCAGGCAGTCCATGCCCGGCCGGCAGCCGGTCTCGTCCTCGCAGAGCACACCGTAGCCGCGGGTCCAGTCGGCGAGCCCGCAGTATCTCGGTGGGGGCGTGGCGACTTCCATGTGGATGCTCAGGTCCTCCACCAAGATACAGCGGGCGCCAGGAAGAAGGTTGGTGCATTCATCGTGAGACGAACACACCTTCGTACATCGGGCCTTGTCGAACTGGACGCAGGTGTCGTAGACGGCGTGAGAGCAGCCGCTCTCCGAACAGGCGCTTCCGAAGTGGTCCGTCGGGTTGGTCGAGCAGCTGCCCCCACCCTCGCTCAGGTCATCGAAGATGCAGACATCGCCCGGATCGCAGTGCTCGTCGCTCGTGCAGTACACCCCGTTTCGATCGCGGCACTGGCCCATGACGCAGATCTGCGGATCCGTGCAGTAGCCCCGAAAGCACGCCTTGCCTGGCTGCCCGAGCTCGCCCTCGGCGCAGACGTACTCGTCGCCCGGCCCGTACTTGATACACTGGCCGCCCTGCTCGCAGTACTGCGAGTGGTGACAGGTTTGCCCGATCAGACCCCGGTCCCCGGGTACGCAGATGGCCCCGAGAGCGTCGAACACGACGCAATGCAGACCAGAATTACAGGTCTCGGTGTCGTCCTTTCCAGCGCACGGCGCGTCCATGTCGCCGTTCGAGACGCAGGTCCCCTGCTCGCATCTCAGGTGCGCGTCGCAGTGGTCGGCATTGTCGAAGTGCACGCAGTGGCCGCCGGGCAGGCCATCGCTGTCTCCCGCGCAGATGGCGAGATCTTCGCTGGGCCGGATGCAGTGCAGGCCCAGCTGGCAGACGTAGTCCTGGTCGTAGCAGTGCATGCCAAGCTTGCCGTGATCGTCCGGGATGCAGATCGGAAAGTCGCGCCCGGTCAGCGCGACGCAGTGCTGGCCGGCTCCGCAGTCCTCGTCCTTCTGGCAGGGGAAGCCCAGCGGATCGACGCACGTGTTGGGTTCGGAGTCGCCCGAGCAGATGTAGGGCTCCCGGCACCAGCCATCGAAGCACACGTGGCCCGGCTCGCCTTCCTGCGGGTAGCGGCAGCAGCGTTCATTCTTCGGCGTGTAGTCGAAGCACTCGAGGCCATTGATGCAGAGTTCACCCTCGAAGCAGGGCTGCCCATGCTCGGCGGTCTCCTGCGGCAGGCAGCGCCGGCCCTCCTTGATCTCGACGCACTTGAAGCCCTCCGCGCAGTCGCCGGGCTGCTCGCAGACCCGCATCTCGCCGCCCACGTCGCTCAGGAAGATGTCGCAGCCGCCGAGCGCCAGCGCACAGAGCGCCATCGAGAATATCGAGTACCGCATCTCACCACCTCCCGCCGAAGCTCAGCGACACGCCGCCCGGCAAGGGCGCGGCCGAGGCCGCGACGCCGGAGCCGGTCTCGCCTTCCGGCTCGAGCAGCCAGAGCGCGGCGCCGGTCGCGACCAGCGCTGCGCCGATGCCCAGCGCAGCCCAGGCAGCCCCCGCAAAGGCGCGGCTCTTTTCCTTCGAGCCGAGCTGGGGATCCTGCTCGTCGGCGTAGGCGTCGGCCTCCATCTTGGCCAGCCCGAAGCAGGCCCCGCTCGCCGCCAGCGCGCCCACGCCGGTCCAGAAGCTCACGTGCCCCCAGAGCACGTACGGGTTCATGGGCTCGGCGGAAGATGCGGTGTCGACGATGGCCACGGCTCCCGCGTCGCCGCTTCCCGCGCCGGCATTGCCGCTCGTCGCGTTGGCGTCGGCGCCCTTGTCCACCGGCGGCGAGTCCACGGGCGGCGGGTCCACCGCCGGCGGCTTGTCGGCCCCCGCGTCGCCCGCCAGGCGCGCGCCGATGTGGCCGAAGAGC
>JAFGRB010000100.1 GCA_016935365.1 Deltaproteobacteria bacterium
AATTCAATTCAAGTGGCGGGGGAGGGAAGGTCCCTCCCCCGCCGAGCAAAGTCGCGAAGCGACTTTTTGCGAGGTCAACATACTTGACTCCGGCCACCGAAAGGGAAAACCTTGTCACGTTCGGAGCAGGCATTGCCACCGGGCGCTTTTCCGAGGTTCGCGCATGGACGAGCCTTTCGACTTTGACGACAACCCGACCGTCGAGTCCGATCTCGGCGTCTACTTCCTGCCCAAGGACCGCAAGCCGGCCATGCTCGAGCAGGTCCAGGGCCCCGGTGCGCCTGCGGCCTATCCGCTCCACAAGGTCTCGCTGGTCATCGGCCGCTCGCAGAGCGCCGACATCCGGGTCGACTCCGGGGAGGTCTCCCGACGGCACGCGCTGCTGACGAAGATCGGCAAGGAGTTCATGTGCGAGGACCAGGAGAGCCGCAACGGCGTCTACCTCAACGGCGTGCGCATCCACTCGGCCACGCTGCGCGAAGGCGACACCCTGCAGCTCGGTAACGCGATCTTCATCTACCACGAGGGCAGCTGATGGGCTTTTACGTCAAGTTCTGGGGCACCCGGGGCTCGATCCCCACGCCTGGCTACCTGACCCAGGTCTACGGCGGCAACACCGCCTGCGTCGAGATCCGGATCGACGACGTGCTCTTCATCTGCGACGGTGGGTCCGGGCTGCGCGAGCTCGGCCTCAACCTGCTCAAGCGCGGCAAGAGCCCGATCACCGGACACCTCTTCCTCAGCCACGCCCACTGGGACCACATCCAGGGTTTTCCCTTCTTCCTGCCGGTCTACAATCCGGCCAACACGTTCTGGGTCTACGGGTCATCCAGCGGCGACACGCGGCTCTATCGGCTGCTGTCCGGTCAGATGCAGTCCGACTACTTCCCGGTCAAGTTCTCGGACCTGGGTGCCAAGATCCTGTCCGACGACCTCGGAGAGGGAGAGAAGGTCATCGAGGGCGTCAAGGTCCGCTGCACCGAGCAGATCCACCACGGCCCGAGCTACGGTTACAGCTTCGAGAAGGACGACCGCAAGGTCGTCTACGCCACCGATCACGAGGTCGATCAGGTGATCGTCAACAAGGAGGAGGTCGAGCGGGATCCCTCGGTCATGCGCAAGATCCCGGACGACTACCTGGATTTCCTCCGGGGCGCGGACCTGCTGATCGCCGATGGCCAGTACACCGACGAGGAGTATCCCAAGCGGATCGGATTCGGGCACGCCCGGGCCAACACGCTCGTCGACATGGCCATCCAGGCCGAGGCACGCCAGCTGGCCATCACGCACCACGAGCCGCTGCACTCCGACGACATGGTCAAGCAGAAGATCGTCGATTGCCGCAAGCGAGCCGAGGACTTCGGCGCCAGCGAGCTGGTCATCTTCGGGGCCCGGGAGGGCATGGAGCTCCGGATCGACGCCCCGAAGGGCCGCTGAGGCGGTGCCAGCGGATCAGTCGTAGGCTTTTGCCGCCAGGCGATGCGCCTTGTGGATACTCGCGCGGAGCTCGTCCGGCAGCAGCACCTCGCAGTCCGGGCCCCAGGCCATGACCCAGGCCCGGATCTCCCAGGAGATGGGCACCTCGAGCCGCAGCATGCAACCGCCGTCCTCGGTCTCCTGGACCCGCTGGCTGCGGTGCCAGGTCCGCTCGCGAACGTAGTCGGACGCCGGGAGCCGGAAGGCCAGCACGACCTCCTCGGGCGGGCCGAGATGGACCCGGAAGGCGTCCGACATGACCTGATCGAGGTCGAAGTCGTCGGGTCGCTCGAAGTGCTTTCCGGTCATCCGGGGGCGGCGGATGCGGTCGACGGTGAAGAGCCGGATCTCCTGCCTGAGCTGGCAGTGGGCCACGAGGTAGAGCGTGCCCAGGAAGAGGTACAGGGCGTGCGGATCGACGATACGGCTGCGGGTCTCGTTGCGCGCGAGGGAGCGGTACCGGAACGTCAGCACCGCCCGAAGCTCGATCGCCTCCTGCAAGCTGCGGATGACGCCGCTCATCTTGCGATAGTCGCGGCTCGGCCAGCAAGCGGTGGAGAAGCAGGACCGGATGGGCGTGGAACCGGGCAGCATGGCGTTGACCTTGGCGATGGTTCGGTCGAGCGGATCGGCCAGGGCCGTGCCGGCCAGCGGCCGGAGGCAGCAGCGACAGACCTCCAGCGCCCTGAGCTCGTCCATCGAGAAGGGCACCGTCTGGATCGGGTGGAAGCCCTCCACGAGCTTCCAGTAAGAGCGCTGGTTGGAGCGCTCGCTGTAGAGCGGAAAGCCCGCCTTCTGCAGCGTCTCGAGGTCGCGGTAGATCGAACGCAGGCTGGCCTTCAGCTCCTGGGCCAGCTCCGGTGCGGTGACACCCTTGGCGCCCCTTCTGAGAAGGATCTGAATGATGCGCCACTGGCGAACGATCTGCTCGCCCCTCACACGGGTACCCTCCATCTGTCGGCTCCCCTGGTCTCGCCGCCCCCCCTATACCCGATTGAAGCAGCTCCATTCTAACGCCGGGCTGTGACGGATCAGGTCACAGTCGATCTTTTTTTTGGGGCAAAAGGGCAGAAGGCAGCCCGCATGGCAAGGCCCCCAGCGCTCGCCAAGAGCCTTGCGGGGCACGAGCAGGACGGGCTATCTTGCGCCCATGAGCCTCTCTGGGCGGAGACCGGAATCGTGAGCTCGAGCGACACCGCGGCCGGGATGCCCCTGCTTCCGCGTCCCATCGCCCTCTCGCTCGCCGTGGCGGATCGCTGCGGTGAGGTGGTCGAGCGCTACCGCTGCCTGCTTCAGGCCATCGAGGACACGGTCCGCTACCTGGCCCTGGCGCACCTGGCTCGCTATCTCGAGCTCCGCAAGCAGCACGTGGAGCGGGATCTGGAGCGCGAGCTGCGCTGCCTGCAGCGACCCCGCTTCGCGGACTGGGTCAACGCGCTGTGGCGTCTCGATCTCTGCCTGGGCAAGCGGCAGGGCGAGCCTCTGTTCGGCGAGCCGCTCAACGCGGTCAAGACCGCTGCGCGCATGGCCGCCGTGCTCAAGGCTTGCGGCCAGCGCGTCGAGCGTCAGGCGTCGGTGATCGACTTCTTCGACAAGACGGTCACGGTGCGGGAGCGGGCCGGCAGGCAGGCGCTCGGCGACGATCGAGCGGCCGAGCTACTCGACCTTCTACGCCCGGCCCTCGAGGAGGCGCTGGGGGCGATCGGCGGCCTGGCGACGAGGCGACCCGTCTGGGTCCGGCGGCTCAAGGAGCTATCCCGCGGCTCCTTCCAGATTGAGATCCTGCCCCTGCTCGGCACCGGGCTCCGCGCCCCCGAATGGCAGGCCTTCCAGGCCCCGCAGGCCCCGCAGGCGGGCAGCGTCTATCTCTGGGGCGCGGCCGAGCCGATGCTGCTGAGCCCGGTGATGCTCTGCCGGCCCGGTCCGATTGGAGCGGAGCGCCTGTTCCTGCTCGACAGCGCCGCGCAGCGCGGTCCCGTCTGGCGAGCCGGGCAGGACACCCTGGTCGATCCGCTGGCCGCCAAGAGCCTGATCGCCAGGGCCGGCTTCTTCTTCTCGGGCCTGCGGCGCACGGAGCCGTCCGCGGCCCGGGCCGCGTACCGGCTGGCCGCGAGCCAGGCCGTCTCGGGCAATGCGATCCCGGACGAGACGCGGGACGTGCTGGACTGCCTGCGGGGCGGGCTCGGCCTGGACGAGGAGGCCATCATCGCCGTCCACCGCGAGCTGGACGTCCCGCTCCAGCAGCCGCCGCCCGAGCGGCCGGCCTGGGCCCAGCGCGCCTATGCGGAGGCCGCCCGCCGCGCCCTGGCGGACGGCAGCCTGTGCCAGCGGGACTTCGAGATCCTCGAGACGCTGCGCCGGGAGCTGGGCCTGGCTGCGGGCTGGGCCCGGGCCGCGCGCGAGGAGCTCGGCGCCCCGCCCAGCCCCCATCAGCCGCCGGGCACCTGGGCCGTCTACCGCCGCGCGGTCGAGCACATCGCGGCCCGCGGGCAGGCAGGCGAGGCGGAGTTCGACCTGCTCGAGGCACTGCAGGCGGGGCTCGGGCTCTCGAACCTGGAGGTCCAGGCGCTCCAGGAGCAGTGTGGACTGCCGGCCCGCCCGCGCGAGGAGGAGGACGAGCAGTTCACACACGAGGATCCCGCCGAGCCGCAGCCGCCCGAAGCCCAGCAGCCCGAAGCCCAGCCATCCGCCACGCAGGGCAGCGCGCCCGGACAGCCGCAGCGGCCGGACGCCGGCCCGCCGCCGCTGCCGGGCCGGGGGCCGGGCGAGCGCAAGCCGGATCTCAGCAAGCACCTGGACTACGCCGACACGGTCCACATCTTCACGCCATCCGCGGACAGCCCCCCGCCGCCGGGCGAGCGCACCGGCACGGTGCCGGCCGGAGCGGTCTTCGACGAGCAGGCCTTCATCGGCTGGCGCCGCGACTTCGTGGCCGAGTTCCGCCGGCGCTTCCGCAAGGCCGCAGACCTGGGCCGGCCCTTCAGCCTGGTGCTGATCGGCATCGACGGCTTCGCCGCGGTCCACCAGGTCGAGGGGACAGAGCGCGTCCGCAGCGTGGCCGAGCGGATCGCGAGCTACGTCGAGTCCAAGAAGAAGCCCGACGACCTCATGGCGCTCTTCGGCGCCGACCGCATCGCCGTGGCCCTCGACAGCGCCACCCGCCTGGATGCCCACGGCTGGGCGCAGCGGCTGCGGATCGGCATCGAGCGGCTCGGCCTGCGGCGCCAGGACGGGGCGCCGATCACGGTCTCGGCGGGCGTGGCAGCGCTGCAGGAGGGACATCACAGGAGCTCGCACACCATGATGGGCGAGGCGAAGAAGCTCCTGCAGGCGGCGCTACGGCGCGGTGGGGGGAGGGTCGAGATCTAACAGGACAGGTCTTTTCCCGCTCAGTGGAATCTCATCATGAACACTGCATGTCCAGGCTCAGTGCAGAATACTACAGTATCGGTCAGTGGCATAAAACCAGCACCCGAAACCACTGTCTCCACCAACATCGCAATCCAGGCAATCAGCATGTTGCTCACACGGCCTGATACAGTAGTACTCCCTAATCTCCCTGGGATCATATAGGCACCACATTTCATCCTTGCATGCGGACTCGTACCGCCCTTCACACGAATCCCCACATTCACCGCTGTTGTCGCCACAATCGTAGCCATGCTCGATCTTCACGCACCAGGGCTCGCCGTATGACGTAACGACACAACACATCTTGCGCCCGTCTCCGCTCCAATTTACACAGTCCTCGTCCTTATCACACACAGACGTACAATAGCGTTCTGCTTCTTTCCCATAATGCAATTCGCACCAGCCATCTTCGCAGTCATCGTCCTCAGCGCAGCTTTGCCCCATTTTCTGACCCACGCCAGCATCGCCCTTGCCGTCTTCACCATCCACTCCTCCATCAGGCTCATATGCAGAGCTACATGCCACACAGGCCAATAACAATAGACAGATCGCAATAGCAATACGATTCATTGCTTTACCCCGTACTCACATTACCACGCATTGATATCGATATGATGGTTAGCAAACTCGTCTCTAACTCCATAATAGACACTCGAATCGTATCCCGAACGGACGAAGAGGAATAGAGTGATATAGAAAGCCAAAAGATCGGAATCTGGATTCTGCTGAGGAATTAACGACAGCCCATACCACAATGCCTCTTCTGCATCCTCCATGCTGTAACCACCGATTGTCCGATAACACCCTCCACACGACCATCTATTATCACAATAGTCACCATATGGATCAGAGTAACCGTTCACCGGGCTTGAGCACATGAAGGCAGGAGAGAGGGTGCCGGACGGTCGTGAAGGCGAGCCACACAGGCATCGGTGAGA
>JAFGRB010000101.1 GCA_016935365.1 Deltaproteobacteria bacterium
TGATTTGGCCGTGAAATGGCACGCAATCACGATGATTGACCAAGCTACGCGTCCCCCTCCCTCGGCCTTCGGCCGGTCCCTCCCGCCGGGGGAGGGACGGATAACACTCTGTGCAAATTGAAAAATCCACCTCCCCCTAGACGGGCGAAGCCAGGGTGGGGTGAAAACACAACAGCGCGGATGCCTCACTTGTCGTGAGGTCGACAAATCGAGCCGGGTGTGGAAAGATATCCAGCCAGCAACCGTATCGGCTCGGATCCCGTCGCAGGGTATGTACGCATCTACCCTGCCCGCTCCCTTCTCGGGGCGCCGGAGGTGGTCAGCATGTCTCGATGCGCTGCGATGGCAGTCTTTTTCTTTCTCTTCTCGGCCAGCAGCCCGCTCGTCGCCCGGCAGCGCAATGCGGACAGCGTCCAGCGGATGATCGACGAGGGCAAGCGGCTCTTCAGGGAGAAGCGCTACGAGCAGGCGCTGAGCTTGTTCCAGGTGGCGCTCGAGCGGTCGAAAGAGCCGCGGCCGGCGGTCGTGTACGTGATCGGCCGCTGCCAGGAGGAGCTCGGGCGGCTCGAGGAGGCGGTCGCGAGCTACGAGTCCTTCCTGTCCATGAAGGCGCCCCGGGGCGCCAAGGCCAAGGCGCGCACGGCCATCGAGAAGCTGAAAAAGGAGCTCGCCGCGAGCGCCCGGGGCGTGATCGAGCTCCGGGTCAAGCCGGAGGGCGCGAGGATCTCGGTGGACGGCCGCTTCGTGGGCCGCTCGCCCTGCGCGCCCATTCCGGTCGAGCCCGGGGTGCACGAGGTGGCGGTCGAAGCGGACGGCCACGTGCGCGCCGTCGAGAGAGTCGAGGTGTCGCGGGGCGGCAGGCGGGAGATGGTGGTGGCGCTGGGCCGGGAGCTCAGCCCCGAGCCCGAGCGCCCGCCCGAGATACGGCCGACGTCCGGCGCGGAGCCGCCCGCCGCGGTGGAGCCGCCCACGCCGCAGGTCGAGAGCGCGTCCGCCGCAGCCGACCTCGGGCTGTGGACCTGGGTGAGCCTGGGGACCGGCGGGGCGCTGGTCGTGGCCGCGTCGATCGCCTACGGGCTCGGCGAGGCGGATCACCGCAAGATCCTGGACGCCGAGGGCTACGGCAGCGGGGGTGTGGTGGACATGACCCAGCAGGAGGCCGAAGCGCTCGAGCAGAGCGGGGACCGCAAGAAGCTGGCCGGCTATGTGCTCTGGGGCGTGGGAGGGGCCGCGCTGGCAGCGGCGGTCGTGCTCTTCGTGCTCGACGCCGGGGACGAGCCGGCGGATCGAGTGCGCTTCGGCGCCTCGCCCGCTCCGGGCGGCGGGGCGCTGGTGATCGGCGGGAGGTTCTGAGCCATGAGACGCGCAGCGATCATCCTCTCTCTCGTGCTGGCCGCCTGCTCGGACCCCGACATCGACGCCCAGCGCTGGCGCTGCGACGAGCCCGCGGACTGCTCGGCCGGCTATGTCTGCCTCGAAGGCGAGTGCGTGGAGACGGTTGGCGAATGTGGCGAGCTCGGCGAGACCCGCTGCGTGGGCGACGAGATCTCCACCTGCCTGGAGACCGCCGACGGGGATCTGGCCTGGAGCGCAGCCATCGCCTGCGACGACGAAGACCCCTGCACCGTCGAGGAGCACTGCCGGGAAGGCGCCTGCGTGAGCGACGCCCAGCTCGACTGCGCGGACGACGAGGAGTGCACCGAAGACAGCTGCGTGCCCGGCGAGGGCTGCGATCACACTCAGGTCGCCGACGGCACGGCCTGCACGGACGACGGGCAGTTCTGCAACGGCGCCGAGACCTGCCGGTCCGGGCTGTGCACCAGCGCGGGCAACCCCTGCGATCCGCCCGGGGACTGCGACGAGGACGCTGACAGCTGCGCCGGCTGCGGGGACGGCGAGGTGACGGGAACAGAGGATTGCGACCCGGCCGAGCCGCAGGCGGACCACTGCTGCGACCCGACGACCTGCCGCTGGGTCGCAGCCGGGCAAGCGGATCCGCAAGATGTGTGCAGCGGAGCCCCGGCGTGTCGGACCGACGTCTGCGCCGGGGCCGGGCAGTGCACCTTCGGCAACGCGCTCGACGGAGCGCCGTGCGGGGATGACACGGATACGCTGTGCGACAACCCCGACATATGCCAGGGCGGGCAGTGCAGCGCGAACCTGGAGCCCTCGGGCACGCTGTGCCGGGCCGCGGCCGGGCTGTGCGACGCGGAGGAGTACTGCGACGGGCAGAGCCCGGACTGTCCGATCGACGAGGTGGAGCCTGCGAGCACGCTCTGCCGGGACGCGGCCGGGGTGTGCGACGCGGCGGAGTACTGCAGCGGGAGCGACCCGCGCTGCCCTGCGGACCAGAAGCAGCCGGGTTCGCTCGAGTGCCGGGCTTCTGTGGACGCGGACTGCGACCCGGCGGAGAGCTGCGACGGGGTCAGCGACGACTGCCCCGCGGATCAGCGCAGGCCGGACGGGACGCCGTGCACGGACGACGGAATGTTCTGCAACGGGCAGGAGCAATGCACGGCGGGCACGTGCGCGAGCATGGGCAACCCCTGCCCGGACCCGGACGACTGCGACGAGGCGCTGGACATCTGCGGGGCGTGCGGCGACGGGGTCGTGGGCACGGACGAGGACTGCGATCCGGGCTCTCCGCAGCGCGATCACTGCTGCAACGTGGGGACCTGTCTGTGGGTGGCCGACGGGCTCTCCGATCCGCAGCACGTGTGCAGCGGAGCTCCGGACTGCAACCTGGACGTGTGCGACGGCAGCGGGGGATGCACGACGCAGGTCGTGGCGGATGGCACCGCGTGCGGGGATCCGAGCGACACCCTCTGCGACGATCCGGACACCTGCCTGGGCGGCGCGTGCCAGCCGAACCTGGCGCCGGGCACGACGCTGTGCCGGGCCCAGCAGGGAGCCTGCGATTCGCCCGAGTACTGCACGGGCTCGAGCGCGACCTGCCCGACAGACGCGCGGTACGACTCGACGCACGTGTGCAACCCGTCTGCAGGCGCATGCGATCCGGCCGAGTTCTGCACCGGGAGCGATGCGCTGTGCCCGGCGAATGTGCTCTACGACTCGACGCACGAGTGCCGGGCATCGACGGATCCGGACTGCGATCCGGCGGAGTTCTGCATGGGCACGAGCCCGGACTGCCCGACAGACGGCTTCGCTCCGGCGACCACGCCTTGCGACGACGGGTCCGCCTGCACGGATCCGGACGCCTGCGATGGATCCGGCAGCTGCGAGGGATCTCCCCTGTCAGCGGGCGATCACTGTGTTGGGGACGAGCTGGTCAACTGCGATGGGATCGGCAACGAGATCTCGCGTGTGGCATGCCCGCTGGGCTGCAACTCGGCCGCCAGCCCGGATCGGTGCTACCAGGTCGTGCCGTCGAACATCGATCGGACGCTGCTGTGCGCGGGCAGCGGTGATCTGGTCGTCACGAGCCCCACCGTGATCGACACGGATCTCGGCACGCTCACGCCCGACCCGGGCGTCGGCTTCGCCTTCAACACGGTCGTCCAGTCGGGCGGAGGGCCGAACATCAGCGTGTTAAGCTTCAAGAGCATCGACATCCAGGCCGACGTGACCGTCGTCGGCCAGAACGCGCTCGCCCTGGTCGCCTGCCACGACGTGAGCATCTCTGCGGTGATCGACGCCTGCGCCTCGGGACAGCTGCACGGGCCTGGCGGCTGGGACGGCGGCGACTGCGAGGCGGACGGCAGCGGCTTTGAATCTGGCTTCGGGGTACAGGGCTTCGGCATGAACGCGGATCCCTGGTACTCGGTCGGCGGTGGGGGCGCCGGCTTCGGGGGCGCGGGTGGAGCTGGAGGCGATGACGCCAGCGTCCTCGGCGGTGCCGGAGGACAGGCAAACGGGAACGACGAGCTGATCCCCCTGCTGGGCGGCAGCGGCGGGGGCGGCGGTGGGCACTATGCCGACTGGGGCGGCGGGGCCGGAGGAGGAGGCGGCGGAGCCATCCAGATCGTGGCCGGGGGCACGCTCTCGATAACGGCCGGAGGCGTGAATGCGTGCGGGGCCGGAGGCGAGGGCGCCGCGGGCCAGGCCGGAGCGGGTGGGGGCGGGGGTGCGGGCGGCGGCCTGCTCCTGGAGGCGGCCAGCGTGACCGTGGGCGGCACCCTGGCGGCCAACGGAGGCGGCGGCGGTGGAGCGGATGTGTACGGCGGCGGCCTGGCGGCCACGGATGGCGAGGACGGGCGGTTCGACGACACGGCGGCCGCTGGCGGCGTGGGCAGCGATGGTGGAGGAGACGGAGCCCAGGGCGGGGCGGGCAGCAGCCCGGACGGCTCGACCGCCCAGGTCGGGCACCCTACTGGAGGTGGCGGCGGGGCGGCTGGCCGGGTGCGCATCAACACCCAGAGTGGATCCGCGACCATCAGCGGCGTGGTGAGCCCGGACGCGGGCTCCGGCCTGTTCACCCAGGGGACGACCTCCCTGTGGTGAGTGAGAGCGATCCGCGCTGTTCGCGAGTTCGCTTGCAGTGCGGGTTTGCGCAAGTCAGGAAAAGAAAATACCCCATGATTTGATGGACTCGTATCGTAAAAAGTCGCTCCTCTCGATTTTCCGTAATACTGCGAAATGCCCGTCAATGGAGATCCACCTCGGCAAGATCGAGCACAGCGAAGCCCCGCA
>JAFGRB010000102.1 GCA_016935365.1 Deltaproteobacteria bacterium
AAGTGCGCTGCACTTGTTTTGGGTCTTAGTCACTCTCAGGGGGCTTTCGCAAAGCCCCCTCGCTGCTGGAATACGATTCCAGCAGCTCCACCCCAAAACGACCGCCCTTCGGGCGGCTAGCCCTGAAAACAAACGCGGCTTGGAAAGCCGCGCTTGTTTTAGGACTAGGCTCAGATCTCCATTTTGTCAAATGATTTGACAAAATAGCATACATTTTGTCAAATTATTGGACAGAATGAGGGAGGAAGCCCCATGCAGCTCAGTGAGCTGCTCGAGCTGAACGGACTGGCCAGGCAGGACGCCCGCAGCTACCCCAGGAGGCGGTGGCTGGCCGAGAAGCTAGAAGGCGAGAAAGGCAAGCACTTCATCGGCATCGTCGGTCCCCGCGGGGCGGGCAAGACCATCCTGCTTCGCCAGGATCTGCTGCGCAGGGATGATGCAATCTACCTCTCCCTGGACACCTTCGAGGAAGACGATCTCTTCGACTGGGTCAAGCGGCTGCACCAGGATCACGGCTACACGCGATTCCTGCTCGACGAGGTCCACTTCATCCCGCATTTCGAGGCCGCCCTGAAGAAGATCTACGACTTCCTGGACGTCGAGGTCCTGTTCACCAGCTCGGTGGCGCTGGCCATGCAGCGCACGGCGCGCCGTGTCCGGCTGCTCGAGCTGAGACACTTCGGCCTGCGGGAGTACGTGCACTTCCAGCACGACCGCCTCCTGCCGCGGCTTTCGCTGGTGGATATCCGCGACAGGCGCTGGACCCGCCAGCACCTGGAATGTGCGCCGCTCTTCGAGCGCTTCGTCCAGGGACGTTGCCTGACCTTCGCTCTCGAGGAGCCCGATCCCTTGCCCGGTCTGAAGAGCATCCTCGACAAGATCCTCGTGCACGACGTGCCCAGGGTGGCCAGGCTGACCCACGAGGAGATCGATCGGATCTCGAAGATGCTGCGCTTCATCGGTCGCTCGAGCGTCGACGGCATTCACTACTCGAGCATCTCCAGGAACATCGGCATCACCAAGTACAAGGCCGAGGCATACGTGAAGCTGCTGCAGCAGGCCTTTGTCCTGCATGCCGTCTACCCCAAGGGTGCCAACGTGATGCGGCAGGCCAAGGTGCTCATGGCGGTGCCCTTCCGGCTGCTCTATCGGGACTGGGACCAGGCCGTGGGCGGGCTCAGAGAGGACTTCTTCGCCGACGCCATGCGCAGCGCGGGCCTGGACTTCCACTACCTGAAGACCACCCGGGGCAGCAAGACCCCGGACTACCTGCTGCGGGCCGAGGACGGGAGCGAGCTGGTGGCCGAGATCGGGGGCCAGGGCAAGGGGCGATCGCAGTTCAAGGGCTACCGGGCCGAGCAGAAGCTCATCTTCTCGAGCCGGCAGGCCGCAGACGGCATGCACCGCCCGCTGTTCTTGCTGGGCTTCACGTCCTGACTCCTGTGTTCACGGTCCACTGGTTTGACTCCAGGATTCCCGTCGTGCTCCAATGAAGGACAGGATGCGAGAGCGATCAGGAGAATCGAAGCCGCCATTGCCTGCGAGCCTGCGCCGCAGGAGCGACCTGGACGCCGTCCGCGAGGACATCTCGCCCTATCTGGGCACCACCGTCGAAGAGAGATCGGAGATCTTGAGCCGGCTCTGCCGCCTGGCAGCCGAGCAGATCGACGCGCGGCCGGACGGCCAGCGCATCCTCGACTTCCAG
The DNA here is from genome assembly GCA_016935365.1 of Deltaproteobacteria bacterium. Taxonomy (GTDB): domain Bacteria; phylum Myxococcota; class B64-G9; order B64-G9; family B64-G9; genus JAFGRB01. The sequence continues at coordinate 1,706 of JAFGRB010000102.1, forward strand.
CAACGCCGCTCGGCGAGCAGCCTGGCTCTCTGGCTCCGTCTGGTCGCATCCAGCCGGGCGGCTGGATGACGGACTGCCATGACGCTCGCCGCTCCGCAGCTCGCCCGCCGGATCGCTGACGCCCTCGAAGAAGCAGCGGTTCCTTACGCGCTGGGCGGAGCGCTGGCGCTTGGCGTGTGGGGCTTTCCTCGCGCCACCAACGACGTCGACCTCAACGTCTTCGTCCCGCTCGAGGATCTCTCCGGAGTGCTGGACGTCCTCGAGCGGGCGGGCTGTGCGCTGGACAGGCAGGCGGCGCTCCGCTCGGCGAGCGAGCGCGGGGACTTCAGGACGCGGGTCGAGGGCATGCGCATCGATGTATTCGTGCCCTGCATCGACCTGTACGAGTCCGCGCGAAAGAGGATCAGGCAGGCGCCGCTGGAAGGCAGACCGGCCTGCTTCCTGTCGCCCGAGGACCTGGCGGTGTTCAAGCTGCTCTTCTTCCGGACGAAGGACATTCTGGACGTGGAGCGCCTGGCGGCCTTCCTGGGCGCCGAGCTGGATCGAGCCTATGTCCGCAGATGGCTGGTCGACATCGTGGGCGAAGGCGACGAGCGCATCGAGCGCTGGGACCGCATCCTGGATGACATCCTCACCCTCGAGGGTGCCTGAGCATATCCTGAGGGGCGCCGGGCTCACAGGCAGGCGGCGGTGTAGCTGACCTCGATCCTGGCCCCGGGGGCGGGGATCGTGTTGTCGCCGAAGAAGATGGCGGGGATGTCGGGGTAGTAGGTCCAGCCGTCCGGGCAGCCCGCGCAGCTGGCCTGGAGGACCGGCGCGGCGTCGACCGTCACGGCGATGGTGGCGGGATCGGCATGCCGAGACAGGCGGAACTCGCGAAGGGTGGAGAAGGCGTCGTTGGCCAGCCTCTGCATGGTCTGGGACCAGTCGGTGGTGCAGATGGACTCGAAGATGCCGCCGGTGCGCTCGGCCGCCTCGATGTAGCGGACGCCGTCTCCGGCGTCGCCGCTGGGGCCTGTGCAGCCGTTCGGGCTGTCGCCGCAGATGGCGCTCAGCTTGATCCACTCCGACTGCAGCGGCCCTTCGAGCGTCTCGAAGAAGTCCGCGTAGAACTCGACGCTGCCCATGGACTGATCCGTGTCGTTGCTGATGCAGACGACGTAGAGCTTGGCGTCTTCGCGCATGAAGCCGGCGTTGGCCGCGGGGTCGCTGACCAGCGGCTCGCTCAGGGCCATCATGGTGGCCTCCAGGCCGGCCTCCTGCTCGTCGGCGCAGCAGGTGCCCAGGGAGACGTTCTCGGCGAAGGCGGTCTCGAGGTCGGGCGTGGTGGGGGTGAGGATCTTGGGGCGGCCAGGGGCGTGGACCAGCACCCCCGGGTAGATGTCCCGGGGGGGATCGCCCAGGCCGGTTTCCGCCTCATTGACCTCGACTCCGATCACCCCGATCTGGAAGTCCGCACCCAACAGGATGGCTCGGGAGATGAAGTCCGGGAAGTACGAGGCCAGCGCGGCCTGCACCTGGGCCATGGAGCCCGAGTTGTCCACGGTGAACAGGACGTCGGTCTTGACGTCGGCGAACTGGAAGAAGACGTCGATGTGCTCGGAGCGGATGGTGCCCTGGCCCTGCAGGGGGACGGTCAGGAGATCCACCCCGGGATCGTCGATCTGGATGAAGAGCTGCCCGCGGTGGGGTCTGTCATCCTGAGGGTGGTAGCGCAGCCGGACCGCGAAGCTGTCGCCTCCGGATAGCGAAAACGGCGTGCCTGGCGCCGAGCGTATCTCGAAGCTCTCGTCCTGGGGATCCTCGAGGCGGATGTCGGAGACGATCCAGTCCCGGCCGCTCATGTTGTGGGCGACGATGCGCAGCTCGGGCGAGTCGCAGCCCACCGACACCAGGCCGAAGTCGAGCTCCTGCGGCAGCAGCACGATCGGGTGCTCCGCTGCGAGGCCTTCGAGCGGGACGCAGGCCTGGCCGAGGACGGGCTCTGGAGTGCAGGCCGATCCGCCGGACTGCTGCAAGTCGGGATCGTCGGAGTCGATCCAGACCGTGGCCAGGTGGACGCCGGTGCGCGCCAGCGGCGCGAAGTCGACCTGGAGCAGAAAGGTCGAGCCCGGCCGGCCGGCCCGGTCGATCTCCAGCGGGGTCTGCGCGTTGAGCAGCGAAAACTCGCCCGGCTCGAGCATGTCGGGGCGCATCTCGATCTCGCTCAGCGTGCAGATCGCCGCGCCGGTATTCTGGAGCCTGATGGTCCCGGTGGAAGTGTGCCCCGGCTGGACGGTGCCAAGCTGGAGCTCGAGCGGCGTCACCTGCAGGTCGCACACGGCGGTGGCCACGCCCGTGCCGCTGATGTCGACTCGGATGTCGCCGTCCGGATCGCTGCTCGCCACGGACAGCACGCCCGCGTCCGGGCCCAGGTCGACCGGAGCGTAGCCCAGGCGGATCTGCAGGGTCTCTCCCGGATCGACGGCCGTGGCGGGGTCTGGCGCGGAGACGATCGAGAACTCCTGATCGGAGGAGTTTTCGGCGAGCTGGGCGGAGTGAAAAGTACAGGCGGCGTTGCCGACATTGGACAGGAGGAGGTCGAGGGTAGCCGAACCGCCCGAGACCACATCGCCGAAGACGGCAAAGGGTGGCGTGACGCGAAGATCGCAATGCCGGCTCGAGCTGCTGCCCATCAAGGACACCACGCCGGTCAGGTGCGTACTCGGATCGGAAGCCGGATCATCGGAGTAGACCTCCACTCCGCCGTGATCCGAGCCGGGGGTCCGGGGTGAGTATCTGACGCGGACGTCCAGCCGGGCGTCCGGGGACAGGGTCCGGGGGAGGATGGGCAGCTCCGAGAAGATGAAATCGGTGCTGGAGTCGGCTGTCAGAGCCAGGTACATCAGCTCGAGCTCCGCGCCGCCGCAGTTCGACAGCTCGAAGCTCATCTCCCGCGTCTCGCCGGTCGGGACCTCTCCGAAGTCCAGCATCAGAGGATCGACGCAGAGCCGGGGGGCGAGGGCCTCCGCCTCCAGCGCCACCTGGACCTCGGGGAGCTGGATGTCGTCGGAGGCGATCCGCAGCGTCGACGTGTGCTCGCCTCCGGAGTCGGGGTGATACTCGACTGTGAGCTCGGTCTGCTCACCCGGGGCGAGCTCTCCTGGCAGGTTCGAGTCGCCGAGCCGGAACTGGGAGAACGAGCCGCCCCATATCTCGATCGCGCCGACATGCAGGATCTCGCTTCCCAGATTCCTGATCGCGACCGTCCTCATGGCCTGCTCGCCAGGGTCGGCGGCGCCGAAGTCGATGCGCAGGTTCCGGGGAGACTCCGCGTCGCTGCAGATGGACGGCACACCTGCGCAGCCCACGCCGCTCTCATCGCCGATGCAGTCCTTGACGCAGACCTGGATCCTGGCCTGGTCGAGCAGGGGGATGCACTGGCCGTCTGCTGTGCAGACCTCGTCCGTGCTGCAGGAGCCGCAGCTCGCGCCGCAGAACGGATCCGGGCCGCAGACCCGATCAGCGCAGTCGGGGCTGCAGCAGGCGTCCAGGTGGCAGACCTGGCCCTGCGCGCAGCAGGTGCCGCCGCACTCGAGGAAGCTGCACTCGCACTGCCCGTCTTCATTGCAGGTCCGATCGTCCCCGCACGTCCCGCAGGACTCCCCGCAGACCGGATCCGGCCCGCACTCACGACCGCTGCAGTCGCAGCAATCGCACTCCCCCCAACCGCTGCCGTCCTCCAGGCAGGTCTGGACACCTCCGGCACCCCCCGAGCATTCGCACTCGATCTGCATTCCCGGCTCGCAGGCGTCCTGCTCGTAGGAGGTACAGGACCAGGTCAGGGCGACCAGAATCCATGCCAGTCTCCTCATGGGCTGCCTCTCTTTCTCGAGCGATTGTGAGATGATTCGGCCCACGGCAGCAGGGCCGCGCGGCAGGCGAGCAGGACCAGGCAGGCGAGCGCGAGCCAGCCGGCCAGGCTGTGCAGCACGCCCGGAAGGCGGCTGGCGGGTGCGAGGAGCTCGACCTCGGTCACCCGGATCACCTCGCAGGCGCCGCCGCCGTGGTCCGTGCGGCGCTCGCTGGTGTCCATGCGCTGCTCGGTCGAGCTCAGCGTGAGCATGCTCTTGGAGAGGGCGCGCACGTCGACCAGCTGGCCCTTGAGGCGCACCTGATCGCCGACGATCAGGTCCTCGATCCGGGCGGCGACATCTTCCTGCTCCGCGACGATGTGGGTGTTGGCGAACTCCTCGAGCTTGAAGGGCAGGCCGCAGCCGCCGGTGACCGAGCAATACCGGCCGGCCTGGTAGAAGGAGATGTCGGGCGAGCGGAACACGCCCGAGCCCACGTTCGAGCCCCAGATCAGGCACAGGTCGGCCGGAAGGATGTCGTCGAGGCCGCCCAGCAGCGCGCTGTGCTCGTTCTTCGAGACCACCAGGGCGCTGATCTCGTAGTCGTAGCGGGGGATGAGCTGCACCTTGTAGCCGCCCCGGATGAACTGCACCGGCAGGATGTGCTCGATCGGGGTCTGGACCGGCTGGCGGAGCACGGCCGGGTGGGCCTGGTCGATGTCCCGGTAGCGATCGGCGAGGAACCAGGTCGAGACGAAGACCAGCGCGGACAGGCCGAGGGCCGAGAGCACGGCGAGCGAGATGCGCTTGAAGCGAGGGCTGCCGACCGGCCCGGTCCAGGTCTGGATGCGATCGGCGAGCTTATCCCGATCGGCGATCCGCTCGAGCAGGCCGAGCTCGATCTCGGGCGGCGCCGTGTGCCCGAGATCGACGAGGATGCGATCGGCGCTTTCCCGCAAGCGGTGGAATGGGTGGGCGTGGACCAGCTCGTCGAGCCTGGCCAGGCCCTCCTCGCTGCGCTGCAAGGGCCCGCAGAGCAGCGCGGACAGCTTGAAGGCCGACTCGACGGCCGCATCGGCGCCCGGATGCTGCGCGTGGACATGGGCGTAGATCTCCGACGCCTCGTTCACCAGTCCATCCCGGGTCAGCAGGTCGCCGAGCCGGAGCAGATCGCGCTCGGGCAGCTCCGGGTTGCCGCCCGAGGCCGCCAGCAAGCGCAGTGCGCCGATCGCCCGCTGGGCGTCATCCGCGGCCAGCGCCAGGCGCAAGGCCTCGGCCGGCCGCGCGCTCTCGACGGCGAAATCCACGGCGCCAGCCTTGCCCGAAGCTGCCGGATCGGCGTGCAGCCAGTCAGAGAGTGCATGCGGCGTGTCGCGGTCGGGGCTCATGCAGAGAGCATAGGCCGGCCTCAGCTCGATTGACAAGCACGCGAAGAGGGCTCGATACTCTCGTCACGGGGTCTGCCCATGCCCTTCGACTACTACGACCGCCTCTCCCGCAGCCAGCAGGCCATCTATCGCCTCAGCGACCAGCGCGGCCGCCTGCCGCTGGCCCGGGCAGACGAGCTGCGCTTGCTGGTCGAGGCGCTCGAGAAGGCGCTCGAGGCCGAGAAGACGGCCGGGGTCCAGCAGGCCGCGGGCAGGCTGTGTCGCGAGATCTGCAAGCGGCTGGACACCGAGCCGGTCTCGGTGCGGGTGCTGGCCCGCAGGCCGAGCTCGGCAGCCAGCGAGCTGCACGGGCTCTACGAGCGGGAGCCGGGCCGCAGGCCGCGCCTCACGGTCTGGATGCGCACCGCCCAGCACGTCCGGGTGGTCAAGTTCAAGACCTTCCTGCGCACGCTGCTGCACGAGATGGTCCACCACCTGGACTACAGCCTGCTGGGCCTGGAGGACTCCTTCCACACCCAGGGCTTCTTCCGGCGCGAGTCGCACCTGGTCGCCCAGCTGCTGGGCCCCGAGAGGGAGTCGGACAGCGAGCGCGAGAAGAAGAAGGAGCCCGCACTCGCCGCGGCCCGGCCCGGACGGCGCAAGCCCGTCCAGCTCAAGCTGTTCTGATACCCGGTGGACCGCGATGGGAAAGGACATGCTCTGGTTTGGCATACCCCTGGCGGTCGGGATTGTGATCGTCGTGGCCTCCGTCTGGGACTGCTACGACTACGATGATGCGCCTGTATACCAGGGCTACGCGCTGGTCGCCGAGAAGTACGAGGTCGAGTCGACCGACGAGGACGGCTACACGCAGGTCAACCGCCACCTGGTCCTCCAGATCTGGCTCCCGCGCGAGGCGCAGCTCGAGGTCGAGGACCGCCAGGCAAGGCAGTGGATCGCGTACGACTGGTCTACCGGCAGAAAGGAGTACGAGCTCTGCCAGGTCGAGGGAGTCTGCGAGCTGCGATTCAAGGTGGGTCTGCGCTCTCACCAGGTCGGCAAGCTGAACCTCCTGGGCAGGGCCACCCGCCGGGACCTGGTCGAGTTCGCGAGGCGAAATACGCTCAGCCCGGAGGCGCCTCTGCCGTCCGTCGATGGCGGTCCGGGCTGATGGCACGCGGGAGCTGCATGCGGGCGAGGACGCTCAGATGGGCCGCGCTGGCGGCATGCTTGACGGGCCTCGTCGCTTGCCCGGATCACGAGCGCGGATCCGATGAGCGGGACGTGACCGCAGCGATCCGCATGGGCGTGATGGACCTCTACGTCCGATCGGCCGGGGAGGGCAAGGAGCCCGTCTATCCGGAGAGGCTGGACGACGAGCCGGCCGGCACCCGCGCCTCCCGGGCGCACCCGCTCTTCATCCGCGTCGTCGAGGGGGGCGTCGCCGAGGGCTGGGCGAAGACGGGCGAGAACACCTACACCGGGCCTTCCGGCCTCGGCTACCTGTACGTTCCCGCCGAGGGCCGGCTGTACTTCGGAGAGCTATCGGGCTATGGACAGGGCAGCGAGCGCAGGTAAAACGAATGGGGGAGGATCGGACGTTTTGGTGGTAAAATGAACACGAACGGATGAGAGGGGAGAGCGAGGAGGCCCGGGATGACCGATGGGCAGCCGGTCCAGCAGCTAGATGGCAAGGGCACACGGGTGCTGGTGGTCGACGACGACGAACCGACCGCAAGGCTGATCGCAGCCCAGCTCGAGCGCCAGGGCTTCGAGGTGCAGATCGCCACCCGGGTCGAGGAGGCGACCCAGATCGTCATCCGCTCCGCGACCCGCCCGCAGCTCGTGCTGCTGGACGTGGACATGCCCGGTATCAACGGCGAGCAGTTCTGCCGCTTCGTCAAGGGCAACGACATGTTCCGCGAGATCAAGGTGCTCTTGTGCTCGGGGCTCGAGCCCCAGCGGCTCCAGTCCATCACCCGCTCGAGCGGCGCGGACGGCTTCGTGTGCAAGAAAGACCTGCTGGGCAGCGCCTTCATCCAGCAGATCGATCCCGCTTCCTGAGGGATGGATCGCAGCGCTTACAGGTCGGTGATGTTGCCCGAGGGCCAGTCGATCTCGCAGAAGTACACGTCGCTGTTCTCGCCCGAGATGCTCTTCTGGTAGTTGGCCACCGGGGCGCCGTCGATGTAGATGTTGACGTAGACGATATTGGAGCTGGTGTACGACGAGCCCGGGTAGTCGTTGACGAAGACGGTGTAGGTCCCGTTGGCCGGGCTGGCGATGTTGATGTTCTCCGGGCCGGTGCCCGGGATGTCGTCCAGGTCCAGGTGGGGATCGTCTCCGGTGTTGCCGGTCACGCCCCAGTCCGGGTGGGTGTAGACGCAGTTGGCGTAGTAGCAGTCGGTCCGGGTGCGGGGCAAGCCGTTGGGCGCCAGCATGTGCAGGTCCATGTCGTCGCCGGAGTGCGTCCAGTACATCTCGATCCACAGGTCCTGGCTTGGCGTGACCTGGGCGGTGGCGTTGCAGGGCATGCTCTGCTGCCCGATGTCGTTGACCACGATGAGCTCGGCCGTGTAGGTGCCCGCCAGGTCGGTCTGGGTGCTCTGGACCGCGCCGCTGCCCTGGAGGGTGGCGGCCGAGCCGGGGGGGCGCAGGATCAGGCGCCAGCGGTACTCGACGATCCTCCGGTTCGCGTCGTTGTCGTAGCTGGCCGATCCGTCCCAGACCAGGGTGTCGAAGGCGCTCGCCTGGGTCGGGCGCACCGAGCAGACCGCGATCGGCCCGTCCCCGCCGGGGGCTCCGAAGCCGTTGAGGTCGACCCGGATCTCGTCGGTGTCCTTGTCGTTGCCGAAGAGGCTGAGCGTGCCCACGTCCTGGCCGATGTTGGTCGGTGTGTAGACCACGTCGGCGAAGAGCGCATCGCCGGGCAGGAAGACCGTGTTGCCCGGAGGGATGGTTCCCAGGCTGTACTCGTCGTCGGCGCTGTTGGTCGTGATCTCCATGCTCTCCAGGGTGCAGCTCGAGTTGCCCACGTTCGTGATGCGCAGGTTGACCGTGCCCACCTCGAAGACCAGGGTGGGCCCGAAGTTGACCGCAAAGGGCTCGACCTGGATGTCGCAGGCGGAGTCCAGGGCCCGGCCGGTGATCTCCACCGCGCCGGTGTAGCCGGTCTCGTCGGCCGACTGGTCGTTGGAGTAGATCTCCATCGAGCCCCAGTCGGAGCCGTTGGACATCGGGTAGTACTGCACCTGGACCTCGAGCCGATTGCCCGGGTCGATGTACTGCGGGAAGCCCGGCAGGCCGAGCAGCGAGTAGTCGGCGCTCGATCCGTCGCTCAGCTGGACGTTGTCGATCCGCAAGGTCTCGAGCCCGCAGCTCTCCAGGACCACGGTCTCCACCACCGGCGCGCCGGTGGCCACGGTGCCGAAGTCCACCGCCAGCGGATCGGGGCAGACCCGCGGCGCGATGCCCCGGCCCTTGAGCATGACCTCGAGCTGGGGCTCGCTGTAGTCGTTGGAGTCGATCAGCAAGTACGTCGAGTGATCCCCGCCCCAGTCAGGGTGGAACAGGACCCGGAAGGTCTGCGCGTCTCCCGGGTTGAGGGCGCCCGGGAGGGAGCTCTGCGAGAGATCCACCCCGAAGTGGGTCGGATCGACCACCGAGATCTTGCTCACCTGCAGGATCCGATCGCCCCGGTTGCGCACGGTCACATCGCGCGCAACCTCGGTGTCCATGCCCGCCTCGCCGAAGAGCACCTCGAGCTGATCCTTGCCCACGTCGTCGTCGCAGACGATCGCCGCTGCCTGGCAGACCGGATCGAGCTGGGCTCCCTCGCAGTCCGAGATGCAGACCTGCAGCTCGGGCGTGACGGCCTGGGCGACGATGTCCACGACCACCGTGTTGTGCTCGGTCGTGTTGAAGGTCAGGGTGAAGCCGCCGCTCGCGCTGCCCATCTCCACCGGGGCGAAGACGATCTCGATGACCGCGTCGTCGTCGGGCGAGACGGCCAGCGGGCTCTCCGGGCTGAAGCCGCAATCGGTCACGAAGACCCCGCTGTCCTTGCAGCCGACCACGAAGTCGGGATCGTGATCCGGGTGGTAGACGAAGCCGGACATCAGCATGTCGCCGTTGCCCTCGTTGCGGAACATGAGGTAGCGGCTCGTCACCTGGCCCACGTCGACCGTGCCGAAGTCGACCAGGATGTGATCGTCCTCGGGCAGGGCGGTGTACTGCTCGAGCGCCGGCGCCGAGTCGCTCGTCCCGATGAAGTAGTGCTCCAGCCTGGGCGTGGCGTCGTGCAGGCCGGCATCGCCGCACTCACAGGCCGTGCTGGCCAGCCAGCCGAGACAGGCGACGAAGATGATGGGGTACGTCGCTCTCCTCATGGGCTCCTCCTTGGACCAGGGGCCGGGCCTCGATTTGGCCGATGATACCATTAGAGGGAAGAAAAGGACAAGGGGTGATCAGAGGTGATCGGCGAGCCACAACGGGGCGGAATATAAAAGCCCAGGGCGAAGCCGGCTTTGCCGGCGCAGCCTTGGGAAATGATCGTGGAGATTGTGGGGAAGCCCCAGGGCTTCGCCCTGAGCCTTGGCACGCTCCGAGATCCGGGTTTTCGCTGCGAAGCAGCGATGGGATATAGCCTGGGGCTTCAGCCCCAGGGAAGCGGAGAGAAAACAATGGCGCCTCTCGATTTCCCGTAATGTAGCGGGTTCGCGCTCGTCTGGATGCGCCTGTCGAGGCACTCCGCGCCTCACACAGTCAGAGTGAATTATCTGGTCCTCTCGATCTCCGCAACCGATGTC
>JAFGRB010000103.1 GCA_016935365.1 Deltaproteobacteria bacterium
TGGACGACGACTGCGACGGGCTGACCGACTGCGAGGACGGCGACTGCTCGCAGGATGCGGCCTGCACCTGCACGCCGGACGAGGCGAGCGAGCAGACCTGCGGCGACGGGCGGGACAACGACTGCGACGGGGCGCCGGACTGCCGGGACGACGACTGCGCCCAGGACCCCTGCGGGGCGCACGGGCGGGTCTGCAACCAGGGCACCCAGGCCTGCGAGTGCCCCTACGGCGAGGACGCGGAGACGAGCTGCGCCGACGGGATGGACAACGACTGCGACGGGGCCACGGACTGCGCGGATCCGCACTGCGACGGGCTGGCCTGCGGCTCGGACGGGCGGGTGTGCATCGGCGCGGCCTGCACCTGCCCGGGCGCGAGCCCGGAGAGCGACTGCACGGACGGGCTCGACAATGACTGCGACGGGCTCATCGACTGCGCGGACACGGACTGCGCCTACGACCCCGCTCTGTGCGGGCTCGAGCTGGTGGGCGGGATCCCCATCTCCAAGGTGGTCCCGGACTACGGGACCTGGTCGGGATCGTGCATCTACACCGGCTTCCAGATCTACAGCTTCCCCAACCCGGGCGAGCTCTTCTCGATCAACCACCACAGCCGGTGGTTCAAGGCCTTCATCGCGGGCGGCTGCTACTTCATGGCCGAGCTCATGCCGGGCGACTGCGGGGGCAGCTGCAGCGCCGACCAGTGGTGCACGCCGGACAACATCTGCGAGGATCTGCCCGCGACCGCGCCGGCCGGCACGCTGACCGTGACCGGGCTGCCGGTCGGGACCAAGACCATCGTCCCGGACGGCAACGGCGAGTACAGCCTGACCTTCGCCGAGGCCTGCTTCGACGTCAGCGTCTCGTTCACTTCGGCGACCCCGGTCACCCTGACGGCGGCGGGCGGGGTGACGCCGGCCTTCTCCATGACCGTCCAGGGGGTCGACTGGATCGAGCCCCCGCTGAACTGTGTGGAGGAGCTGCCCGACGAGGATCAGGACCTGGTCTTCACCTGGACGCCGGCCGACGACGGCTCGTGGGTCCGCCTCTACCTGCCCACCTGGCACCACGCCGGCATGGGCTCGGCGGTCATCTGCGAGGTCCCGGACGCGGGCGGCCAGCTGGTGGTGCCGGCCGCCATGGTCAACTACTACCTGGCGGCGCCCGCGGACATCAACCGCACTTACAGCCTGGCCCGCTTCCAGCGGGCCGTGGTGGACGTCGGCAACGGCCACGGGGTGGCCCTGGAAGTGAAGGCGGACCGTGCCTGCGACTTCTTCCACGACTGATCCACAGGCCGCGCCCGGCCTGGGCCGGCTGTGGCTCGGGCTGCTCGCCGCGGCCGCGGCCTGCGGGCCGGGCTCGGGACACGAGGAGACCTACGTCTGCGTCTGGGAGGGGGAGGGCACGCCGCCCGCGCTGCTCGAGATCGGCTGCCCGCAGGACTTCGAGCTCCTGGCCGCGGTCCCCTTGAGCACGGCCCTGCCCGGGATCTTATCGGTCAAGTTCGCCATCGACCAGGCCTCGGGCGAGGACCGGCTCTACTTCCAGGACACGGCCAGCATGCCGCTGCACCACAGCTTCGCGTACACCTACCTCAACGGGACCTGCGGCTGCAGCCCGGACTGCGGAGGAACGTGCGACTGCGAGCTCGATCCCGACTGCGCGGACTGCCCGTGCGAGTGCGCCCGGGTCGAGCGCGCCTGCGAGCTGCCGGCGGTCCCGGACATCAACACCTTCAACGCGATCGAGTACCGCACGCCCGATCGGCGCTTCCTGCTGGGCTCGGTCGATCACCACGAGGACCAGGACCTCTACACCCTCGATCTGACCCCGGTCGACACGGCCGATGCGGCCATGGTCGAGAAGATGTTCCGGGCGGTCCGGGCGCAGGCCTTCTTCGGGGACAGGCTCTCCTTCCTGCCCCAGTCCGTGTCCCAGGAGTCGGTGGCCGCCGAGCTGCCCTCCGACATCCCGGTCATCAGCACGGCCGAGCTCTACGCGGGGCTCGACTACCAGCCGCTGAACCCGGGCGAGTGCGTCGGGCAGGTGCGCATCCTGCTGTCCCGGGACCTGGAGCAGATCTACGTGAGCCCGCGGGACATCGTCGTGCTGGACAGCGTGCCCAACGACATCAGCCCGGTCGCCGGGATCATCACCGCCGAGTTCCAGACCCCGCTGGCGCACGTCAACGTGCTGAGCCGCAACCGGGGCACGCCCAACATGGGCCTGCGGGGCGCGACCGCGGACTCGCGCATTTCCGATCTCGAGGGCGGCTGGGCGCGCTTGATCGTCGGGGCTGACGAGTGGAGCCTGGAGGCTGTCACACCCGATGAGGCCGAGCAGTGGTGGGAGGCGCACAAGCCGGAGCCGCTCGAGGTCCCGGGCATGGATCTCGGCGTCCAGGATCTCATCGACCTGGACAGCGTGGGCATCGAGGCCATGCCCTACGTCGGCGCCAAGGCCGCCAACTTCGCCGAGCTGCAGAAGGTCGCCTTCCGCGGCCGCTCGTCGAGCTTCGACCGCTCGCAGGACCTGGGCGGCCTGCCGGCGGGCTGGAGCGCCGAGAGCGGTGCCTGGGCGGTGACGGCCGATCCCGGCTCGACCAGCGGGGCGGCGCTCCTGCGCCAGTCGAGCGCCCAGGGCGGCCCGCATACGGCCGGCGTGGACGTGCGCTGGCGTAACTTCTCGTGCGCGGCCAGCGTCATCGCCACACCCGGCCAGGCGGCCGGGCTGGCCCTGCTGAGACAGCCCGGCGCGGAGCACTACGTGGTCTCGACGGACGGCGCCGAGCTGCGGATCGCGAAGGTCGATCCCCAGGGCCAGACGACGTCGCTCGCGAGCGCGTCCCTGGAGCCACCCGCCGGAGCGGTCGCGATCGAGGCCCGGGTGCACGACCGGCAGCTTCGCGTCTCGGCCCGGGCCTGGCCGGACGGCGCGCCGGTCGAGCTCTGCGTCGTGCTGCCCTCGCATCCACCCGGCTCGAGCTGCCAGCTGTGGACCGCAGCGGGCGCGAGCGCGGGCTTCGACGACTTCAGCCTGGCGCCGATCTACAACCCGCGGGCCTTCGCGGTGCCGTTCTTCTTCTTCCGCCAGTTCATGGAGCAGAACGGCTTCGACGCCGAGCTCCAGGCGCTGCTCGGCGATCCCGAGTTCCGGGCCGACGGGAGCGTGCGGCGCTGCGAGCTGGCCAGGCTGCGCGAGCGCATGCAGCAGGCGCCGGTGGACGCCGGCCTGACCGAGCTGCTGGACGCCAAGCTCCTGGCCGACTTTCCGGGCATGCGGATGCGATTCCGCTCGAGCACCAACGCCGAGGACCTCGGCTCCTACACGGGCGCGGGCCTGTACACCTCGGCGGCTGGCCAGCCGGGCGATCCGGACCGGACGCTGCTGGATGCGCTGAGGACGGTCTGGGCCAGCCTTTTCAACTTCCGCGCCTTCGAGGAGCGGGAGATCCTGAGCATTCCCCACGACCGGGTGGCCATGGCGGTGCTGGTGCACCGCTCCTTCCCCTGGGAGCTGGCCAACGGGGTGGCCATCACCAACAACGTCTTCGACAGGAACGAGCCCGCCTACTACGTCAACGCGCAGATCCGGGAGGTCAGCGTGACCAACCCGCCGCCCGGGGTGCTTCCCGATCAGTTCCTCTACTACTGGAGCTCCTTCGGCGCGACCGCGGTCTACCTGTCCCACTCGACCTTGACCGACGGCGAGCCGGTGATGTCCGAGTCCGAGATCCACGAGCTGGCCGTGGCCCTGCAGGCCATCCACCTGCACTTCATGCCCTTCCTGGGGGCCTCGTTCTTCGCCATGGACACCGAGTTCAAGCTCGACTGGCCCGACCGGGCGCTGGTCATCAAGCAGGCCCGCCCCTTTCCGAAGCCGGGTGAATGATGCGCGTACATGCAAGATCGCTCCTGGGCGGGATCGGGCTGGCCCTGCTGCTCTGCCCGCAGAGCGCCCGGGCCTGGGAGAGCGGCGAGATACGCCTGCGCGGCCGGCTGCAGACCCGCTACGAGATCGCCGACAAGGACGAGGAGGACGGCGGCGGCTGGTACAACCGCTTCGAGCTCAGGCGGGCCCGGCTGGACGGCCGCTGGGATCCGAGCGGCTGGGTCCGGCTGGTGCTGGAGCTCGAGGCCGCGGACGGCGCGGAGCTGATGGACGCCTACGGGCGGCTCTCGATCCACGATGCCTTCCGGGTGCAGGCGGGCCATTTCAAGAAGCCCTTCTCCCGGCTGAAGATGGACTCGGCCTGGGAGATCCCGCTGCCGGTCCGCGGCCTGCTGAACCGCGACGGGATCGCCACCGACAGCCACGGCGGCTACGGGGACCGGGACCTCGGGCTCATGCTCTCGGGGCGCTTCAAGAAGCTTCTGCGGCTGCGCTACTTCGTCGGCGTGTTCACCGGTCCCGGGATCGTCGACGGCGAGGGGGAGGAGCGCAAGGACTTCGTGGGCCGGATCCAGTTCCGGCCGTTCAAGGGCTTCAGGCTGGCCGTCGACGCGAGCCACAAGCTCTACACGGACGAGGAGGGCATCACCCGGACGCGCAACCTCTTCGGCGCCGACGCCCGGTTCAAGATCGGCGACTTCGGCCTGCAGCTCGAGGGCGCCTACGGCGATAACCTGGAGGCCGGGCCGGATGAGGTGGCGCACAGGCTCTGGGGCGCGCACGGGATCGCGACCTACGCCCTGAAGCTCGGAGAGGACTGGGTCTTGACCCCGGCCTTCATGGTGGAGGTCTTCGATCCCGACGATCGGGCCTCCGGCCGGGTCGTGCGGCTGGCCGGGGCGCTCAACCTAGACGTGTACGCGAAGCTGCGGGTCGTGCTCTTCGCCGAGGGGGCCCTGGGCGAGCTGGAGATTCATTATCATAACGACGTCAGCGACGTGGAGCGGCGCGTGCCCACGCGGATCATGGCCCAGCTGAACCTGGCCTTCTAGCGGCAGGAGGCGAGATGGAGCGCGTGCGGATTGGAGTCGGGCTTGGGCTCGCCGCGGTGATCGCGGCCTGCGAGCCCCCCTATCCCCTGCCGCCCGACTACGAGGCGATCTTCGAGACGGACCGCGTGGTGGAGTGGAAGATCGGGCTCGACGAGGAGGAGCGGCTGAAGCTGGGCCAGTGCGGCGGGCTTCCGGAGTGCCAGGAGTGCACCTGCGACATGGACTGCTGGGACGAGGATCGGCCCGCGGACTGGCGCTGCGTGGACGGCAGCTGCACCATCGGCTACGTGGAGGCGGACCTGGAGGTGGACGGGGTGCTGTACGAGCGGGTGGGCTTGAGGATCATGGGCAAGCCGCGGGTGAAGAGCTCGTATCGGATCCGCTTCAACCGCTTCCGATCCCGGCAGCGCTTCCACGGCGTCAAGCGGGTCAACCTGCGCAACAACCGCGGCGATCCGACCCAGCTGCGCGAGGCCCTGGCGCTCGAGCTCTTCCGGGAGGCCGGGGTGCCGGCCAGCCGCTCGAGCTTCGTCTGGGTGACGATCGACGAGGAGCCGGCCGGGCTCTACACGCTCGTCGAGCAGGTCGACAAGAAGTTCCTCGAGGACCGCTTCGGCGAGGACGGGGGCAACCTGTACTCGATCGAGGCGGGCGGCCTGCAGGTCTACGAGGGGCGCGATCTGCGGAGCTACCCGTACTTCGACGAGCTGCACGAGCTGAAGACGAACGAGGAGGCGCCGGATCACGCGGGGCTGATCGAGCTTCTGCGGGTGCTGGCCGAGGCGGACGACGAGGAGCTGCCCGAGGCGCTCGAGGCCGTGCTGGACGTCGACGGGGCGCTCCGGGCCCTGGCGGTGAACTCCTGGCTCGCCAACATGGACTCCTACCCCGGCACCGGCGACAAGCTCTACATCTATCAGGACAGCGCCGGGCGCTTCCGCTGGATACCCTGGGATCTGAACCAGGCCTTCGGCAACTACCACGGCTCGAAGTGCACACACTTCACCGACGATCTACTTGAGCTGGATCCGGACGAGCCGACCTGCATGGGGCCGCGGCCCCTGGTCGACAGGCTGCTGGGCGCGGAGGCGCTCGGGCAGCGCTACCACGAGCAGCTGCAGGCGCTGGTCGACGGGGCCCTGCACCCTGACGCGGTCCAGGCCAGGATGGAGGCGCTCCGGGATCTCGTCCGGCTGAGAGCGCGAGAGGACAGTCTTTCGGGCTTTGAGCCCGAGGACTTCGAGGCCGCCTTCAGCCAGGACGTCCCGCCCGCGGGCGACCCGGAGCGGGTGCCCGGCCTGATCCCCTTCGTCCAGGCGCGCGACCGGCGCGTCCGCGAGATCCTGGAAGCCGACAGACCGTAGCTCTTCCCCCGCCGACTCTTGTTGCTGTTCCGGGGGCGCCGTGATACGCATGGCGCAACCGATGGAAAGGGGATCGACCAGATGAGAGACGCACGCGGCTGCCTCGTGACCGGGATCGCGGTTCTTTTTCTCCTGGGCCTGGGCGGGCCCTCGATGGCCCAGCTGGCCCCCGGCCAGAGCGCGCCGAACCCGGCGCTCGAGAAGGAGGCCCGCGTGGTGGGCATGGCGGTCTTCGATTCCATCCTGGCCGTCGTGCGGATCGTGGCCGAGCACGGCAAGGACTGCGATCAGGGCCTGAAGAAGGCCGAGGCCTACGTGCAGGCGAACCGCGCCGAGCTGGTTCGGAAGATGAGTCGGATGAAGGCGCTCGAGCAGGAGCTGAGCTCCGATCAGAAAGACAGGCTCGAGAAGGAGCTCGAGTCGCAGTTCCAGGCCAAGATGGCCGAGGTCCAGAAGACCATGACGGAGTATGGCCAGCGCTGCCCCGAGCACATGGGCAGGCTCGCGATCCTGCTGGGCTCGCTCGAGAGCGGGGAAGGCGGGGCGAGTCCGACGACCGCGGAGTCGCCGACGATGGAGAAGGCGCCCGATCCGGTCCTGGACGCCGAGCAGAAGAAGGCGCTCGACCTGGCCATGAAGCAGTTCGCCATCTTCGAGGCCACCATCGGCATCCTCGCCGAGCACAGGCAGGACTGCGACAAGGCCATCCAGAAGGTGGAGGCCTACGTCAAGTCCAAGCTCGAGCAGGTCGGCAAGCTGAACGCGGAGCTCAAGCAGTTCGAGAAGAAGCTCGGCCCGGAGAAGTGGAGGCAGGTGGGGGAGAAGCTCCGGGGACGCGCCGAGGGCACGATGAAGAAGTCGATCGGACACCTCATGGAGTTCACGCAGAAGTGCCCGCAGCAGGCGCAGCGCTTCGGTGAGCTGATGCGCTCCTTCGATCTGAAGTGACGCTGGATAGGAGGCGACCCGGATGGCGGACGATGGAGCAGGATCGAGAGGTGGCGCGAGTCTGCTGGCCGGGATCGCGGTCCTTCTGCTCCTCACCCAGGCCGGATCTTCACGGGCCGGGCCGCCCGAGGCGGAGGGCGCGGCCTGCATGCTGCTGGTCCCGGCCGGACCCTTCTGGATGGGCTGCGATCCGAAGCGGGAGGAGGCCTGCCCGGAGAACGAGCCGGGCAGGCAGATCGACCTGGCCGCCTTCTACATCGACCGCCACGAGGTCACGGTCGCCCAGTACGCAGCCTGTATGCAGGCCGGCGAGTGCACGCCAGCGGGCGAGGGCGGCAGGTGCAACGGCGGCCGGGCGGACCGGGCGAGGCACCCGGTCAACTGCGTCGACTTCTCCCAGGCCCAGGCCTACTGCCGCTTCCGGGGCCTGAGGCTGCCCAGCGAGGCCGAGTGGGAGAAGGCGGCCCGCGGCGAGCAGGGCAGCAAGTACCCCTGGGGCGACGCGCCCGCGTCCTGCGACCGGGCGGTCATGAGCGACCGGGGCGGTCCGGGCTGCGGCAGCGGCACGACCCTGCCGGTCTGCAGCCGGCCGCAGGGCGCAAGCCCCCACGGGCTGTGCGACGCGGCCGGCAACGTCTGGGAGTGGGTGGCCGGGGACCAGGCCGTCTCCCGCGGCGGCGGCTTCGACGCCGGGCCGCAGGCCCTCAGGGCGTCCGCGCGGCTCGCCAGCCATCGCGGGCTCAGGAACTACTACGGCGGCTTCCGATGCGCCGGCGACCAGGCCGTCGACCACGAGCTGGCCGCGCTTCCTTCGGCGCCCGAGGAGCGAGAGTCCAGCGAGAAGACGGCGCTCGAGCAGGAGGCCCGCGAGCAGGGACAGAAGGCCCTCGACCACGTCATCGCCATGATGCGCCTCATCGCCGAGCCCGGTCAGGACTGCGAGCAGGCCCTGGCCCAGGCCGAGGCTTACGTGAAGGAGCACGGCGCGGACCTGGGCCGGAAACTGCGGCGGCTGGAGCAGATCGAGAAGGAGATCGGCCGGGACCGGTGGCGGGAGATCGAGAAAGAGCTCGACAAGCTGGCCAAGGAGAGGTTCGAGGACGTCTCGAAGACCATACCCGACTTCACGCGCCGCTGCCCCGAGCAGATGGGCCGGCTGGGCCAGCTGATCAAGTCGCTCGAGAAAGGCGAGCCGGAGCCGGCCGAGCCGCCGGCCGCTGACGAGCCGCCCGCGGAAAGGGTGCCCGAGCCCGGCCTGAGCGCGGAGCAGCAGGATCTCCTGGACATCGGCCTGAAGCGCTTCGAGAGCATCGAGACCGCGATCGGCGTCGCCCCCAAGCACGGCAAGGACTGCGAGGCCGCCATCCGGGAGCTCTCGGCCTATGTCCAGGCCCACCGCGAGGAGTTCAAGCAGATCAACAGGCGCTTCGAGGCACTCCGGGCGCGTCTCGGCGAGGAGCAGCTCAAGCAGGTGGACTTGAAGATCGTGGATCGGAGCCAGGGCACGCTGAGGAAGGTCATGCAGAGCATGATGGACTTCCACCGAGAATGCCCCCAGCACGTGACGCGCTTCAACGAGCTGATGAGGGCGATCGACGAGAAGTGACGCACTTTCGATCCGTTCTCATCTCGAAGAAACTCTGCGGTCGGGGATAAACCCCGACCCTACATTTCCTATCGCCCTTGGCGGATTCGTTCACGGGTTCAGCGAGCTCGCCAAGACGCTCGACGAGAAGTGACGCACCCTCGATCCGTTTTTTATCTCGTGTGTTATTCAGGTTCCAAAATGTAGGGTCGGGGTTCATCCCCGACCGGGGACGTACCAGTCTCGAAAGTCGGGCCACACCTCGGAGCCGTTCCATGGATACTCGTGTGGCTCATCGACGATGCCGGCGCGGACCGGGTTCTCCCAGATGTAGAGAGCCACCCGATACACAGACTCCTCCTGTCGCAATGCGTGATCGAAGAAGCTGTGCTGCCAGAGCCTCGATCCCGGCTCTCTGCGTCTAGCCAATGGTGTCAATCGCCCCTTGAAAAGGCGTACGAAGCCGATCAGATCGTCGTCTTCCACCAGGACGTGGATGTGATCGGGAAGAATGCTCCAGGCGTAGAGGATGGAGCCTCTCGCCTGAGCCAGTTGCTTGCTGTGCGGGTTTGCGCAAGTCAGGAAAAGAAAATACCCCATGATTTGGCCGTGAAATGGCACGCAATCAAGATGATTGACCA
>JAFGRB010000104.1 GCA_016935365.1 Deltaproteobacteria bacterium
ACAAGCGCGGCTTTCCAAGCCGCGTTTGTTTTCAGGGCTAGCCGCCCGAAGGGCGGTCGTTTTGGGGTGAAGCTGCTGGAATTGTATCCCAGCAGCGAGGGGGCTTTGCGAAAGCCCCCTGAGAGTGACTAAGACCCAAAACAAGTGCAGCGCACTTGTTTTGGGGCTAGCGGCGCCGCCTGCGCATCCAGGCGATGAAGACCAGCGCGCTGAGCTCGGGAAAGAGGCGCGACAGGGCCCGCATGGGCAGCGAGCCCACCCGGCCCGCGGTGGCGCAGTCGCCGCCTCCGCCGCCTCCGCAGCCGCCGCCCACGTCGCCGCCGCCCTCGCAGCCGCCTCCGCCCCCGCCGTCGCAGCCGCCGCTGCCGCCGGCGTCGCCCTCGCAGCCGCCGCCCTCGCCACCGTCACCCTCGCAGCCGCCGCCGCTGTCGCCCTCGCAGCCGCCGCCTTCCGTGTCCTCGCCGCCGCAGTCGCAGCCCGATCCCGGGTCGTCGGCCACGTACACGTCGCCGCTGCAGCCGGTCTCCACGTAGAGGTGATCCTCGTCGACCGGATCGGAGATGCCCATGTCCTTGCGCGTCCGGCTCGGCGAGGGCTCGCTGATGAAGTGGCCCTGGATGAAGACCCGGCTGCCGCCGGCCCGGCCTTCGAAGATCAGCACGAACTCGCCCTCGAGCGCGCCTTCGTCGTCCGAGTGGTACAGCGCGTCCACGATCCAGATCTCGCCGTCCAGCGCCACGCCCTCGAAGGCGAGCCCGTCGCTGTCGCCCTCGGAATAGGACGCCCGGATCGCATTGCGGGGCACGGGCGTCTCGCCGTCGACCGGCGCACGGCGGAGATCGATGTCGAAGAGCAGGGTGCCGGCCCGCTGCCGATCGCTGTCCTCGAAGCCGATCCACACGAGCGCCCCGTCCTCGCCGAACTCCGAGGCGTCCGAGCTGAAGAAGGCCTCCGCGAAGCCCTCGACGAACTGCTCCTCGGGCGGCAGGGTGTCGAAGTCGCGGTAGACGCGCCCGTCGTCGGCCAGCAGCAGAAACGACGCCGAGCCCGGGCTGTCCATGCCCCCGCGGGCTGCCGCGGCCGAGGCCAGGAGCGCGAGCGCCGCGCTGATCGCTTGCAGGGCTTTCATGCCGGGCTCCGGTGGTCAGAAGTGGATCCCCAGCGTGGCGCTCAGGTGCGACCAGCCGAGCGCCGAGCCGTGATCCGCCTCACCCAGGATGGTGGCGATCATGTCGCCGCGCTCCTGCTCGGCCACGAAGGTGTAGTCGTACATCAGCCCGACCGACAGCCAGCGCAGCAGCCGCACGTTGATGCCGGCGCCGAGCTCGACCACGATCAGGGTCTCGTCGTAGTCCAGCAAGGGCCGGCCGTCCTGGCTGTATGCGTTTTGCGAGAACATGCTGCCCGCGCCCGCCTCCAGGTTGAGCCGCACGTTGCCGCCCCAGAACAGCGGGATGACGGTCCTCAGGCCCCCGACGAGCTTGGTGTAGGAGCGCTGGACACAGGCTCGGCGGTATTCCTCCACGATCTCGTCCGAGCCGAACTTGGACCACGAGGCCTTCATGTAGAGGTAGAAGCGGGGCGGGAAGCCCTTGAGCTTGCCGCCGATGGCCAGCAGGCCGCCGGACTCCAGCCCCAGCAGCGACTCGCGGTCGAGGCCCTGGTTGAAGATCACCCCGCTGTAGGGCTCGATCAGGAAATGGGTCCCGGCCCGGGCCCGGTCCGGCCCCAGGCAGGCGAGAAAGGCTGCGGCGACGAGCGAGATCTTGACCGGCTTCATCGTACCCTCCGGCAAGGACCGCCCGCAGGGGCGTTCCTCGAAGGACGCTTACCCGTGATGCCGAAGTCCGTTCGCAAGAGCTGCACCAGGGGCGATGCATGGCTGTAGTCTACCGTAACAACGGACGGAATCGGCTCGCCGCCCCCCTGCGCCCGGCAGCCATTTGGGAATCTCTGCCAAAATGGAATCCCGCCCATGTGACCCGATGACCACACTGAGATCCTTAGAACAGGCAGATAAGCCGAGCTATGCACCTCCTTGTGAAGGCGGTCACTCGCAGGCGGTGGTCAGCGGCTGGGCTGCGCGCGGGGTCCACCAGGCGTCGAGGCTGCAGTCGTTGTCGAGGTCCCGGGGGCGCTCCCGGGCGTCGGGAATGCCGTCCGCGTTGGCGTCGGTG
Source organism: Deltaproteobacteria bacterium (assembly GCA_016935365.1). GTDB lineage: Bacteria > Myxococcota > B64-G9 > B64-G9 > B64-G9 > JAFGRB01. The sequence goes on from JAFGRB010000104.1 coordinate 2,178, forward strand.
TCCCAGGTCACGGTCCCGGTTCCGCCCATGGCCGGCGGCAGGGTGTTCTTCTTGTCCTTGTTGGTGGCCTCGTCGCCGAAGTGGTCGTGGCGCGCGACGAGGTGATCGCCGTTGACGTCGACGATCTCGAGGATGCGCCGGTTGCCGGGCCACTCCTCGGTGCCGCCCCACTGCTCGCCCTGGCGCCCCCAGGTGTACTTGTAGCCCATCTTCAGGCCCACCGGCAGGACGAACGAGATCGTCCAGATCCCGTCGCCGGCCGCGTCGTCGCCGTGGGTGCCGTCGTCGTACATGGGCAGGGTGTTGGGCGTCCAGGCGCCGAGCGCCGTGTTGATGGCGTCGTCCCAGATGGGGCTATCGTTCTCGACGATGCCGCCGACGAAGAACATGCTGGCGCCGGCCTTGTCGTCGGCCCAGCGGAAGCGGTCGATGGTCAGGCAGGAGCCGTCCTTGAGCCCGGCGTTGAAGTCGACGGCGAAGACGCAGCGGATCACGGGCCGGCTCTCGGCGCCGCAGGCCCGCTGCAGCTCGGCGGGCTCGGCGCCCGAGACGCCGTCCGGTGCGCTGCAGCACGCGCCGTAGTACTCGGCCTCGTCGCAGTAGCAGGCCCGGAACTCGAAGCCCTCCAGGGCCGCGGCCATGGCCGCGTCGAAGTCCTCGGTCGTGTCCTCGCGCTCGGCGTCGGCGTCGTAGTCTATCGGGTTGGCGAAGATGAAGTCCGGATGCAGGCCGCTCGAGATGGCCAGGTAGCTCGCGGTCACGACCGGGGCGCGAAAGCGCACCGCGGTGCCCCGGTTGCAGTCCGTGCAGGCCGAGATGGCCCCGACCATGTCGTAGAAGGTCCGCACCGCGCCGCTGGCGGAAGCGGCTGTCAGGTCGTCCAGGGCGGCCTGCAGGGTGGCCGCCGGCAGGCTGGCCAGGGCGCGGCTCTGAGAAGAGGCCTTGGCCTCGATCAGCAGGCAGGCGGCCGTCTCGCGGTTGTCGATGCCGTCGAAGTCGCCTGCCTGGCGGGTCTCGCCCGGTGCAGCCTCGGGCACCAGGGCGCGCAGGGCCGTCGTGCCGCGCTGGATCTCGACGACGACGCCGACGGCGCGTTCTCCGGCTGGAAAGCGGGCCGTGAACTGCTCGCCGGCGATGGTGACCGCCGGCTCGAGCGCGATCCCGTCGCCGCCGATGAAGCGCAGATCGCGCAGATCGAGGCCGGGCACGGAGCTCGACGGCACGCTGCCCTCGATGACGGCCTGCTCGAGCACGGGACCCGGCCCCGCGTCGGGCGCCGGATGGTCCTCACCGGTCAGCGGCCCCAGGAAGCTCTCGAAGCCGCAGGCCGCGCACGCCGCCCAGGCGAGCACGAGGGCCGCCGTGGGCAGATGTTGAGATCGCCCAGCGCATCTCCGTGGCATCGCGCCCCGACTGGACCTCGTTCCCGGTTCCCGGTTCCCGGTTCCCGGTTCCCGCGTGCTCGGCGACGGGGCATCCGGGAAAGGGACGAGACTCGTCCCGCCTTGCGTGTCCGACGAAAGCCCCGAAGGGGCGAGACAGGATAGCCCAGGGCGAAGCCCTGGGTCACCTGGAGGCGAGGATCTCGAAGCCCTGAAGGGGCGAAATGCTCTCCGCGTCATCGCACTCTCCTCACCAGCTGACTTCCAGCGTCGCCTTGGAGCGGAACACGCCCCAGAGCTGCTCGGGATAGCGATCGCCGCGCCACTGGTCCTTCCAGACGTACTCGAGGTAGTAGCGCAGCGCCGCCCCGCCGTAGTTGAAGGTCAGCAGCAGGAAGGGCTTGATCTTCGTGGTCTGGTAGTAGGCGTAGCCGGCCGCCGGGTTGCCCTCGCGGTGATCCTCGTCCCACCAGTCGAACTGGCCGCCCAGCCGGAGCTTGATCGTGTCGGTGATCGGATAGGCGAAGCTCAGCCGGCCGATGGAGATGTGGCCCGCGTAGTCGTCGTCCGACCGGCCCGTGTCGCGGGCGTCGTGATCGACGATCTGCTTGAACTTGGCCGAGATCTCCAGCCCCTCGCCCACGTCGACGACGTAGCTCGCCCAGAACACGCCGATGAAGGTCCAGCGGTCCTGGTCCTCGCGGAAGACGCTCCGCGGATCGCGGCCCCGATCGATACTGCGCGGGTTCTCGTAGTCGTACAGATCCACGTCGGTGTAGCCCTCGGAGTAGAGGAAGTTGGGGTAGATGGGATTCTCGCAGCTGCTGCAGCCGAAGACCGGCCGGTCCTGGCCGTTGGTGTTGTAGCCGATGAAGGTCGACTCGAGCTTGAGCGTCAGCGCCTCCCAGGTGTACTCGAGCAGCAGCGTCCCGCCTTGCCAGCCGATGCACGACTCGTAGAAGTCCTCGTCGAAGTCGATGAACTCGTTGGCCAGGTTCAGCGTGGGCAGCTGGCCGCCCTCGATGAAGCCGTCGGTCAGCAGCACGTCGGCCTCGCGGCGGGCGCCGAAGGTCGAGGTCCAGTGCTCGCCGATGTAGAAGCCCTCGGCCTTGACGTTCAGCTCCTCGACGCCGAAGGCGTCCAGCATCGAGACGCGCAGCACGGTCGCGAAGTCGTTCACGTCGTCGTAGACCATAGGGAAGTATCCCTGGTTCGACGCCACGCCGTTGGCGGTGAAGTCCCTGTTGATGCGGCTGGCGCTCCAGCCGCCGATGAAGTTGACGAGGTAGTCCTCGAAGGGCTCGATGTCGGCGGCCAGGGTGATGACCGCGTTGGTGTAGCGGCTCTGGAAGTCGACGGCATGATCGGTGCAGCGGCTGTTGTCGTCGGGGTGGGCCCGGCAGTACTCCGCGTCGGCCGGGTTGAGCGAGCCGGGCGCGTCGGGATCGTAGATATCGGCCTCGTAGTCGAGGCTGATCATGCCGACCATCTCGAGGCTCATCCAGTCTGCGAGCTGCGAGCGGAGCTTGAGGGCATAGGCCCAGTCCTGGGTCCAGAACGGAGAGACCACGACCGAGCCCGGCTGGGTCTCCTCGCCCAGGCCGGTCGACCATCCAGGGCCCACCCAGAGCTTGGGCAGGGCGATGATCCCGAGGTCGTATGCGAAGAAATCGGCCACCGGCCGGCCGTGGACGAAGATGCCCTTGGCGTTGTCCCGGTCGATGTAGCGGATCTTGCCCACCGTCCAGGGGTTGAACATGCCCAGGTCGGACGAGCCCACGTGGATGTGGCTCACGCCCGGGAAGGGCTTGTTGAGCTTGACCCAGTAGCCGCGCAGCTTCAAGTACTCGGCGTGATCCATGCCCATGCTCTCGCCCGAGGTGTTCGTCTCCGTGTAACGGATGTTGCCGTTCTCCCAGAAGTCGTGCCAGGTGGAGCCGAAGCGGCTCTTGAGCCGGGCGCCCGCCTCGACGACGTCCGAGACGCGGCCCTTGATGTTGATCTCGAGCTCGCTGCCGATGCCGTTGTCGCCGGACTGGTTCTCGTCGTAGTTGGTGAAGGGGTTGCCGTAGCTCAGCACGCCCTGGGAAGTGTTGTTGCGATACAGCCACTTGGTGTAGATCTTGCCGCCCAGCTCGAAATTGGAAGTCTCCGCCCGCACGCTGCTGCTCACGGCGACCACGGCGGCGGAGAAGAGCAGGATGCGTCTCATGTGTCGTTCCCGGTCAGGCCGCATCGCGGGAGCGGATCAAGGGTAGACCATGGGAAGCCGGGCGGGCTGGCCGCACTTGTAGCTCTTCAGCGCGGCGTGCTGGGCCTCGATCTCGGCCGCGCCGCCCTTGGCGGGCGGGGCCAGCATGTCGATCACGTGCGGGTCGCAGTCGTCGTCGCGGCCGCCGCCGAAACGGTGCTCGCCGCCGCTCTCGTTGACCTTGCGGGTCAGCAGATCGCTCTTGTCCGGGTAGCCTTCGTTCGATTGCAGCACGAGCTGGTAACCCCAGCCCGCAGCCGGGGCGCCCAGGTCGGCCTTGGAGACCGTGGCGATGATCTTCTTGCCCGAGACCTTGACCCTGCTCGGCAGGACGATGTCCGCCTTGAGCGACTTGGCCTTCTGGTTGATCTCGCTCTTGAGGCGGGTGTTGGCCTGAGGGCTGATGATGACCACCTTCTCCCAGGCCGCATCGTCCGCAAAGGCGATGTTGAGCCCCGGCAGGCCCTCGGTGTGGCCTGAGCCGGCCTTGTGATCCTTGTCCACGAACAGGAATCCCATCTGCAGCGAGAAGCCGTTGCCGCGCACCGGCCAGTCTCGGCTCTTCCACGGGTCGGTCACCTTGACCTTCATGCGCAGCTTGATCTGGATCTTGTCGCCCTTGTCCTCGATCTCGACAGCGGTGAAGTCGAACGAGCCGGGCTTGTACTCGGCGGCGGTCGGGTAGGTGTAGGTGCCGGGCCCGTCGTCGTCGCCGGTCGGATCGGTGAGCGTGACGCCGGCTGCGGCCGGGGCAGCCAGGCAGACCGCGAACACGGCAGCCAGGTGTGCTCGGAATCTCATCGGAAGCCTCCTTGTGTGGCTTGGCCGGGTCATTGTAGGGACGCCGGCTCGCAGCTGTCAACCGGCAGATCGGCCCCCGGCGCTCTCCTCGCCTGCTTGCCACCGGCAGGCAGCTGGTCGATAATCGGCCTCCGAGAGGAGGCGAAGGGATGCGCGTGCGATCGGGATTCGCAGGCGGCCTGCTGCTGCTGCTCACCGCCTGTTCGGATGGCTCCCAGGAGATCCAGTTCGAGCCGGGCAGGGAGGAGCGCGGTGCGATACACGTGCTCAGGCTGGCCGGCACGCCGTACGAGATGGGCCTGCAGCACGGGCGGCTCATGGCGTCGGAGCTCGCCGAGGGGGTCGAGTTCGTCAACACCGACGTGGACTTCATCACGCTGTTCTCGCTGGCCCGCCACCACGGCTTCATCGACGACGCCGCGGCGCAGTCCTACCCCGACATCCTCGACGAGTGCCGGGGCATGGCCGAGGCCTGCGACGAGCAGGGCGTGGAGTGGACCGAGGAGATGTGCCTGGCGCTCGGCTGGGGGGACGTGATGCTCGAGCACCTGCAGCGCATCATCGCCGGCTGCACCCAGTTCGTGGTCAGCGGCCCGGCCGTGCCCGGCGGCGGCTTCTACCACGCGCGCTCTCTCGACTGGGACGATATCGGCTACCTGCTCGCGCACCCCACCATCATCGCCCGGCGGCCCGAGGGAAAGCTCGGCTACGCCGTGATCGGCTTTCCGGGCAACGTCGCGCCTTACTCCGGCATGAACGAGGCCGGGCTGGTCGTGGCCTCGAACGAGAACAACGCCATCGACGACATCGACCGCCAGGGCCGCTCCCACGTGCAGATGATCCGCCAGATCCTGCAGGACTGCAGCAGCCTGGAAGACGCCGAGGGCTTCCTGCGCGCCCAGGACCACACCACGGCCGAGAGCCTGCTGGTCAGCGAAGCGGCGAGCGGCCGGGCGGCCGTGTTCGAGATGAGCGCCAGCCACATGGGCGTGCGGGAGCTTGGCGAGGCGGGCTTGCTGTACATGACCAACCACTTCATCCACCCGGACATGGCCGCGCTGCACGAGCCCTATGGGCCCGATGCCTCCTCGCGCACCCGCCTGGCCCGGCTCGAGCAGCTGCTCGAGCCGGACGGCGCAGACAGCCTCTACGGGCATCTCGACCTGGAAGGCGCCGTGCGCGTGCTGCGCGACACGACCAATCCGTATACCGGCGTGACCCACCCGCCCGATCTCTTCGACGGCGGGGGCACGATCGCGAACAACGCCAACGTCTACGCGATGGTCTTCGATCCGAATCAGCCTGCGATCTACCTCGCCACGGGCGAGCCGCCGATCCCCCAGCAGCGATTCGTCGGCCTCCACCTGGGCGAGCTGCTGGGCACCGAGCCCGAGGCCGCGACAGCCCCGATCGAGATCCCGTAGCAGGCGCTGCAAGCGGGAACGGACTTTTCCGAGCCACTCGGATGTGGTATGCACTCCTCTGATGAGCCGCGCGATTCTCTACTGCTCGCTGGCGCTCTCGCTGGCGGTCGCGTGCGGCAAGCCGCCGCCGGATCCCCTCGAGGGCCTGCCGAGTGCGGACGGGCTGGAGCCCGACCCGGCTCGCCTGCCGCAGGCGGATCAGGAGCCGGACAGCGGCGAGATCGCCGCGGACTGGATCCTGGTCGGCTACCTGGGCGCCTACCGGCCGGGCCGCCGGACCGAGCTCACGCGCGAGCATGCGCGTCTGCGGGCCGAGCGCCTCTGCGAGCTCGCCCGCTGCCGCGCCCAGGACTTCACCGAGCTGGCCCGCAAGTTCTCGGACGACTCCGATACCAGCTCGGAAGGCGGCCGGCTGGGGGTGATCCAGCCCGGCGAGCGGCATTCGGATCTCGAGCGCGCCGTGCGGCGCCTGGAGGTGGGCCAGGTCTCGGCGCCGGTCGAGACGCCCCGGGGCTATGCCGTGCTGATGCGCGCCGAGCCCGACGAGGCCCAGGTGTCCGAGATCGTCGTGACCCACGACGCTGCGAAGCGCTACACTCCCCGCACGCCCCGCAGCCGGACCGAGGCGGCCGAGCTGGCGGGTGCCATCCGGGCACGCCTGGCCGAGGATCTGTCCGCGTTCGCCCGTGAGGCCGAGGCGCACTCGGATCTCGAGAGCCACGCCCGCGGCGGCTTCATGCCCATCTTTCGCAAGGGCAGCGCCCACGCCAAGCTGGAGGCGATCGTCTGGCGCCTGCCCGCGCCCGGGCTGTCCGAGGTGATCGAGACCTCCACCGGCTTCCACATCGTGGCCCGCTGGCCGGTGCGCCGGATCGAGGTGCGGGAGATCGAGATCCGCTACGCGGGCAAGGGCGCCGAGGAGGCCCCCCGAAGCCGCGAGCAGGCCCAGGCGCTCATCGAGTCGATCCGCGCCCGGGCGAAGGCCGGGGAGAGCTTCGCCGCGCTGGCCATGCGGTACTCGGACAGCACCAGCTGGGAGTCGGAAGGCGGCGGGATGCGCAGGCCCTTCGGTCGCGGAACCGAGCTGTTCCAGATCGAGAAGACCGCCTTCGCCCTGGAGCCCGGCGAGCTGTCCGCCGTCGTCGACACCGGCTTCTCCTTCTTCCTGTTCAAGCGGCCGCGCTGATGCGCGATCCCGGCTTGCGCGGGGCACGCTGGAGGTGGCGCCTGACAGGCCGCAGATGGACTATCCGATTCGGCCCCGGCGCGAGGCTTCTCGGACTGGGCGCGTGGGCTGTCGCGTGCCTGCTCGCTCCGTGCGCGGGCGCCCAGGAGCGGGATGAGCTCCGGGCCGTGGACCTGCACGTGATCGGCGGGCTGGAGTACCCGCCCGCAGGACGCGCCTCCCTGCGGGTGGTCACCCAGGCGGTCTTCGGCCTCTTCGACCGCCGCCCCTTGCCGCTGGCCCGCGTGCGCATCGAGCTCCTCGGTCCGCAGGGAAGGCGCGCCGGCCTCTTCGATGGGCGCACGGATCTGTGCGGCACGCTCTCGCCCGAGCTCGTCTTGCCCGACTGGCCGACGGGCCCTTACCGCATGCGGGTCGAGGCGCGCTCGCCATTCGCCTCCCGGGAAATGGAGGCCTCTGTGGAGCGCGAGGTCTGGCTACGGCGCAGGGCTCACCTGGTCCTGCGCACCGATCGCCGAGCCTACCTTGCCGGTCAGCCCGTCCGGGTTCGCGGGCTGGCTTTCTACCAGGACGACGGCCGTCCGGCGAGCGGGCTCGGGCTGCGACTGCGCGCGGTCGATCTCGAGGGGCGCGAGATCGCGGCTGCCGGCCTGCACACGGATTCTCTGGGCGCCGGGGCAGCCGAGCTCCGGCTCGACGCCGCCGGGGCGAGCTGCGTGCGCCTGGTGCTGGACTGCGAGGCGGCGACTTGCGCGGCGGTGCCGGTGCAGCAGAGCGCCTGCTTCGTTCCCGCCGCACGGGGCGAGGCCGGGTCGGCGCCAGGTGAGCAGCGCACAGTCTCGGACGAGGCGGGCTTGCGCCTCGAGGTGGCCTGCGGGGGAAGGCGCTTGCTTCTGGGCGTGCCCAACCGATTGCTGGTGCGCTCCACGCGGCCGGACGGCACGCCGGCCGCCGCGCGCGTGGAGCTGTTCGCCGCCGGCCGGGCTGCCGGCGCAGGGCGAACCGGCCCCGACGGCCTCGGCGAGCTCTTCTGCACGCCCGAGCCGGGCTGGGACGATGGCGGCAGCGGCAGGGTGGCGCTGCGCCTGGTCGCCCGCGACGAGGGTGGTGCGATCGCCGAGCGGCGGCTCGGCGTCCGCCTGGATGCGCGGGGCGTGCTGCTCGATACCGATCGGTCGATCTACGCGGCGGGTGAGCTCGTGCAGGTGCTCGTGCGGACCGCGCCGTCTGCCCCGTTCGTCTTTTTGGATCTCGCGCGCGCGGGCCGGATGCTGCGCACCGAGGTCGTGCCCGTGAGCGGCGGTGTGGGCCGGAGCCGCTTTCCCATCCCTCCGGAACTGGCCGGGGCGCGGATCGAGCTGCACGCCTACCGGATCGAGGCCGACGGGACGATCCCGGCAGACGCCCGGGCCTTGCAGGTCCTGAGGGCGGATCCCCTCGAGATCGAGATCGTCCGCGACCAGCCGGTATTCCGGCCCGGGCAGCGGGCCGAGATCCGGCTGCGCGTCTCGGGCCCGACCGGGTCTGCGAGGCCGGCCCTGCTCGGCCTCTGGGCGCGGGAGACGAAGCCGGGCGCCCCGCACGCTGGCTGCGATCCGCTGCCGCCGACGAGGAGCCAGCTCGGGCGGCGAGGCGCCGCCCTGTCGCTCGAGCTCGCCCGCGAGCGGCCCGCCGGCCTGCAGCCATGGTCGCGGCCCGTCCGGGAGCGGATGGCGGCCGCCGAGCCTGATCGGCGGCCCTTGGCCGAGGCGCTGAAGCGCTGGGCTCGCACGCAGGACGTCGGCTGGCAGGACGCCCAGGGCCGCTGGCACTACCGGCAGGGGCTCGTCAGGGCCATGGTCGAGTCGGGTGCGCTGGGCGCCGATGCGGCCACCGACCCGCTGGGATCGACCTACTCCGCCGAGGCCATCGAGCGCATCTGGCCCGTGCTGGGCGCCGAACGCATCCTGGGCCGGCTGGAGCTCGAGGAGCTGTGGGCGCTGCGCAATGCGCTGCACGCGAAGCTCTTCGAGCGCAGCGGGGGCTGGAGCCGGCTGGAGCCGGACAGCGTGGAGCAGCAGCTTCAGGCGTTGCTGCCCGAAGTGCTCGAGGCCCATCCCGTGCTGGCGGCCGACGCCTCGGGCCGGCAGAGGAAATGGGAGAGCCTGCGAGGCTTGCCCGGATTCCGGCCGCGCGACTTTCTTCTCCAGGCGCATGAAAGGCGGGTGCAGCAGGCCTTCTTCGCGCTCAGCCGCTACGGTCGGGAGAACGAGCGCTGGTGGCGAGTGAGCGTCCTGGACGCCGAGCGCGATGCGTACCGGCTGCCGCCCGATGCGCTGGAGCGGGCGGTGCGCCGCGGGCTGCTCGCGCCGGACCTCAGCCGCGATCTCTGGGGCCGGCCGCTCGTGCTGCGCGAGAGGGACACGCCTCGCGAGAAGATCCTCTACAGCCCGCGATTGCGGTTCTGGGAGCTGGTCTCCGCCGGCCAGGACGGCGTGCCGGGCAGCGAGGACGACCTGGTCTTCACCGGGACTTGCGACGGGGGGCGGGCCGAGCTGAAGAGGAAGCTCACCGCGGACGAGGGGCCCATCGACTTCGGCCGGCTGCAGATCGACGCGGTCGAGCCGGGGGTGTCCGCGAAAGGAGAGCCGGTCGACGGCGAAGGAGCCTGCGGCCCGCTCGCCTGCGAGCATGCCCGGCCCGACGAGCTCGTGCTGTTCGAGCCGGCTCTGGCGACCGACGACGAGGGCCGGGCCCGGATCGAGCTCGTCTTGCCGGAGAGAGAGGCCGTCTGGCGCCTGGACATCGCGGCCCACGATCGGCTCGGTGCCCGGGGCTGCTGGCAGCACACGATCCGCGTCGAGCAGCCGTCTAGCGATCGGTCCGGACCCGCTCGGTCACGTGATCGCTGAGCGCGGCGAGCGCGCTGCTGGCAGCTCCGCTCGCGAAGCGCGGCAGACAGCTGCGCGCCCGATCGGCGTGCTGGCGGGCGATGTCGATCGCCCGGTCGATGGCCTGGCCCTCTTGCACCTGGCCCGCGATGGCCGAGCAGGTCTCCAGATCCGGCGAGCGGACCGCGCGCTCGACCCGCGCCAGGAGCGCGGTGTCCTCCTCGCAGGCCAGCAGCAGCGGCAGCGTCGCCTTGCCCTGCAGCAGGTCGTTGGCCAGGTCCTTGCCGCTCAGCTCGGGCGGGGCGACGAAGTCGAGCACGTCGTCGATGATCTGGAAGGCCATGCCGAAAGCGCGGCCGAAGGAGGCCGCGGCCTCGCTGCGCGCGGCGTCTCTGGACAGCGAGGCCCCCGCCCGGCAGCACCAGCAGAACAGCCCGGCGGTCTTGCCGGAGATGATCTCGGCATAGTCGGGCATCGAGAGCGCGAGGCTGCCGGAGCGGACGAGCTGCAGCAACTCGCCCTCGGCCATGGCTGCGAGCACCCGGCTCAGGTGCCGGAGCAGGTCCAGGTCGCCGTGCCCGACCACCCGGGCCAAGGCCTGGGCCAGCAGGAAGTCTCCGACCAGGACGCTTGCGGAGTTGCCGAAGAGGCGGGGCGCTGCCGGCACCCCGCGTCGGAGCTCGCTGCGGTCGACCACGTCGTCGTGCAGGAGCGTCGCGCTGTGCAGCAGCTCGCAAGCCACCGCCAGGTCGAGGCCCGTGTCGGGGTCGCCCCCGCTGGCCCGGGCGCAGAGCAGCAGCAGCAACGGACGGATCCGCTTGCCCCCGGCCTCGATCAAGTGGCTCGAGATCTCGGGGATGATCTCGACCGAGGACCGATACGTGGTGCCGAGCTCCCGCTCGACAGCCTGCATGGCCGGGCCGACGACATCGTTCGCCGGCGCGAGCGGGTCGGAAGCCTCGAACGTGGCGGGTGATTCCAGCACTCCCTGTGACTATCCCATGGGCTGCCGGCTGTCAACGAGACTCGAGCGCTTCACGCCCGCTCGGATTGACGAAAGCGTCTCGCCGATGGTAGGACAAGCGCCATGGGCACGCTGCGATCCGCGCTGCGATTCGCACCGATCATCAAGACCTTGCCCTGGGGCGGGCGCAGGCTGGCCAGCCTGCTGGGCAAGCGGCTGCCCGACGGTCCCTGCGGGGAGTCCTGGGAGGTCGTGGACCTGCCTGGCGAGCAGAGCCGGGTGGTCGACGGCGAGCACGCGGGCCGTGCGCTCGCAGAGCTCGTGCGCGACGAGCGGCGGGCGCTGCTGGGAGAGGCGGATCTGCTCGAGGGGCGCTTTCCGCTGCTGTTCAAGTTCATCGATGCGGCCCGGGTCCTGTCGGTCCAGGTTCACCCGGACGCGCACGCCTGCGCGCGGCTCGGCGGCGGGGCGCGGCCCAAGACCGAGGCCTGGTACGTGCTCCACGCCGAGCCGGGCGCGCGGCTCTACCTCGGGCTGCGGCCGGGGGTCGAGCCGGAGGCGCTGCGGCGCGCCTTGCAGACGGGTGAGCTGGAGCCGCTGCTCCAGCCGGTCGAGGTGGCGGCCGGCGACTTCTTCTTCATCCCGGCCGGCCTGCTGCACGCGATCGGGGCCGGAATCGTGCTGGCGGAGATCCAGCAGTCCTCGGACACGACCTACCGGGTCTTCGACTGGAATCGAGCCGGACTGGACGGCAAGCCGCGCCCGCTGCATACTGCCGAGGCGCTCGAGTCGATCCGCTTCGAGCTGCACGGCCGGATCGAAAGCCCCGCGCTCGATTCAGGGCGGCCCGGTGTGCGGAGCGATTTCTTCTCCTTCGAGCGGCTGGACATCGCGCCCGGACACGGCGAAGCGATCGAGCCGGGGCGGCCCGTGATCCTGGCCTGCATCGCGGGCGCGGGTCGGCTGGAGGCGGGTGCGGGTGCGATCGAGCTCGAGCGCGGCGCGAGCTGCCTGCTGCCGGCCTGTCTGGCGGGCGAGCTGCGCTCTCGGGCGGGCGGCCGCTTCCTGGCCGCCCGGGCTTGACGGAGGCGAGGATGAGCGACGCGAAGGCCCCGACACGCTATCCCTGGTTCAGCTCGGGCGACCTCAACGCCTTCTTCGGGCTGATGCTCGACAACGTCACCAACCTGGTCATCCTGACCGGCATCCTGGTCGGCGTGTTCAAGTACCCGGTCGAGTTCATCTTCACCCACATGATCCCGGGCACGGCCCTGGGCGTGCTGTTCGGGGATGTCGTCTACACCTGGATGGCCTTCAGGCTGGCCAGGCGCACCGGCCGCAGCGACGTGACCGCCATGCCGCTCGGGCTCGACACGCCCTCGACGATCGGGATCGCGGTCGCCGTGCTCGGACCGGTCTACCTCGAGACGCACGACCCCATGGTGACCTGGCAGGTCGGCATGGCCACCATGATCTTCATCGGCCTGGTCAAGCTCGCCTTCTCCTTCGCCGGAAGCTGGATCCAGCGGGTGGTCCCCCAGGCGGGGCTGCTGGGCTCTCTGGCCGGGATCGGCGTGGCCCTGCTCGGCTTTCTGCCCCTGGTCAAGCTCTTCGCGATGCCGGTCGTGGGCCTGGTGGCGCTCGGCGTGGTGCTCTACGCCCTGGTGGCCCGGCTGGACCTGCCGCTGCGCCTGCCCGGCGCGGCCGTGGCCGTGCTGGTGGGTACCGGGCTGTACTACGCCATGGGAGCCGGTGGGCTGCTGGGCACGGCCTTCCACCTGCCCGAGCTCAGCTTTCGCTTCACCCCGCCGCTCCCGACGCTGGGCTTCGTCGACGGGCTCGGCCGCGCCCTCGCCTACCTGCCGATCGCAGTGCCCTTCGGCCTGCTGACCATCGTGGGCGGCATCAACGTCACGGAGAGCGCGCGCGTGGCGGGCGACGACTACTCGACGCGCGACATCCTGCTGACCGAGGCGCTGGCCACGCTGCTGGCAGGCGTGACCGGCGGGGTGGCCCAGTCGACGCCCTACATCGGCCATCCGGCTTACAAGGCCATGGGGGGCCGTGCAGGCTACACGCTGGCCACCGGGCTGTTCATCGGCCTGGGGGGGATCTTCGGCTTCGTGTCGGTCATCGTCGACGCCTTGCCCGAGGCGGCGGTCGTGCCGATCCTGATCTTCGTGGGCCTGGAGATCATCTCCCAGACCTTCGCATCCTGCCCGGCGCATCACTACCCGGCCATCGGCCTGGCGATCCTGCCCTCGGTGGCCGACCTGGTCATGATCCAGTGGAGCACCATCCTGGGCGGCCTGGGCTTGAGCGCGGCCGCCCTGCCCGCGGAGCTCGCCTCGCAGCACGAGATCGTCATCGTGATGGGCAACGGCTTCATCCTGACCGCCATGCTCTGGGGCGCCTTCGGGGCCCACCTGGCAGACCGCCGCCTGCTGCGCGCAGCGGCGTTTCTCGGCATCTGCGCCGTCTTCAGCCTCTTCGGGGTGATCCACTCGCCGGATCCGTCCGGCAGCCTGTGCCTGCCGTGGCAGGTGTCGACGAGCTGGCCGGTGCGGATCGCGGTCGGCTACGCGGCTTTCGGGCTGCTGCTGCTCGGCATGCGGCTTGTCAAACGGCCTGCCGCTCCAGGCGCGACGGGAGGGCCGTGACGTGCGCCGCGCGTTCCGGATCGCCTGGCTGTGCGTGCTGCTGCCCTGCCCGGCGCAGGCGGAGTTCGAGATCGATCTGTCCGCCCACGGGCTGCTCGTCGATCTGGCCGAGTGGTGGGGCGGGGGCGTGGACTTCGAGCTGGCCGCCGCCTGGCTGCCGCGGCCCGAGTTCAGCCTGGGCCTCGAGCTGGGCTGCATGGTGCCCCTGCGAACCGGTGCATCGGACAGGCAGACCGAAGCCGCGTTCCGGGCCATTCCCGAGCTGGGGCTCTACTTCGGCAACCCGGAGAGCTGGGGTTTTGTCCGCCTGGGAGCGGGCATCGACGGCCATCTGCGAGCCGGCAGCCTGTCCGCGGCCTGCATTTTGACCTGCACGGCCGGCTTCTGCGTGGCACCGAGCAGCCTGCCGTTCCACTTCGGGTTCGAGCTGTGCGGAGATCTGGGCGTGGCCGGCGAGACCGTGCGCTGCCTGGGACTGGGCGGATTCCTGGGCTGGCGTCTGTGAGCAGGGCCAGGCCCCAACGCTGACAAAGGAGGCATCATGTCCACCGAACCATTGCTTTCCAACCGCAAGGCCTCGCGAATCTTCTTCCACCTGCTCGGCAAGCGCGCGCGTCTGGCCGGCATCGCCTCGAGCTGTGCCCTCGCGAAGAACGAGGCCGGCAAGCTGCTCGAGCGGATGGAGCGCACGGGCCTGATCGCACAGCAGCGGGGTGCCTACGAGGTGGACTGGGAGCGTTTCGTGCCCATGTTCGTCGGCAACGCCATGGGCATCTACTCTGCCGCCATGCCCTGGAAGTACATCCCGTATTACATGGAGCGCGACCCGGAGAGCTTCGTGGAGGCGTCCTGCGCGCGGGCCGAGCGAGAGCTGGCGCGGATCAAGGTCAAGCTGGCCGGCAACGATCTCTTCTTCCGGCTGGTGCAGGGCTACTTCCACATCCTGGCGACCGAGCTGTCCGATCCGGACGACTACCTGGAGGACCTGCGCATCATGGACGCCATCGAGGAGTTCGAGTACGGGCTGCTCAAGCTGCTGCCGCTAGTCAAGCGACGCGGGCGCAAGGATCCATCGTCCAAGGAGCTCATCCGCCTGCTCGCGGACTGGTACAGGCGGATCCAGTCCTACGACTCGCCGAGCGGTGCGGCGCTTCGGGCGGCATTCGGGCAGGTCGGTCTTCTGGACGATCTCGGTTGACTCGGGGCTGCTCGCTGGGTACGGTGGACCCGATGTCCTTTGGACCACAGGTTCCCGTGCGAGGAGGGGTCCGATGAGATCGTGGCGCAGCATGGCACTTCGATCCGCCGCCTTGATGGTCCTGTGTGCTCTGGCCGCGAGCCACCCCTGGCTCGCGGGCTGCTCGGTCGACGACCCGGAGATCACCTCGGGCCGGGATTTTCCTTTCGAGCGGGCCGTGGCGCTCAAGAAGGGCAATTCCACCAAGAAGGACGCCGAAGACCTGCTCGGCCCGCCTTTCCGCAAGAGCAAGCTGAGCGAGCGCGTGGAGGCCTACCGGTATTTCTCGAAGCAAGTGGTCGTGCACCGGATCTTCTACTTCATCCCCTACCGCTCGGACATCACGGAAAAGGAGCTCGTCCTGACCTTCCACGGGGCCTTCCTGGAGAAGATCGAGAAGAACGTCTACCAGTACGAGGCGAGCTGAGCATCGACCATGTCGCTCCTCGAACGCCTGGTCATCCTGCTGGGTGTGCTGATCCCGTGCGCCGCACCGGCCGCGTCGGTCGATCTCGTCGAGACGGACGCCCAGGTGTTCATGCGCCCGACCGGGGGCGCGGACGTGATCTACACCCTCACATTCATAGACAACGAAGGGCGGGACTTCATCCGGGAGGTGGGCCCCTTCTATCAGCCCATGCACGTCACCCGGGCCTGGCTCCAGGATGGCGAGCACAAGCGCGGGGTGAAGTGCATCCAGCAGTCCAGATCCTACCGGGTGGAGTTCGAGGGCTTCCGCACACGCCCCGGGGGCCGCTACGAGCTGCACATGCACTACCGGGCCAACTACCGCTTCGCCGATCCCACCCAGGGTCCGAAGCGCGAGGAGCTGGCGGCGGTCTGGTTCAACCCGCCCCGCTGGGGCATGCAGGTGGGCCGGTCGGTCATCAAGCTGGTGCTGCCGTTCGAGCTGGCGGCCGAGGTGGCCCGGCACGAGGACATCTCGCCGCAGATGGTGGACGGCTTCGGCGTGGTGCCCGACGGGCAAAACCAGCGCCAGCACGCCAAGTGGGCCTACGTCTATGCCGACGTGGGCGGCAAGCGACGCCTGGCCGTCTATGTGGAGAAGGCGCCCATCGAGGCGCGCGGCTACCACGAGGTCAAGTGTTACGTGCCCCGGGGCGCCTTCCCGCTGCTCTCGGCCAAGAAAGACCTGGAGGAGTCGGGCGCGGCCGAGGAGGAGCGCAAGCACGCCGAGGGTCGGGTCGACTTCGTGGCCGAGTCCTACACGCTGCGCTTTCTGGGCACCGATCTGCAGACTTTCTCCACCCCGGCAGAGCTCGTGAGCTGGCTCAGCTTCGAGGAGCACGGGCATCGCAACTGCCTGCCGCTGCCCGACAGCACGCTGTTCTACACCACCGAGAGAGAGCAACGCTGCGAGGTCCGCCTGGACGGCGAGCTGACCCGCAGCTGCGAGATCGGGCGGCAGGCCGTCTTCTTCGAGCCGCACAGCCAGCCGGGCCAGCGGATCGAGCTCAGCCTGTTCCAGCTCCACGGGATCGTGAGCTGCTGCGCGGGAGACTACGACGGGCGGGCGGGCATCGAGCTGTCCATACGCAGCGTGGAGTCGGGCTTCCAGCGCGACAAGCTGCGACAGGCCGTGTTCGAGATCCAGACCGGCCAGCCCGTCACCGGCCGAGACGTGCCGCTCGACGCCCCGATCCGCGACAGCTCCGGCCTGCCGGTCAGCTTCGAGGTCGGCAGCGGCCAGAGCCTGGAGCTCCGCGCCCAGGCGGTGGACTGGAGCAAGATCCCATTCGCGCACGCCCGTGACTACGAGGGCTTCTCGGCCGACTCGCCGCAGCTCGTCGCCCGCTACGTCCAGCGCGAGCATCTCGAGGAGCGCGCCATGGTGTTCTTCGTCATGCCGGCCGATCCCTTGGGCGTGGAGAAGAGATGGCTCCTGGCGACGGAGCTCTTCTTCCGCCACCTCTTTACAGGCGAGCTCAGCCCCCGCGAGAAAGACGCGGCGCTGGAGAAGGTGACCGTCGTGTTCGAGTGGGTGCTGTGCGCCTTCCTCCTCAACGGCCCGCTGCTGCTGGTCTGGCTCGTGGCGGTGGGCTGGCTGCTCGCCCTGATCGACAAGATCGCCGGCACCTCGACGCTCAAAGACACCCTGCTTCCGGCAGGCAAGTTCAAGTGGCTTCACCCGATCCGGGGCACGCTGTTCGGCTGGACGGCCGTGCTGGTCCCCTTCCGCCTCTTCTGGCTGCTGCTCGCCGGGCTGTTCTGGCTGCTGATCGCTCCGGTGCTGCGCATCCACCCGGCGCTCGCGCTGCGCCTGTCGCGCCGCAAGGCGCCCGAGTACATCGCGCCCGAGATCACCGTGGCCACCTTCAGGAAAGAGGGCCACGTGCCCGAGCTGGAGGCCGACGAGGCGGCCGTGATGCTGGATCGGCCGGTCAAGGCGATCAACCTGCTCGTGCTCGGCCTGCAGGAAAAGGGCGCGATCCGGATCCTGGGCCGCAACCCGCTCAGGCTCGAGCTGCTCGATGCACAGAGAGCCGAGCGCCCGGCAGAGAAGGCGCTGCTGGAGGCCCTGAGCGAGCAGGGAACCCTGTCGCGCGAGGGTGTCGGGGCCGTGATGACCGCGCTGAGCGAGGAGATGCAGGCCAAGCTCTGGCGCGCGGACCGGGACGCGACGCTGCGGGCCCAGCGCGAGCGCGCCGAGGGGGTCTGGAATCGGCTCGAGCGCCTGGGCGCTTCCCGGCGGACCGCGTACTTCGATGAGCACTACCGCGATCTCTACCTGCACGATCGCTTCTTCCAGCGCCTGTCGAGCTCCTTCGAGCCCATCGGCGTTGAGGCGCCTCTGGACTCGCCCCTGCAGGTCCTGGGCGCATCGAGAGAGATCCGCACCGCCTCCGGGCGGGTGGAGCAGGTCGAGGAGATGGCCGAGGGGCTGGTCGAGGCCATCGAGCCCGGCCAGCGGGCGACGGTGGAGAAGCTCGACCGGCTGTTCAACTTCGACAACGACTCGCTGGCCGCCCTGAAGGCCGAGGCGGCCGCCGCCGGGGGCAGCGCGCTCTCGCCGGCCATCGCCGCGATCGCGGTCGGCTATGACGCCTGCCACTCGGCCTGCCATTCGGCCTGCCACTCGGCCTGCCATTCGGCCTGCCACTCGGCCTGCCACTCGGCCTGTCACTCGGCCTGCGCCTGCCACTCGGCCTGCCACTCGGCCTGCGTCTCGTCGTGTGCGGGGGGCTTCTAGTCATGCGTTTCAATGGCGCTGTCCCTGCAGCCAGCAACCGCGAGCCGCAGGCGATCGAGTCTGACGGGGGACGATCGCCGGCGGGGAGTGCCGTCTGCGGCTCGATCGACCCGGCGCCTGACGCCCGATTGTCGGGGCCGACGGGCTCCGAGACAGCCGCCTGCGCGCGCATCGACGCCTTCGTCGCGCGCACCCGCACCGCGCTCTTCGTGCGGCGGGCCGACGGCTTGCTGATGATCCGGCCCGACAAGACTTTGGCCATCAACGCCAGCGCGGCCGAGATCCTCTCCGGGCTCTATGGCCGACCGGGCCGCAAGGCGGCCGCGCTGCTGGACGAGCTGACGGTCCGCTGGGCGGTGGCGCGCGACCGCCTGCTGGCCGACTGCATGCAGCTCGTCGATACGCTCGGGGCCCTGCTCTCGGAGGACTACAGCCTCCGGCCCAACCTGCGCTTCGGCGTCTTCGACCGCGCCAGCGTGGCCTTCCCGACCCTGTCCGAGATCGCGCTCACCTACGCCTGCCAGAACCGCTGTGCATTCTGCTACGCCTCGAGCCCACACCGCGCCGGTGAGCACCAGCTCATGCGCACCGACGAGGTCGAGCGGGTCATGGAGAAGATCTTTTTCCAGGCCCACGTGCCGTCGCTGTCGTTCACCGGCGGCGAGGCCACGCTGCGGCCCGACCTGTGCGAGCTGGTGCGGCGCGGCGAACGGATCGGCTTTCGGGTCAACCTGATCACCAACGGCCTGCGGGCCGCTGACGCCGACTACGCGGCGAAGCTGGTCGACGCGGGTCTGGCCTCGGCCCAGGTCTCGCTGGAGGCGGCCGACCCGGCGCTGCACGACGCCATCGTCGGCAGGCCCGGGGCCCACGCGCGCACCGTGGCCGGCGTGGGCCACTTCCAGCGCCTGGGCATCCATGTCCACATCAACTCCACCCTGTGTGCGCAGAACCTGCACCGGGCCGAGGAGACGATCCGCTTCGCGGCCCGCGAGATGGGCCTCAAGACCCTGTCGATGAACATGGTCATCCGCACCGGCGAGGCCCTGAGCGAAGCCGGCCGCGCGATCGGGGTGCGCTACCGGCAGGTGGCTGCCCGCTTGCCCGCGCTGCTCACGACGGCCCGGGAAGAGGGCGTGCGCTTCGTGTGGTACTCGCCGATCCCCTACTGCATCTTCAACCCGGTCCTGCACGGGCTCGGCGCGAAGTCCTGTGCCTGCATCGACGGCATCCTGTCGGTGGATCCGGCCGGCGAGGTCCTTCCCTGCTCGTCCTTTGCCAGGGGCATCGGCTCGTTGCTGCGCGAGGACTTCGACACGATCTATCGCAGCCGGGCGGCGATGTACTGGCGCAGGAAGGCCTTCACGCCGCCGGTCTGCCGGGACTGCGACGACGTGGACGTCTGCGGCGGGGCCTGCCCGCTCTACTGGGACGCGGCCGGCTCCTTTGACGAGATTCCGCAGCCGGGCGCGGGCGAGCCGCGGGCGAGGCAGCGCTGGGAGAGGCGGCGCAAGCGCGGTCGCAGCTTCGGTGTCCGCCCGGCCGGTGCATAGCCTGCGCGCTGCGGGAGAGACGCTCATGGGCTGCCTGAAGAACTTCCGCGCCTACCTCGACGAACGGCTGGCACGGCTTGCCGAGGCGGAGTCGAGGCTCTGCGAGCTGCAGGAGAAGCTCGAGACGTACTACCAGGAGATCGAGCGGGTGCGCGAGCAGGAGTTCGGGCAGCTCGCCGCGCTGCTCGGCGCGGATCGAGGCGGCCTGCCCGTGGATCTCACCGCGGAGCTGGACCGTCACCTGGACGCCGAGCGTCAGGCCTTCGACGCCAAGGTCGCCGAGCTGCGCTCCGAGCACGACGCGCGCGTGCGTGACGCCGAAGAGGAGCGCGCGAAGTCGCTGGCCGCCGAGCGCGAGATCCGGCGGAAGAACCGCGATCAGGACGCGGCCGAGGAGGAGCTCAAGGCGCGCGTGGAGGATCTGCTCGGCGAGATCGACGCGTACAACGTCCGGATCCGACAGATGAGCTCGGGCTTCGGGTTCCTGGCCAACTTCTTCAAGGTGCGCCGGCTTTACAAGGTGAAGAAGCGGCTGGACCAGCAGCACCGCGATCTGGCCGCGCGGATAGAGGACCTGCGCGTGAAGTGGAAGCTGGCCGAGGAGGAGTTCGAGCACGACGAGCAGCAGCGCAAGAGCCACTGGCGAGAGTCGATGGCCGAGGCGGCGGCCCGGCAGACCAAGATCGACTATTTGTCCTCGGCCCGTTCGCGTATCGTCCAGCGCGGGGCGCTGGAGCGGTTGCTCTACGTGCGGCGGCCGGAGCTGGCCGAGCCCGCGAGTTCCGATCCGGCCTGCCCGCGCTGCGGCCAACCCAACCCGGCCGCCAGCCACTTCTGCCGCATCTGCGCCGAGCGGCTGGGAGAAGACCGGCCGGACCTCGATGGCAGCCTGGCCGAGATGGCCGAGCTGAACCTGCACTTCGAGCGCTTCGGACAGGGTATGCGGGCCTGCCAGGAGATCATCGGTCTGGTCCGCGGCCTCAAGACCGGCCTCGAGTCCTTCGGCAAGAGCGTCGACGACATGCTCCACAACCAGAGCCGCTACAACCTGGGGCCGCTGGACGTGCATGTGCCCGATAGCTCTGCGAGCTACGGTGCGCATTTCGACGAGCTGGCCGACATGGTCGTCGACTCGGCCGGCCTCTCCCTGCATCCGGTCCACTTCGCCGAGCGCATCCAGGCGCTCGTCGGGGAGGTCTACACCGAGGATTCGATCAAGGCCTACTTCGAGGCCATGGGCGAGGAGCTGAGCGCCAAGGCCGAGGCCAGCTGGGGTTAGACGGCGGCTGCCGTATCAGCGGGATTGACCCTCGGCGTGGGGCCGGGTATTCGTGGGGGCGAGAGCCCATGCGCTCGAGAGGAGGTCCGATGGCCGAGCTGGCGTTGCGAGGTGGGAAGAAGACCTTCAGCGGCTTCTGGCCCGCATGGCCCGTATACGGTGAGGAGGACGAGCAGGCGCTCGTCGATGTGCTGCGCTCGCGGAACTGGGGCGGCTACCCCGCGCCCAACCAGCGCGCTCGCGAGTTCGCCGCCGCCTTCGCCGCGGCCCACGACGCGCGCTATGGCATCTGCGCGGCCAACGGCACGGTCACGCTGGAGGTGGCGCTTCGGGCCTGCGGCGTGAAGGCCGGCGACGAGGTGATCGTCACACCCTACACCTGGATCGCCACGGCCGGGGCGCCGGTCACGGTCAATGCCGTGCCGGTCTTCGCCGACGTGGATCCCGACACCTACTGCCTGGATCCGGCCGCGGTCGAGGCGGCCGTGTGTGAGCGCAGCCGGGCGATCATCGCGGTGCACCTCGGGGGCTCGCTGGCGGATCTGGACGCGCTGGTCGAGATCGCCGACAAGCACGATCTCGTGCTGATCGAGGACTGCGCCCACATGCACGGCGCCAAGTGGCGTGGCAAGGGCGTCGGCTCGCACGGGCAGCTCGGATCGTTCAGCTTCCAGAGCTCCAAGCTGATGACCGCTGGCGAGGGCGGGATCATCCTGACCAGCGATGAAGAGCTGGAGCAGCGCTGCCAGTCCCATGTCAACTGCGGCCGCAAGGAGCCGGGCTACGATCGCTTCGAAGGCCTTGTCTTTTCCGGCAACTACCGCATGACCGAGTTCCAGGCCGCCTTGCTGCAGGTCCGCCTGGGTCACCTCGAGCGAGAGCGCGTCTTGCGGCAGGCCCACGCGGAGTACCTGGACGGCTTGCTGGCGGAGGTGGACGGCGTGCGGCCGATGGCCCGCGACGAGCGCACGACCCACCCGGCCTGCTACCAGTATATCTTCCGCTACGATCCGGAAGCCTTCGGCGGCGCGAGCCGGGATCGCTTCGTCGAGGCGCTGTGCGCCGAGGGCGTGCCGGCTGACGGCGACTTCTACGTGCCGATCTACCGCAGCCCGCTCTTTCCGATCACAGCCGATCGATTTCCGGCTATCCGGGAGCGCTACGGCGAGCGGATCGATCCCGAGCGCATCGATTGTCCGGTGGCCGAGAAAGCCGCATACCGAGAAGCCGTATGGCTGCATCACCCGTTGCTGATGGCCGACAAGGCCGAGATCGACGCGATCGCCGAGGCGATCCGGAAGATCGCCGAGCACGCGGACGAGCTTCGCGAATGAGAGGTGAGGCATGAAGGAGATCAAGATCGGTATCGTCGGCTCCGGCTTCATCGCCGACGTCCACGCCAGATCGTTCCTCGAGGTGCCGGGGGCGCGGGTGGCGGCTCATTGCGACGTCGATACGCAGCGGGGGCGGGACTTCGCGGCCAGGCAGCGCATCGAGCGCAGCTTCGCGGATTACAGCTCCATGCTGGCGGATGGCGGGGTGGACGCGGTCGTGCTCGGCGTGCCCAACTGCCTGCACGCCGAGATGGCCTTGGAGGCGGCCCGCGCCGGCAAGCACGTCATCGTCGAGAAGCCGCTGTGCCTGAGGCTGGAAGAGGCCGACCAGATGATCGCGACCTGTCGCGAGGCGGGCGTGCTGCTGTGCTATGCCGAGGAGCTGTGCTTCTGCCCCAAGTACGTGCGAGCCAAGGAGATCGCCGACGAGGGTGCCATCGGCAAGGTCTACCGGGTCAAGCAGGAGGAGAAGCACGCCGGGCCGTACTCGCAGTGGTTCTTCGAGCCCGAGGCCGCCGGCGGCGGGATCCTCATGGACATGGGCTGCCACTCGATCGAGTTCGCCCGCTGGGCGCTCGGCAAGCCGGCCGTGAAGGCGGTGACCTGCTTCATGGACACCGTGTTGCACGGCGAGAGAGGTCCTCTGGAGGACGACGTGGTGATGCTGCTGGAGTTCGACGGCGGACAGACCGCGCTGCTGGAGTCGAGCTGGGCGCTGCTCGGCGGGATGGAGTCGGTGACGAGCCTGCTCGGCACCGCGGGCGTCATCCATGCAGACCTGCTCCGGGGCCAGGGGCTGAAGGTCTTCTCGGCGCAGGGCTACGGCGACTACAAGCCGGCTGCGCAGGGCTGGACCTTTCCCGACTACGAGTGGCTGTTCAACAACGGCTACCCGCAGGAGGACCGGCACTTCGTCGAGTGCATGCGCGATGGAAGCCAGCCGTCGGAGAGCGGCGAGGACGGCAAGGCGGTGCTCGAGATCATGCTGGCCTGCTACGCGTCGGCGGCCGAGGGGAGGCGGATCGAGCTGCCCTATGTCCCGCCTGACGACATCGGGGTGCCGGTCGAGATCTGGCTGCGGGCCCGGGGACGCGCTGGCTGAAGGAGGCGCGGGTGGCATTCGTGCTGGGCGTGGACGCAGGCGGCACCAAGACCGTGGCGGTGATCGCCGACGAGCGGGGCGAGGTGCACGCAGTGGGCCGCGCCGGCAGCGCCAACTTCCAGGACTGCGGCACGGCCGGGGCCGCTTCCCAGATCCGTCTGGCCGTGCAGCGCGCCGCACAGGCGGGCGTGGACCTGGACGGTCTGGAGGCGGCCTGCTACGGGGTGTCCGGAGCCGATCGGCCCAAGGACTTCGAGACCGTCCGCGCCTTCGTCGAGCCCATCGCGCGGTGCCCTCGCCTGCGGCTCGAGAACGACACCCTGATCGCGCTTCGGGCCGGCACGCCGGACGGGGTGGGCCTGGCGCTCGTGGCCGGCACCGGCTCGAACGCCATCGGGCGCAATGCCGAGGGCGTCACGCTCCAGGTGGGGGGGCTCGGCAGCCTGAGCGGGGACTTCGGCTCGGCCTCGCAGCTCGGCAAGGCGGCGGTGGTGGCGGCCATCCAGGCCGAGGACGGCCGAGGAGAGCCGAGCTCCCTCGGACAGCGCATTTGCGAGCGGCTCGATCTGGAGCGCGTCGAGGACATCATCGAGCTGGCCTTCTACGATCATCGCGGCCCCCGGCTGCCTCTGGGCGCGCTGGCGCCGCTGGTCTTCGAGGCGGCGGCCGAGGGCGACCGGGCTGCACTCGGCATCCTGACGCAGGCGGGG
Organism: Deltaproteobacteria bacterium; assembly: GCA_016935365.1. Lineage (GTDB taxonomy): Bacteria > Myxococcota > B64-G9 > B64-G9 > B64-G9 > JAFGRB01. The sequence continues at coordinate 26,142 of JAFGRB010000104.1, forward strand.
CGAGAGGTGGCGCGCGCGGCCCGGGTCATCCTGGACAAGCTCTTCGCAGATGCGGATCGGGTGGTCGTGGTTTTCGGCGGCTCGGTCTTCCAGCGGGGCGCTTGCGCGCATCTCGTCGAGACGATCCAACGCGAGCTCCTCGCCCATCGGCCCGAGACGCGCTTCGTGATCCTCGGAGACGAGCCGGTGCTGGGGGCGGTGCAGTTCGCCCTGGACGATCTGCTCGGCAAGGAGCGAGCGGCGGGGCTGTTCCCCGTGCTGCGGTCGAGCTATTTGCGCCTCGGCGCGGAAGGAGACGGTCGATAATCGCACGGCGTATCGAGAGGGGATCCTGCAACGCGATGGATCCTCGAGATATGCGAGTCGAATCGCTCCGTCTTCGGGCCGTCTCGAAGGGAGGGAGGCTTTGCGAGATGCGGACGAGAAGCGCTGAACGGCTCTTTGGAAGCTGGCTGGCCGGCACGCTGGCCGTATGGCTGCTGGCCGTTTCGGGCTGCACGGGCCCGATCCGCACGGATCGCAGCCTGCCGCTCGCACCGCGTCCGGCGTCCGGCTACTGGTTCGACGATTATCGACGGGCCCGCGCCGGACTCGACCGGCCCGAGTTGCTGGCCGGTGCAGCGCGGGTGAAGCTCACCCCGCGGGCCGGAACCCCGATCGCAGGCCACGGCTTCAACAAACGCTCGCGCGGCGTGCTGGACGACATCTGGGCTCGCGTCCTGTACCTGGATGCGGGCGCGGAGGCCGTGGTCCTGGTCTCGGTGGACTTCATCGGGCTCGGGCTGCCGCGCGTCGAGCGGATCCGCTCGCGGATCAGCCGGGAGAACGCCTCGCGGATCCTGGTGCTGGCCACCCACAACCACGCCGGTCCGGACACGCTCGGCTTCTGGGGGCCGGCTGCGCTGGGCTTGCTCCCGGTGCGCTCGGGCATCGATCCGCCGTACATGGAGCGCGTGGAACGGGGCATCGCCGCCGCGATCGAGCGGGCGGTGGGCAACGCCCGTCCGGCCCGTCTCTACGCGGGCCGCTTCGAAGTTCCCGAAGGCCTCGCGCACAACATGCGCGAGCCAGGCGATGTGGATCGCACGGTCCACGTGCTCCGGGCGGCGGGCCGGGACGGATCGACGATCGCCACCCTGGTCCACTACGCCAACCACGCCGAGAGCCTTCAGGACAATAACCGCTGGCTCAGCGCCGATTTCCCGGGCGTGCTCTACCGGGAGGTGGACAGGGTGCTCGGGGGCGTGACGCTGTTTGCGACCGGGCCGGCCGGCGGGATGATCGAGCCGGCCAACCAAGCCGAGGATCCGGATCCCCTGCGCCGGGCCTTCCGTGAGAAGCTGGGCGGCGCCCTGGCAGAGGGGGTCATCCGCGCGACCATCGGCGGGATGCACGAGATCGCACCCGCGCACCTGCGGGTCGTCTCGATGCGTCTCGCGCTGCCGTTGCAGCCCGGCTCCTTGCTGGAGCTGGCCATCCGGCTGGAGCTGGTCGATCCGCGGCCGGTGCGCACGGACATGCTCGAGACCCAGATGGCGCTGGTGGACCTGGGCGAGCTGCAGATCCTGACCGTGCCGGGCGAGCCCACGCCCGAGCTGGGGCGCGCCATCGCGCGACAGATGCCGGCCGAGTTCCGCTTGGTGGCCTGTGTGGCGCTGGACGAGCTGGGCTACATGCTCACGGCGCGCCAGTGGGCGGACGAGCGTTTCGACTACGAGCGCTCCATGTCCATGGGGCCGCAAACGGGCGCGCGGGTGCTGCAGGCGGCACGCGAGCTCGTGCAGAGCTTGCGCCGCTGAGGATATTCTGGGGCAAAATCCGCAGCTGGATAGATTTCGTCCTTGACCGGTCGCGATCGATCTGCTAGCTGTCAGGGTTAGAGCGTATCGCTCCACCGCCGGGACGACCGAGGCCGAGCATTCGCTGCAGCGTAGGCGAGCGAGGTGGGTCAGGACGACGGATACCTGCCAATGTGGTCGGTGGTCGCAAAGCCTGGGGGCAGACAGGAGAATGGGTCTGATGGACACGGGAGAGCTGGAGTCTTTGCTTCGGGAGCTGAGTGACAGGATCGTCGCGGGTTTGACCCGAGGTGTCACCCAGTCGGGGATCGTGGATCGCTTTTCGGAGATTCTGCACTCGTTGAGCGAGCGCGTGGCAGAGCTCGAGAAGGAGGTCGCGACATTGCGCCGAACACAGCCGGGCACTGCGGACGAGGCCGCTGCTCCGGAGCGGCGCCAGCCCCTCGGCTTGCCGATGGGATTCAAGGAAGAGCTGGCCAATCGGGCCAACCGGCCGATGGCGCCGCGTCCGGCTCCCGTGATCCGGCGCAACCGGAACCCGATCCGTCCTACCGTGGTCTATCGCACCGATCCGCGCGCGGTCAGCAAACCTCCGACCGCGGACACCGATGAGCAGAGCAAGACCTGCACCGAGCCCGGCTGCGACCGCCCAGTCCGAGCCCGTGGTCTGTGCGCCTTGCACTACCAGCGCGTGCGCTACCGGGAGCGGAAGATAGAGCACAAGGCAGAGAGCACGGGCCCGCTGCCTCCGCCGCCCCCCAGCCGCCAGTCGACGAAGCGCAAACACGACAGCGGCGGCACACGCGGTATCTTCGCATTGCTGTACGAGGAGAAGGGACGCCGAATCCTGGCCGGTCTCATCAACCAGATCAAGTTTGACCGCGGCGATCTGGTCAAGCGCCTGAACGAAACCCATGCCGGCATGCCCGGTGTGCCGCTGGAGGAGGAGGACGCGCTGCGGGCAGTCCACTACCACAAGCTCGGGGACACGTTGCGCAAGCGCGAAGGCGAGATCCTCTGCCGGCATCTCGACAAGCAGAAGGGTTCCCTGGCCAAGACGGCCCAGAAGATGCGGCTCGACATCGATCAGCTCAAGGCGCGCATCGGCGAGCTGGACCTCGATGATGAAGTGGCCCGGATTCGCAACCAGTTTCGTGAGGAGATCATGGAGCAGGGCTCCTTCCGCACCCGACTCGATCTGGCTCTGACCAAGGAGAAGTACTTGGCCGATCTGAACATCCTGGACGAAGTGGACAACTCGCTACAGCGTGAGCTGCGGGCGGAGCTCGGCAAGCTGGGCGATTGCGACGAGGCGCACGCAGAGCAGCAGATCCGCGACACGCTCGACCTGGACGAGCAGCGCTATCGCCGCTTGATCAGGCGCTACTGTCCAGAGGGTTCGGTGCTCGGATTGGTCGCCGAGCAGCGCGCCTAGCCGTAGATCAGACGAGGAGGGCTGCCCACCGTGACCGGCGCCTGTGGCCGATGGAGATCGATATTCCCGCTGCTGGGCTGCGCGGTGCTGCTGATTGGCGTGGCGGCCCGCGCGGGTGAGAGCCCGGACCCAGCCATCGCGATCGACGAGCCCTTTCCGATCGAGCTCCCCGCAGAGCCCCCGAACGCAGCCCATCGATCCGCATCGCGGATCGGTCCTCCTGGCAAGGAGGCGACGAGGACCGAGGCGGAGCGACCTGCCGGTCGTGAGCATCGCTCCGAGGAAGCCGAGGCAGACCAGAAGGACCGAGGCGCGATGCCCCCGAAACGCCCCCGCGGCATCGTCTTCGTGGCGGTGGGCGACATCAACATGGGCACCGCCTTCCCCTCGAAGGACTTTCTGCCGCCGGACGGTGGTCGCGATCTCTTCAAGCCGGTGGCCGGGCTGCTGGCCGGCGACGTGCTCTTCGGCAACCTGGAGGGGCCGCTGGCCGATGGCGGCGAGACCCGCAAGTGCCGCCGCAGCCGCAACTGCTATGCCTTTCGCACGCCGACCGCCTACGTGCAGAATCTCAAGACGGCTGGCTTCGACGTGCTGAGCCTGGCCAACAACCACGCCATGGACTTCGGCGAGGCCGGCCGGCAGAGCACGATCGAGGCGCTCGAAAAGGCGGGCATCGCTTACTCGGGCCCGGTCGGCAAGCTGGCGTCGCTCGAGGTGCGCGGGCGGAAGATCGCCCTGGTGGCCTTCACTTCTTCGGAGCACTCGTACAACCTGCTGGACATCGAGGCCGCGGTCCGCACGGTGGGCGAGCAGGCCGCATCTCACGACCTGGTCGTGGTGTCCTTCCACGGCGGCAGCGAGGGCCGCAAGGCCGCACACGTGCCGGATGCGATGGAGCACCTGGGCAGCGAGCCGCGCGGGCACCTGATCCGCTTCGCCCATGCGGTCGTCGACGCCGGCGCGGATCTCGTGCTGGGTCACGGCCCGCACCTGCTGCGGGGCGCGGAGATCTACCGGGGTCGGCTGGTCGCTTACAGCCTGGGCAACTTCTGCACGTACGGGCGCTTCAACCTGACTGGCCCCATGGGCCGGGCGGTGGTGATCGAGGCCGAGCTCGACGCGACCAGCGGCGCCTTCGTGCGCGGGCGGCTTCACGCGACCATCCAGCGCAGGCCGGGCGGGCCGCGGCCGGATCCGTCCGGAGGCGGCATCGCGGACGTGCGCGCTTTGAGCCGGGCGGACTTCCCGTACACGGCCCCGGAGATCGACGAAAAGGGGCGCATCTCGCCGGGACCCGGGCCGCGAGCCGGGCTGTTCACCCTGGACACAACCCGCGACCGGGCCGCGCTTCGCAAGCTGCTCGACAGCCTGGCTGCGAACAAGGGGATATCGAAAGACGCCCTGGTGCGGGCCTTCGGCGACGAGCGGGCGAGGCTCGAGCCCGAGGTGCTCGGGCGCTTTGCGCGGCCGGCGGAGAAGGCTCTGAGCTATGAGCGCTACCGGGCCATCTTCTTGAAAGACGACGTGCTCGCAGCCGGCAAGAAGTTCCTCAGCCAGCGGGCCGCGCTGCTGGCCGAGGTGGAGAAGGCTTTCGGCGTGGAGCGCCAAGTGCTGGCCGGGCTGATCGCCACCGAGACTCGATTCGGTGTCCACCGCGGAAAGATGAGGGTGTTCAACTCGCTCGCCACCCAGGCACTGCGCATGCGGCGCAGGGCGCGCTGGGCGCGGGCGGAGCTGCGCGCCCTGATGAAGGTCTTCGCCGCAGACCCCCTGGCGGTCAAGGGCTCCTACGCTGGCGCGGTAGGACTGGTGCAGTTCATGCCGACGAGCATCCGGGCCTACGGCATGGACTGGGACAAGGACGGGCGGATCGACCTGGATGCCTGGCCCGACGCGCTCGCTTCGGCCGCCAACTACCTCAAGGCCAAGGGCTGGCGCGCGGGAGAGCCCATCCGGCGCGGCCGGGCCAACTACAAGGCGCTGTGGGGTTACAACCCGGCCCATCACTACGTGCGCGTCGTGGCCGAGCTGGCCGCTGCCTTTGGCTACGAGGCCCATAAGAAGAAGGGAAGCAAGATCGACAAGCCCAAGCCCGACAAGCCCAAGCCCGACATGCCTGGCACCGGCAAGTCAGGCAATACCGGCAAGCCAGGCACCGACGAGCCCGGTGCCGGCAAGGCTGGCACTGGCAAGCCGGGCACCGGCACTGGCAAGCCGGGCACCGGCACTGGCAAGCCGGGCACCGGCACTGGCGGAGCTGGATCTGTCGACAAGACAGTCAAGGCGGCTGACGAAGAGGCCGACAAGGCCGGGAAATCCAGCAATACCGAGTAGATAGGCCACCCATGCCCGCCAATCTCAGCCCGGAGTTCAAGGCAGCCGAGGATGAGTACCGCCAAGCTCGGGATCCACAGGCCAGGCTCGCTTGCCTGGAAAAGATGCTATCGGCCATCCCCAAGCACAAGGGCACCGAGAAGATGCAGGCCGACATCAAGCGGCGCATCTCGAAGCTGAAGGACGGGCTGGAGCGCAAGTCTGGCAAGAAGGGCTTCAGCTACATGGTCGACCGGGAAGGTGCCGCCCAAATCGCAATCGTGGGCGGACCCAACGTGGGCAAGAGCTCGCTGGTCGAGGCCACGACCAACGCCCGGGTGGAGATAGGCGATTACCCTTTCACCACGCGGAGCCCACAGCCGGCCATGCTGGCATACGAGAACCTCCAGTTCCAGCTCGTCGACATGCCAGCTGTGAGCCGCGAGCACATGGAGTTCTGGGTGACGGATATCATCCGGGTTGCAGATCTTGCGCTGTGGGTGATCGACTCGGCTGCAGCCGATCTGGAGCGAGACGTGGCCGAGGTCTGCGATGTGCTGGCCGATCGCAAGGTGGAGATGGTGGGCCATGACGCGCTCGATGATGGCATGAATGCAGCGGTCCGAAAGCTGCGCTCGCTGATCGTGGCAGCCAAGATGGACGCGCCTGGCGCCGCAAGAGGCCTGCCTTGGTTGAAGGCGCGCTTCGAGCCGGAGTTTTTCGTCCTGCCGCTCAGCGCTTTTAGCGACGATGCCCGTGGAGACCTGGGGAGGGCCGTGTTCCAGTTGGCGCGGATCATCCGGGTCTACTCCAAAACCCCCAGCAAGGAGCCCGATCTGCAGAAACCCTACATCATGCACCAGGGAGACACCCTGATGGATTTCGCCCGCAAGGTGCACAAGGACTTCGCAGACGGCCTGCGCTTCGCCCGTGTCTGGGGCGAGGGCAAGTTCGACGGCCAGCGCATCCAGCGCGACCAGCAGCTTGCAGATGGCGATGTGATCGAGCTGCACATCTGACGATCCCGAGTGCCAGGATCTGCTCCACGGCCAGACCGCTTGATGCCTCACGGAATGGCGCGCATCTCCACGGCCAGGCACTGACCGACAGCGGCCAGGGCTTGCTCGATCCTGTCGACCTTCGATGCGTGCAAGGGGTCGAGCAGGCGGCGGACCTCCCGCACGTCGCAGCCGATGCGCCGCGCCAGCTCGGACTTGCTGATACCAGCCTCTTGGATGGCGAGATACAGCGCTGCCTTGGCCGCCATTTTCGCCGGCGTGGCGATCAGGTGCTGTCCTCTCTTTGCGCGAGATGGTTTCGGGATCTCCTCTTCGAGTGCGATCAGGTTTGCGATCGCCTCTTCCAGGCAGTCTGCTGCCTCGATCAGCGCTTCTTCGATGGATTTCCCATCGGTGGCGGCCCCGGGCAGATCCGGAAAGGTCACCAGGAACCGGCCGCTCTGGTCACGCTCGACAACGGCTGGATAGGTGAACTGACGTCGCATGGGAGCCCTTGCCGCGGCGCTCTACCAACTCGACAGGGACGCCGCGCGTTCGGCCGAGCTTCTTGACGAGCTTCAAGAACTCCGAACCTTTCACAAGAGTCAGAGTAGGACATTATTGCGAGCGAATACCACGGCCTTTGGCCGTGTGACCCAAAGAGGTTCGACCGATCCGTGGTGAAGACAGTGGGTGGGACCAA
>JAFGRB010000105.1 GCA_016935365.1 Deltaproteobacteria bacterium
GGAATAGGGAGGTTTGATACTACCCTTTGTACCCGAGTGGCGACGCCGTTCCAACTTGGGTTGCGGGCGTCAGCCCGCGCTATGAAACAATTAGGCCTGAAACAAGCGCAACGCGCTTGTTTCAGGTCTAGCCGCCCGCCAATGCGATTGCCAGCCGCGGTCCGGGTCTGCTAGGCTCCATGGCGAGCCAAGGAGCCCCAGGTGACCGCGGACGACCCGGCCGACAAGAGCCCGCCAGAGGATGAGCGCGCGGCCCCCGAGCAGCCAGCCGAGGATGCCGCCGAGTCCGGCGAGCCAGCGGACGGATCTGCCGAGCCCTCGGTGCCGGATCTGTCCGATCCGGATCTGGAAGCGCCCTCGCTCGTCCCGCCGTCCTTCGAGCAGACCATCTCCCGCTCGGAGCTGGTCCACGTCGGCGCCTCGATCGCCGCGGACCAGGGCACCGGCGTGATGATCGCGGCGGAGACGGCCACCGCCCACATCCCGATCGAGCTGCTGTCCCGGGACGGCAAGGAGGTCTCCTTCACCGATGCGGGCGAGCTCGCCCTCGGCGAGCCGTTGCTCGATCACGCGGCCTACGACGTGGAGAAGGTCATAGGGCGCGGCGGCATGGGGGTGGTCTGCGCGGCCGTACAGAAATCGCTCGGCCGCGAGGTGGCCATCAAGGTGGCCCGCAAGATCAAGTCCAGCCAGACCAGTGTGACGCACAGCGAGCTCGAGCAGTTCTCCAACGAGGCCTACGTGACCGCCAGGCTGGATCACCCCAACGTGGTATCGGTCCACAGCCTGTCGCGCGACCGCGCCGGACGGCTCTTCTTCACCATGAATCGGGTCAGCGGCATCAGCTGGGAGCAGCTGCTCAACCCGCGCAGCGTCCGCAACCGCAAGAAGCGCGAGGAGATCGAGCAACGCGCGGAGCGCATGCGCTTCGACGACCACCTGGACATCCTGCTCAAGGTGGCCGACGCCGTGGCCTATGCACACGGCAAGCAGACCCTGCACCGGGACATCAAGCCCGAGAACGTCATGCTGGGCGCCTTCGGCGAGGTGCTGCTGATGGACTGGGGCCTGGCCATGGGCTTCGGAGACGCCAACCCCTTCGTGAAGGATCCGGATCGCGCTCCCCAGCTCGTGGGCACGCCCGCTTATCTGGCGCCGGAGATGGCGCGGGGCGAGATGAAGAGCTTCGGGCCGCCCACGGACATCTACTTGCTGGGCGGCATCCTGTACCGGCTGCTGACCGGGCGGGCGCCGCACCAGGGCGAGGGCGTGCTGGCCGCGGTCCGCGCCGCGGCCAGGGGAGAGGTGGTCCCGCCCGATGAGATCGCCGACGGCCCCCACATCAACCGCGAGATCACGCGCATCACCATGAAGGCCCTGGCACCGCAGACCGACGATCGCTACCAGTCGGTCAAGGTGTTCCAGGAGGAGATCCGGGCCTACCTCGCCCACGACGAGTCGCTGTCCATCTCGACCAACGCCACGCGAACCCTCGAGCGCCTGCGCCGCAGCATCGCCTCGGACGACGAGGAGACCGCGGTCCGGCCGGTGGTCGGCAAGAGCTCGGCCGCCTCGGCCTATGGCGAGCTGAGCGAGTGCATGGGCGCGTTCCGGCAGGCGCTGCGTCTCTGGGACGGCAACCGACAGGCAGCCGATGGTCTGGTCACGGTCGCCAGCCTGCACGTGCAGCTGGCCATGAACCAGGGCGACCTGACCCTGGCCCGCTCCCAGCTCGAGCTGCTCGGATCGCTGGACGAGATCGAGCCGCGCGATCCGATGCGCAGCCGCAGGATCCGCGCCCGCGTCAAGGGCTTCGCGTCGGAGCTGGAGAAGCTGGAGGCCCGCCGGTCCGAGGAGGACAAGCGCGTCCGGCGGCAGAGAAGGCTCGTCCGCTCCGTCGTCCTGCTGCTCATGGTGATGGCCGTGGCGGGCTCGACGCTGGTCTTGCGCGAGAAGCAAAACGCCATGGACAGCCTGCGCACGGCGGAGAAGCAGCACGCGCTCGCCCTCGAGAGCCAGCGCCGGACCGAGCAGCTCCAGCGCCGGCTCTTCGCCCAGGCGACCGCCTCCCGGGCCGCGCTGATCGAGACGCACCTCACCGATGTGGAGTGGGTCGTGGCCCACTACCGCGAGCAGGCCGAGGAGCTGCTGTCCATGCCGGCGGCCCACATCCCCCACCGGCCCACCACCCCGGCGGGGCGGGACGGCTATTACCTGGCGGAGGACTTCGACCGGCCGCAGCACATCCCCCGGGACATGACCCAGAGCGCGCGCTACGGCCACGCCATCTCGGCCGCCCAGCCGACGGTCAAGCTGGCGCCCTGGGCGCAGCGAGGACCAGCCCGCAAGCTCGCCCTGGAGGACGCCCGGCGTCTGTGCCGGCTCAACCGCCTCTTCGCCCGCATCCACCAGCACCAGCCCGACGTGCTCTACTCGATCGTGGGCGCGGTCTCGGGCGTGCTGGTCTCCTTCCCGGGCTCGGACCGTTTCCGCGACCGGCCGGAGTACGATCCCACCCGCCGGCCGTGGTACCTGGGCGCCCTCGAGTCGAAGGCGGAGCGCCCGATCTGGATCGCGCCCCACGTGGACGCGGGCGGCCAGGGCCTGCTGATCACCTGCGCCAGCCCGGTGCGCGTCCACGACGAGATCCGCGGGGTGGTCGGCCTGGAGCTCTCGCTGCGCGCGGTCCAGTCCGCGCTATCCGACTTCACCGAGCGCTCGGGCCGCCAGGCGCACGGCCTGCTGATCCGGGCCGACGGGCAGGTGGTGGTCGACAGCCGCTACGATGCCGACCCGGCCAAGTGGAAAGTACCCTTCGAGATCAAACGCATCGATACCATCGACTCCGGGCTGGCCGGCTACTGGCGCGGCGCGCGCGCGGGCGACATCGATCCAGATATCGCCGTGCAGCTCTCCACCGCCACCGGCCCGCGGCTCGTCAGCCACGCCTCGCTGCCGAAGCTCGACTGGATCCTGCTCGTGTCCTTGGTGCCGGAGCCGTGATCGCCTCGCCGCCGGGCGGGACGGCCGGGCGGTGGAAGACACCCCGCCCGAGAAGATCCAAGAAGCCCCGCTCGTACAGCGCGGACCAGGCGAAGATCACCACGCCATCGAGGCCGTGCTCGCGCACGATGGCGATCTCGCGCTCGAGCACCGCGTAGTCGCCTGCCTCGGCGTTGATGCCGATCTGCAGCCCGACCTTCTCCCCGAGCGGCGCGAAGTCGGCCACCAGGGTCCCGAAGTCGCAGCGCTGGCCTGGCTGGGCTGCCGGCGGCCAGTAGATCATGGGCACGAGCGTGTCGACCGCCCCCTGCTCGGCCCACAGGTGGGAGTCCTGATGGAAGTCGACCAGGCCCTGGGTGACCTGGCCCCAGCCCCAGCGGTCCAGGTAGATGCCGGTGACCGCGGCGCTGACCCGCAGATCGGGCCGCGCCTCGAGCGCCCGCTCTCGCAGTCGTCCCACGAAGTCCGCCAGCACGCGCCGCTGCCAGACGGCCCGATCGAGGCCCGGCTCGCGCTTGCGGGCCTTGCGGTACAGGCGCTGGCTCGTCCGGTCGAAGGAGCTGTCCTGCGCCGGGTAGCGCGCATAGTCCAGGTGCAGGCCGTCGATGGCGTAGAAGGAGACCAGCTCGGCGACGATCGCCTCCAGGTGGGTCTGGAAGGCGGGCTGGGCCGGGTTGACGAAGATGTAGGCGCCGTCCGCGTACGGCTGCGCCCGGCCGCGGCGGTCTCGCACCCGCCAGTCCGGGTGGGCGCGAAGCAGGTGCCGCGGCCGCGAGCGCCCCGGCGGCTGCGCGCCCTTCCATCCCGTGCAGACGTTGATCCAGGCGTGGAGCTCGAGGCCCAGCCTGCGCGCCTCGCCGCACGCCAGCGCGAGCGGGTCCCAGCCTGGATCGCGGCCCAGCTTGCCGCCGAGCGACGCGGCCCAGGGCGCCAGCCGGGATCGGTAGTAGGCATCGCCCGCGCCGCGCACCTGGAAGAAGACCTGGTTGAAGCCCGCGGCGGCCACGGCGGCCAGGATGGCCTTGACGTCGTCCGGGCTGCGGTAGTCCCAGCGGGTCACCCAGACCCCGCGCGCCTCGCGCATGGGGGCAGCATCATCCGCCACGGCGAGCACACCGCCCGGGCCCGCGCCTGCATCCGGGCCCGCGCCTGTATCACCGCCCGCATCCGGCGTGCCCTCGCCTGTTGCCTCCGGGCCGGCATTCGGTCTTCCCGGCGCGGCGTCTCCCGCATCGCGCGGCCGGTCTGCTGCGGCTCCACCCTGCAGGCAAGAGCCCGCGTCGCCTCGCGCGAGCTCCTCGCGCACGTCCGCGCCGGCGGGCGGCTGCCGGGTGGCCGAGCAGGCGCTGGCGAGCAGCGCGGCCAGCAGCGCGCATCCCAGGCGGGTACTCGCCCCGGGGGCCGCGGCGGACCGAGTCTTTCCGCCGCAGCCGGTCAGGGCTTCACCGTCTCGAGCAGCCGCTCCACCACGTCAAGCGAGGAGATGGAGGAGACCTCGGCGTGGAAGTTGGTGAGCACGCGGTGCCGGAGCACCGGCCGGGCCAGGGCCCGCACGTCCTCGGCGCTCACGGCGAAGCGCCCTTCCAGCACCGCGCGCGCCTTGCCGCCGAGGATCAAGAACTGGCTCGCGCGCGGCCCGGCACCCCAGGAGACATACTCCCGGACGAAGTCCGACGCCCCCGGCTCGCCGGGCCGGGAAGCGCGGGCCAGCCGCACGGCGTAATCGACGACGGCCTCGGCCGCCGGCACCCGGCGCACCAGCTGCTGGAAGGCCAGGATCTGCTCGGGTCCCAGCACGCGGTCCAGCACGGGCTCGCCGTCGACGGTGGTGGACTGGACGATGCGGCGCTCCTCTTCGGCGCCCGGGTAGTCCACCCCGATGAAGAACATGAAGCGATCCAGCTCCGCCTCGGGCAGAGGGTAGGTGCCCTCCTGCTCGATCGGGTTCTGGGTGGCGAAGACCAGGTAAGGCGCCGGCAGGTCGTGGGTCCTACCCCCGGCGGTCACCTGCCCCTCCTGCATCGACTGAAGCAAGGCGGCCTGGGTCTTCGGCGGGCTGCGGTTGATCTCGTCGGCCAGCAGCACGTTCGCAAACAGCGGTCCCTTGATGAATCGAAAGGAGCGCTCGCCGCTCGTGCGATCTTCGACCAGCACGTCGGTCCCGGTGATGTCGGCCGGCATGAGATCCGGGGTGAACTGAACCCTGGAGAAGGCCAGATCGAGCACCTCGGCCAGCGTGGAGATCAGCATGGTCTTGGCGAGGCCGGGCACGCCCACGAAGAGGCTGTGGCCGGCCGCGAAGAGCGAGATGCACAGCAGGTCCACCACTTCGCGCTGGCCCACGATGCGCTTGGCGATCTCGCGCGACATCCGCTCGCGGGCCCGCGCCAGCTCTTCCACGGCCTGACGGTCGTCGACCGCGCGCAGCTCGGCTGCCTCTTTCACCGCGACGCCTCCTGAGAGCTGCTTTTACCAGAGACCGATATCCCAGACAACGCTATCCTCACGCTCGCGGCTAGGGCCCCTCCGGCTGCTCGCACAGCGCCATGTCCAGCACGAAGGTCTGCCCGGGGCGCAGCTCGATCCACTCCACCCAGGGCCTCTTCAGGCAATCGGCGTCCAGGCCCAGCAGGTGCCAGCCGGCCTCGACCTCGAGCGCGTAGACCGGGCTGGTCAGTCCGGTCGGCTCGAAGTCGAGCCACAGCCGCGCCCAGGGTCGGGTCATCACCCTCAGCGTGCTTATCTCGCCTTCCGGACCCGGTCTGTCGACCCCGACCGTCCGACCCGCACCGGCGCCGTAGCGGGCTGTGATGCGGTAACTCCGCTCGTGGCGCGCGGCCAGCGCCTTCCAGTCCGCCCGTCCGTCGCCCTCCGCGGCCAGCTTGCGCGCGGCCGCGACCAGCGCGCGGTGGACGCGAGGATCGACCGGGTTGAGCCGCAGCGCCTCGCGCAGGTGCAAGAAGGCCCGGTATGGCTGCTGCGCGACGAGCAGACCGCCCAGGTGCAGGTGGGCATCGAGGTCGTTTGGGTGGACGGCCAGGCTGGCCTCGAAGGCGGCCCTGGCCTCCTCGCTGCGTCCCAGGCTGGCCAGCGCCAGGCCGAGCTTGTCCTGGATCACGAAGCTTCCGGCATGCTCGGATCCCGCCTCGTCTCTCGCCCGGGCGAGCTCGACCACCGCGGCCCGGCTCCGGCCGCGGGCCCTGAAGAGCTGGCCCAGGTGGAAGCGGTCCCGGAGATCCACCCGGCCGCTTCTCGCCAGGCGCCGCTCACCGGCGCTGCGGCGCTCCGAGCGATCCAGGTCCCCATCGTCGCCCGCGAGCTCGACGAGGCGCATCGAGCGCAGATAGGCGAGCCAGCTGCGCTCGAAAGCGGCGCGGTCCAGCCCGTAGACCTCGGCGATGGCCTCGAAGTCGCTCCGGCCAGCGCCGAGCAGCTCGAGCAGGCGCCGCAGGCCCGCATAGCCCTTGCGGTCGAGCAGGAAGGCGGTCACCGTGTAGACCTCGCAGAACGCCAGCTCGGCCGCCTCCTGGCTGGGCAGCAAGGCCATGGAGGGGTGCATGCGCTCGAAAGGGATCAGCTCGCCTGTCCTGAGCGCTCGGGCGAGCCGGCTCGCCCGGGCCGGGTGGAGCCCGGGTCGGAACAGCGGCTCGTCGCTTCGCCAGCGCGTCTCCTCGTACTTGGCCAGCGCCTCGTGAATCCAGATCGGCGTGCGGTTGAAGGTCTTTTGCGAGATGATCAGGTGGACCAGCTCGTGGCTGGCCGTGTCCAGGTAGCTGAAGCCGCGCAACGTGGCCCGGGGCGAGATGATCATCAGGCGCCCGAACTTGCATACGGCGATCGTCCCGCTGGTGCGGATCTCGTCGACCCGGAGCCCGGTCATGTCGCTCAGGGCCCGGTCGTCCGGGAGCAGCTGCACGGGGATCGGATGATCCGGGCGGTGGCCAAGGTCCTGGCCCACCGTCTGGAGCGTACGGGTCACGGCGTCGATCACGTCGGGCAGGATGACCTCGTCCACGCCCGGCTCGAACCAGACCACGACCCGCCCGTCGGGGCTGGCGTGGCGGCTGAAGCCGCCGCTGACCCGCGCCGCGGCGCGGATCATGCCCAGGCGCTCGTCGCGCTCGAGCTGACCGCCGAAGGCGGCCGCCGCCCGCTCGGCCAGCTCGAGCGCGGCCCGGTGTTCGCCCAGGTGGAACTTGACCCAGGCGGCGCCGAGCTGCACGGCCGGCAGGTCGGGGTGCGCGTGCAGCAGGCGCTCGGCCAGGGTCCGGGCCTCGGTGATCTGCCAGGCGCCCAGCAGGGCCTCGACGCGCTGCAGATCGGACTGCAGGGCCTGCAGATCGACAGTCTCCGCAGCAGATGGGCCGGCGGCCGCAGCCAAGCAGACGGCGAGCGCGATCGCCCTCATCGAACGAGCTCCTCGTAGTAGCGGCGCACCTGCTGCTCGTACTGCTCGGGCACCGGGTCCTTCATCCCGTCCAGCAGCTCCTTGCGAAAAGCCTCCGGGGCCTCGTACTCGTCCGCGTCCGGGATCTCGACCTTCTCGTGCAGCGAGTGCAAGTGGCCCATCCCGCTCGACCGGCTGCGTCCGAGCGGCAGGGGCATGCCGCCGGAGCGGCACTGCTTGCAGCTCTCCTCCATGGCGCGCTGCAGCTGCTCCAGCTCGGAGAGCGCCGCGCGCTGGGGCGGGTGGGCCGCGGGCGCGTCGGCTCGCCGCAGGGCCTGCTCGGCCTGGCGCATGGCGTCAAGGCCGCGCTGCATCGAATCGAGCGCGGGCGGACCGAAGATCGGGATCTGCCCGTCGATCGCCTGCATCTGACCGCGCAGCGATCGCAGGCGCCGGCCCAGATCCGCCTGCTCGGCCTGGAGTCGCCCGACCTTCTCTCGCTCGGCGCGGCGAAGCAGCTCGCCGGCTCCGGGCATCAGCGCGTGCAGGTCCTGCTGGATCTCGCGAGCCAGCCGGGCCGCGTCTCGGGCGCGCTCGTGCATCTGGGCCAGCCGCCCGGCTCGTTTCGGATCATGGCGAGCGTCGAAGCGCCGGATGGCTTCGATGCTGCTCTGGAGCCGCGCCGCGTCGTCGGCCAGCGCTTCCGCCTGCTGCTGGGACTCCGCCAGGTCGCCGGCCTCGAGCAGCTCGCCGAGCCCGCGCGTCTCCTCCTGGGCGCGCTCCTGGAGCCTGCGCGACCAGGCATCCAGATCGGCCCTGGTCATCCCGCGAAGCAGCTCGTCGACTTGCTTCAGCTTGCTCTGCAAGCGCGAGCGCAGAGCCTCCCAGCGCCCGCCCCCGAGGCGCTTGGCCAGCCGCTCGAGGACCTTCTTGCGGACCTGGCCCGTGGCCTTGGCGATCTGCGCCTGGCGCTCGGCGATCTGCCCGAGCTCGGCCTGGGCGTCGGCCACCTTGCGGGCCAGCTCTCCGTAGCGGCTCGAGCCGAAGCCCGATCGGGCTTGCTGGATGGCCGACTGCATCCCGGCCATCTGCTCGCCGAGCCTGCCCAGCGCGGCCAGGGCCTCGTCGAGCCGGCCCTCGTTGAGCAGGGACTGGATGCGATCCAGCGAGCCGAGCATGTCGCGCTGCTCGACCAGCCTGGCCAGGGCCTCGGGGTTGACGTACTCGTCCCGAAGCCCCTTGAGCACCTCCGACTGCCGCGCCACCAGGCGGGCGATCTGCTGTTTGAGCCTGGCGATCTCGGCCTCGATCTGACGGCGTATCTCGTCGGTGGGAGAGCTCGCGTAGCGCTCCATCAGCTCCGCCAGCCGCTGGCGCGCAGCGGCCAGCTCCTGCCCGATTCGTTCGAGGTCCTCGATCCGCTCCAGGTCGAGCAGGTCCTCCAGGAAGAGCACGTCCCGCTCCATCCGCTCGACCCGCCGTGTTCGCTGGTGGGACAGGGTCTCCAGATCGGCGAGCCCCTGGCGCTTGCGGATGCGCTCGAGCAGCCAGACCAGATCCCGGTGCGGCCCGGCGAGCCGCCGGCCGATGGAGTCCAGCGCCTCGACCAGCGGCGGCCATGCGAGCCTGTCGGAGTCGAGATCGGCCTGCAGGGAGCCCAGCTGCTCCAGCAGGACCGCGAGGCCGCGCTCGAGCGCTTCGTGGTCCGCGAGCCGCTCCGTCGACTCGCGCACTTCCGGGCTCTGGTCGAGGTGATCGGCCAGCCGGACGAGCATCTGCTCCCAGAAGGCCCCGACGCGCTGCATCAGCTCGCGGTGGTGCTCCTCGGCGGAGAAGACCTTGAGCGTCACGGTGGCCGAGCGGCCGGCCTTGGGCCCGAGCACGGTGTCGGAATCGGTCGCCTCGACGTAGAACTGGACCTGCTCGCCCGGAACCAGCGCGAGCTCGGTGAGCTCCCAGCGGATCCGCTGGCGGCTGCTGCGCTGGTGCTTGCCCGCCAGCCTGCGCAGGGTGCGCTGCTGCATGGCCTCGGGCCTGCCCGTCACGCGCCAGACGAGGCGGATCTCGTCCAGGCCGAAGTCGTCACGCGCATCGTACAGGACCTCGATCGCGTCCTTCTCGCGCACCACGCGATCCTCGGCCGGCTCCTTGAGCTCGACCGCGGGCGGCCTGTCCGGCTCGACCTGGATGGGGTAGCTGTGCGCGCTGCGGTAGCGCTCGCCCGCGGCGGACTCGAGCTCGAAGCGATAGGCGCCCGCCGCGGTGACGAGCAGCTCGGCGGCGAGCTCCCGCCCTGCGGAGACCGACAGGCGCACCGGCCCGCCGGCGAGCCCGATCAGCTGCCCTGCGCGGACCGGGCGGTCCGAGCGGGCCCGCAGCTGGACCCGGGTGCCCGGAAGGGCCAGGATGCTGCCGTCAGAGCCCTCCACCTCCCGCTCCTCCCGGCCCGAGTATGCCGGGTATCGGTAGCGCAGACGGATGTCGCCCACCCAGGACGGCTGGTCAGCGGCTGCGAGCTCGGGTCCGGGCTCCGCCTTCACGAGGGCGCGAAGCGCACCGATGCACGCGCCGGGGGCGGTCGCGAGCACCGCGGCGGCGAGCAGGGCGGCCAGGCCGACCAGGCAGGCGATCCGGTGCAGGCGGGCCGGCAGCAGGCGATCGAGCTGCAGATCGGAAAGCTCCCGGGCGACCCTCTCCACGTGGGCTTCCATGAGCGCTGCGCTGGAGCCATCGAGGAGGCGTCCGCGCTGCTGCAACGCCGAGTACCCCCGCTCGTGCTCGGGCTCGGCACCGCCCTCCGCGCGATCGGGGGGCCCCCCCTCGGCTGCGCGCAGCGCTCTCGAGCCCATATCGACGCGTCCGCGCTGCTGCAACGCCGAGGTCCCGGCTGCGCGCAGCGCTCTCGAGAGCTCCAGGCGGCCGATGAAGTCCACGGCGCTGACCAGATCCCGGCGCGCGTCCCCGCCCATGCGCTGCTCGAGCAGCCTCGCCAGGGCCGCGTCCGGGCGCAGCCTCAGCCAGGGCAGGACGAGCTGGAAGACCAGCAGGCCGGCCGCCGCGCCGCCGGCCGGAGCGAGGACCAGCCAGCGAAGCGCGCTCGGCCCGGCGCCGGCGGCGCAGCCCAGGCAGGCGAGCAGGCCGGCCGCGAGCCCCGTCCCGGCCAGGGACAGGCCGAACGCGGCCACCTGCCGGCCCAGGATCCGGCGGCGACTGGCGGCCAGGAAGGCGCGCACGAAGTCTGCGGAAAGGCTCAGAATCGCACTCCTCAGACCCCTCCCTATCCCACGCTATGGGCTCGGGGATGGGGGTGTCAAGCCGCCCCCCTTGCACGGCGCCGAAAGCGCTGCTAGCATCCCCGGGTACGGCGATTAACGAACCGGGAATAGACGTGAATACTCCCAGCGAGACAAGCGTCCGACCCGTCAGGACCGGAGCCCTGCATGCCAGCCGCCGATGACAAGCAGCTCGTGCGGCGGGCCCGGCGGGGAGACGAGAAAGCGTTCAGGGCCCTGATGGAGAAGTACCGCCGAAAGATCTATGCCATCGCGTACGGGATGGTGCGCGATCCCGAAGTGGCCATGGACATCAGCCAGGAGGTCTTCATCAAGGTCCACCGCTACCTGGGCAGCTTCCAGGGCAGCTCGAGCTTCTACACCTGGCTGTATCGGATCGTGGTCAACCTGTCCATCGATCACATCCGCAAGGAGAGAAAGCACGAGTCGGTCGACTACGACGACATGATCCTTCGGCGGGAGCCCGATGACGACGAGTCCTGGATCGTGCCCACGGTGCTGGACTCCGATCCGCACGAGGCCTACCAGCGCAAGGAGATGGCCGAGCGGATCGGCCGGGCATTCGAGTCGCTCAGCGAGAAGCACCGGGCGGTGCTCATCCTGCGAGAAGTGGAGGGCCAGAGCTACGAGGAGATCGCGAGGGTGCTCAGGATCCACAAGGGCACGGTGATGAGCCGCCTGCATCACGCGCGCAAGAACTTCCAGCGGGCGCTGAACCGCCAGGCCCGCGAGGGGCGGGAGGCGCGCCAGGCCAGGCCCGAGCCGGCGGTGGGCCGGGCCGAGGCGCCGGGAGCCTGAGTCATGAACCGCCTGGATTGCGAAGATGCCGGCAAGCTGATCGAGCGCCACCTCGATGGTGAGCTGGGCGCGAGCGGGAGCCTGAGGCTCGCGCGACACCTGGAGCGCTGCGAGCGCTGCCGCGCGAAGCGAGACGCCCTCCAAGCCCAGTCGCGGCTGCTGCGGGCGCACATCCAGGCAGCGGTCGACGAGGCGGACTTCACCGGCTTCGAGGACCGGGTGATGCAGGGTCTGGCACAGCAGCCCTCGGCACCGCTGTTCGAGCGGATGCGGATCTGGTTGCGCGAGGCCCTCTACCATCACCGCGCCATCTGGATCACCTCCCTGGCGACGGCCGCGATCCTGCTGGCCGTCCTGCTGCCGCTGCTCGGCGAACAGTCGCGGGCACCGCAGCCCGAGCCGGGCACGCCCCCGGCCCGCCACGAGCCGCATCCGCGCGAGAGCGTGGCCCGGGCAAACAACGAGCTGATCATCGACTCGATGGAATACGGAGGTCAGCGCTCGATGATCTTCACGGTGTCGAGAAACCACACCACCGTGATCTGGCTGTACGACTTCGATGAGACTGGACCGGCAGACGGTCAAGGGGACGATCTATGAAGCGATGCTTGCACACCGGCTTGCTCGTGATGCTCGCCGTGGCCTGGTTCCGGCCCGCAGCTGCCAATGAGCAGGTCGCCCAGATCACCATCCGGGTCATCTACACCGTCAAGCAGAAGCTCCGCTCGGTCGATCCGGCGCTCAAGGACATCGAGGCGGAGCTCCTCGAGATGCCGGGAGACAAGTTCCGCCTGCTGGACAAGCTCGAGACCCGCGTGCCCATGAACAGCACGGTGGAGCTGCAGTTCCCGGGCGATCGGTCCATCTCGGTGCGCTTCCTGGGCCTGGACGTCTCGGGCGAGAAGCCGATGCTGTCTCTGCACCTCAAGCTCAAGCCGATGCTCAACATGCAGCTCCGCCTGGCCAACGGAGGCCGCACCCTGCTCGGCGGTCCCAGCCACCTCGAGGGCACCCTGATCCTGGATGTCTCCGCCGTGCTCGTCGAGAAGGCCCCGCCCCCGCCCAAGCCCGAGCAGGAGCCGAAGCCCCTGGAGGTCAACCGATGAGCCGCCGCCGGATACGCCACCTCGTCGCGCAACTCGGCGTCGCAGCGCCAAAGTCGATGCTCGACGTGGAGAACCACGCCTCCGCTCGACTTCGGCGCAGCTCCTTGATTTGCACGACGATCTGGCGTCCCGGAGCCGATACTGGTCGCCGCCGGGCCAGGCCGGCGGCGCTCCTGCACGGAGCGCTGATCGCGCTGGCCGTCTGCGGGCTCTCGACAGCCGCGTTCGCCCAGGACCCGGACACGATCAAGAACGCCGCCGGCGCTCCGGCCGACGAGAAGCTCGGCAGCCTGATGGGCGACGCATCCTTCGGCCAGATCGACGGCGACTGGTACACGACCGTCAACCTGGGGCTCGACTTCGACTTCGGCATGATCGGCTTCGGCGTCCAGGTGCCGCTGCGTCTGAAGATCTACGACGCCGATCCGCAAAACGACGAGTACGGAGGCGTGCTCCGCAAGGAAGACTGGGACGAGTGGACCGACTACCTGAAGATCCTGCGCTACTTCCGGTACGGTCACAAGGGCGAGCTGGTCTTCCTCCAGGTGGGCGACCTGCCGGGCGCGACGCTGGGTCACGGCACGATCGTCAACCGCTACTACAACAACACCGACCTGGATCACTACAAGATGGGCATCCAGCTCGACGTCAACACGAAGTACGGCGGCGTCGAGACCCTGGCCAACAACGGCTTCATCGCCAACCTGCTGGGATTTCGCGGCTACGTCCGGCCGTGGTCCTTCATCGATGCCGAGTCCTACGCCAACAACCTGGCCGTGGGCTTCAGCGTGGTCAGCGACTACGACGCGCCGTACTGCCTGGCCGACGCGAGCGGCAGCTGCCGCTCGGACTTCGGAGACGATGCGAGCTTCGACGGCGACGGCAACCTCAACGTGGCCGAGCACAAGGCGGCCACGATCATCGGCGGCGACATCGAGTTCAAGGTCCTGGACCTGTCCTGGATCACGCTCACGCCCTACACCGACCTCAACGGCATCGTGGATGCCGGCATCGGTTACCACCTTGGCATCATGTCGATCTTCCACATCCCGGTCATCAACCTGGATCTACAGACCCGGGTCGAGTACCGCTACTTCCAGTCCGACTACATCCCGGCCTACTTCGACTCCTACTACGAGATCCAGAAGTTCGGCTATCCCTTCAAGGACGAGCGGGGTGCCTTCGGGCCGCCAGGACAAGAGGTGAGCAACCGGCCCAAGCGCCGGGCGATCGAGGAGCTGGGCTGGCAGGACAAGATGCTCAACGGCTACTACGCCGAGCTGGCCTTCAACGTGATGGGCTGGTTCATCCTGGGCGCGGCCTACGACGACTATGACGGCCCCTACAACTCGAACCTGCGCATGTACCTGACCGTACCGGCTCTCCAGATCGTCCAGTTCGGCGCCTACTACTACCGGCACAACTTCGAGGGCGCCTCGGACGCCTTCGAGTTCGACGACAAGAGCCTCTTTTTGGTCGAGGCCCGATACCAGATCACCTCCTTCCTCTACGCCATCGGCCAGTACTGGCGCATCTGGCGGCTGGACACCGACGTGGCGTCCTCCTCCTACGGCGAGTACGTACCGGTCGACGACTGGTCACTGGGCGTCGGGGTCATGTATACTTTCTGACCTTGTCCCTGCTCACACCCACCATGGCCCGCAGGGGCCTGCGGCTGCTGCCGCTGTCGGTGCTGATCGGCTGCTGCCTCTACGCGCTCGCGTTCTGGGCGCTCGAAGCCTGGGGCGACGTGCCGCCGGAAGACACCCGGCGTGCGTCCGAGAGCGTGCGGGCCGGGTGGGAGGACGGAGACGCCTTCGCGATCCGCCCCTGGTGGGCGGCCCGCGCCCGGGAGTTCCTCGGCGACCTCGACTTCGTCGCGGCGCGCGATCTGGCATCGGAGGACCTCTCGCGCTTCCGGCGCCTGTGGGTCCTGAGCCTGCCGGGCAGCGCCGAGCTGGGCGGGCCGTTCGCCGACGGCCGGGCCATGCGGCTGTCCGACAAGTGCTTCGGCAGAGTGCGCGTGCAGCGCTTCGCGCTCGGCGAGCCGCGGCGGGTGCTCTTCGACCTGCGGGCCAGGCTGCACGAGGCCGAGGTGCGCATCCACACCCGCAGCGGCCCACGGCCGTGCACCCGCTGGGTGGAGGACCGCTGGATCTGCAGCCGTGAGCACTGGGCCTACGTGGGGCAGGTGGTGATCGAGCTGGGCACCGATCCGCGCGAGGTGATCTGGGCCCACCCGATCGCCGACGGGCCGACCGAGATCACCTACCCGAGCGTGCCGGGCGGCTCGAGCCTGGTGATCTTCACCGGCCTGACCCCGTCTGCGGCCCGGGTGTCCGACGGAGCGACGGTCGAGATGTCGGTCGAGCTGGACGGCCGCAAGCTCACGACCATCGTCCAGGCCAACGAAACCGGCTTCTTCAGACACGAGATCGACATCCGGGCCTTCGGGCCAGGGCCCCACCAGCTCTCGCTCCGGATCCGCACCGCGCGGATCGGCATGCGGCACTTCTGCTTCACGGGCGAGGTGCGGCCATGAGCTTTCTCGCCCGCCGCGCCACCGGCCTGCTCGCCCTGGGCGTCTTCGCCGCCACCTTCGCCGGGGTCTTCTTCTACGCACCCCAGACCGGCTACACCCGCGACGAGGGATTCTACTTCGACGCGGCCGAGCACTACGCGGGCTGGTTTCGCGTCCTGGCGAGCGACCCGCGCCAGGCGATCGGCGAGGCGACCATCCGGCGCCACTTCGAGATCAACCGCGAGCACCCGGTGCTGGTCAAGAACCTGATGGCCCTGAGCTACCTGGCCCTGGCCGCCGACGAGCCCGCCAGGCCGGCCGCCTGGCCGGCCGAGCAGCACGGCCTGTACGCGCGCGCCATGCGGCTTCCGGCCCACCTCTTCGCGGCCCTGGCCGCCTGCCTGACCTTCCTGCTGGGCGCGGCCGTGGCCAGCCGGCGGGTGGGCCTGTTCGCGGCCCTGGCCTTCATCCTGGCACCGCGCCATTTCTACCACGCCCAGCTCGCCTGCTTCGACATGCCGGCCGTGGCCATCTGGCTGGCGGTGATCCTGGCCTATCGCAAGGCGCGGGGCTCGCTCGCCTGGGGCGTCCTGTGCGGCGCGATCTGGGGCCTGGCGCTGGGCATCAAGCACAACTCCTTCTTCATCCCGGCGATCCTGGTCGTGCACTGGCTGATCGTGTCCGGCAAGGAGTTCTCCGCCTCTCGCCGCGGCGTGCTCTTCCCGCGCATCCCGCTGGCCTTCTTCTCCATGCTGATCCTGGGCCCGCTCGTCTTCATCGTGCACTGGCCCTTCCTCTGGCACCACACCGCCGAGCGCATCGGCTGGTACTTCGGCTTCCACCTCCATCACGTCCACTACCCCTGGGAGTACTTCGGCCGTCTGCTCACCGAGCCGCCCTTCCCCTGGTTCTACCCCTTCGCACTCACGGCGCTCACGCTGCCGCTGCCCACGCTGGTGCTGGGCGTGTGGGGCTTCTTCGGCGCAGCCGGCTGCCGCCTGGGCCGTCCGCTGCGAAGCATCGGCGGCGCGCTGCTGCGCCTGGCCGGCATCTACCCGCACCGGAGCCGCTCAGGCCAGGACCAGGCCGACTACGGCCTGGATGCCTGGGACGGCTGGATGCTGCTTCTCAACGCCCTCGTGCCCGTGCTCGTGATCGCCGTGCCGAGCGTGCCCATCTTCGGCGGGATCAAGCACTGGATGCACGCCATGCCCTTCGCGTGCCTGCTCGGCGGCCTGGCCCTCGAGCGCATGCTGGCCGCCCTGCCCGCGCGCTGGCTGCGCCGCGCCCGACCGCGCAGCGCCGCTCGGGCACGACATCCCGTGTTCGCCCTCGCGGCCGCGCTCGCGCTGCTGCCATCGCTGCTCGGGCTCATCCACCTCGGCCCTTACGGCAGCTCCTTCTACAACGAGCTGGCCGGCGGGGTGGCCGGCGCGGCCGAGCTCGGCATGCAGCGCCAGTACTGGTCGAACAACGTCACCGGCGTGCTGCCCTTCATCAACGATAACCTGCCCCCCAAGGCCCGGCTCTACCTGCACGAGGTGACCGGCGAGAGCATCCGGGCCTACAAGCGCGACGGGCTGCTGCGGCCCGACATCCGCACCGCCTGGTCGCCCCAGACGGCCGACTTCATCGCCTACCAGGTCCACCGGGAGTTCGCCGACGTCGAGTACCAGGCCTGGCACGAGGCCGGTCACGCCCGCATCCTGCACGGGCTCTACATCGACGAGGTGCCCATCGTGCTGGTCTACGATCTGCGGGCAGAGCCGCAAGACGGCGATCCCTGATCGGCCTCCCAGGGCGGCACCCAGCCGCCGAGATCCCGCTCGAGCGCCAGGGCCACGGCCACGGTGACGTGATCGCAGGCATCGGCGCCGACGACCTGGACGCCCAGCGGAAGCCCCGCCCGGCCCAACCCGAGCGGCACCTGGCTGACCGGGAGCTCGAGGGCGTTGAAGATGCCGGTGTAGATCCAGTCGAAGGGATGCAGCAAGGGCTCTGCGTGCCGGGGGGCCGGCCGCGGGTGAGACGGGTAGAGCATCACGCAGCGCTCGCCGAGCCTGGACCCGAGCGCCGCGCCGAGCGCCCGGCCCGCCTCGAGGAAGCCCTGGCGCATGCTCTCGCTGAGCGGGACCTGCTCGAGCAGCGCCAGGCCCAGCGACGGCAGGGTGTGCGGCGAGCGGCCGAGCGCCCAGCGCGCGAGCTCGCGCACGGGCCGGACCGGCGGCCCGTCCCCGCCGAGCAGCTGCCTGTAGCTGTGCGCATTGGCGCTCATCCTCGCCGCCCAGATGAAGAAGCCTCGGGCGAGACCCTCGAAGCGCGCGGGCTCGATCGTCGCGCCGCGCGCGGCCAGGGCCCGGCAGGCCCGGTCCTGGGCGGCCAGCAGCTCGTCCGAGACCGGGTGTCGGCCGTCGCCGCGCACGTCGAGCACGCGCAGGGCGTCGATCCGCACGCTGCCCGGCTCGCCGAGCGCCATCTCCCGGCAGGCCGGATCCCGGCCGTCCGGCCCGGCCAGGACCTCGAGCAGGGGCCAGAGATCCTCGGCCCGCCGGCAGATGGGCCCGGTGCCGAGCAGGCGCCCGGCCGGGCCGAGGGCCTGGGGGAACTGGCCGGTGTTGGGCACCAGGCCGACCGAGGGCTTGTGGCCGAAGACCCCGTTGAAGAAGGCCGGCATGCGGATCGAGCCGCCCACGTCGGCGCCCAGGCCGAACGGCGAGCCGCCCGCGCTGACCAGCGCCCCCTCGCCGCCCGAGCTCCCGCCCACGATCCGCGCCGGATCGTAGGGATTGCGGCTGCGGCCATAGATCGCGTTGTCGGACTCCAGCCACATGCAGAGCTCGCTCACGTTGGTCACGCCGATCGGGATGGCGCCCGCGGCCCGCAGCCGGGCGACGGCCGGTGCGTCCGAGGTGGCGAGCCGCCCGCGCCTGCTGACCAGGCCGGCCGTCTGGGGCATGCCGGTCAGGGCGAAGGACTCCTTGATGCTGCAGGGCACCCCGAAGAAAGGCGGCAGGTCTTCACGGCTCTCCGCCAGGTGCGCATCCGCGGCCCGGGCCTCGGCCCGGGCATGGCTGAAGCGATCGCGCACCAGCGCGTTCAGGGCGGGGTTCACGCGCCGGACCTGCTCGATGTGCACGTCGACCGCCTGGCTCGAGCTCAGCTCGCCCCTGCGGATGCGCCGGGCCAGCTCCGAGCCCGAGACGGTCAGCAGCTCGCTCGCCATGGGCCATCCTAGGAACAGGCCTGTCCCCCGGTCCAGCAAAAATGATCCGGAGCTGTCCGCTCTGTCTCGCCGCCACGGTGCAACGATCTCGATCGCCTCCGGGTTTGACAAGCATCCGCACGTTCTGGGAGGATCCCGCTCATGGAGCTCAGCGTCGGTCTCTTCGTTCAGATGGCTTACGCCCTGGGCGTCGGGCTGCTGATCGGCCTCGAGCGCTCGCTCGTCCACACGCAGGGCCGGGCGCGAAGCGCGCGGGACGAGTCGGACGACGAGGGCGCGCCCATCAGCTCCAAGCTGGCGGGTGCGGGCGAGGCCGAGGGCGAGTTCCTCGGCATCCGGACCTTTGCCGTGCTCTCGCTGGTCGGCTTCGCGGCCGCGCTGGCGGGCGAGAAGCTCCCCCTGCTCGCGCCGGTGGCCCTGGGCGGAGTCGCCCTGCTGGTCATCGCCATGTACAACCGGGCCGAGGACTTCGGCCTGGGCATCACCACCGAGGCGGCGGCCATCGGCGCCTGCGCCCTGGGCATGCTATGCCGCGCCCACCCGCACGCGGCCGGCGTGCTGGCGCTGCTGCTGACGGTGCTGCTGGCCTCCAAGCGCTTCACGCACCGCACGGTGCAGAAGATGCGCCGGGTCGAGCTGACCGACACGCTCAAGTTCCTGGTGGTCATCCTGATCGTCCTGCCCCTGCTGCCCTCGGAGCCGCTCGATCCCTACGGCGCCTTCAACCCGTACAAGGTCGGCCTGCTGGTGGTGCTCATCTCGGGCATCTCCTTCGTGGGCTACTTTTTGACCCGCATCCTGGGCGCCCAGCGCGGCCTGGGCCTGACCGGGGTGCTGGGCGGGCTGACCTCCTCGACCGCGGTCACGGCCGCCATGGCGGCCGAGGCCAAGCAGCACGCCGAGCTCCGCTTCGTGTGCGCCTTCGCCACCGTGGCCGCCAACGCCACGATGTTCGTCCGCGTGCTGGTCGTGGTCGCGCTGCTGGACCGCCCGCTCGTCATGCGCCTGGCCTGGTCGGTGGGCGCCATGGCCGCGATCGCGGCCGGCTCGGCGGTCTTGCTGTGGGTGATGGCCTCGCGCTCCAGGCAGAAGACGGCCGGCAGCCCGGGCAGGGGCAGCTCGGCCGTGGAGCTGAAGAACCCCTTCTCCCTGGGGCCGGCGCTCAAGTTCGCCGCCTTCTTCGTCTTCATCATCTTCGTGGTCAAGCTGGCCCAGACCTACCTCGGGGACCAGGGCCTGTACGCCGCGGCGGCGCTGTCGGGCCTGGCCGACGTGGACGCCATCACGCTGTCCATCTCCGAGCAGGCCGGCGCCGGCAGCCTGCTGCGCGAGGTGGGCGCGATCGCGATCACCATCGCCGTGGTCTCCAACAGCGTGGTCAAGACCGCCATCGCCATCTACTCGGGCGGCTGGGGCTTCGGCCGGATCGTGGGGACCTGCCTGGGGCTGGCCACGGTCGCCGGTCTGGTGGTGGCCTTTCTGATCTAGCAGGAGGACGGATAGCCATGCGCAGACTCTTCCTCTTCGCGGTCCTGCCAGCCCTGGCCCTCGCGTGCTCGGGCTCTGGCGGAAACGATACGGACCCGGACGCGGGCGGGCTGCCCGAGTGCACCGCAGAGCACAGCCTGTGCGCGCGCATCACGGTGCCCGCGGACTTCACCGGCACCCCCCGCCAGCTCATGGCGCTGGGCTTTGCCAGCCTGCCGCCGTCGGGCATGCCGTCGGCCTTCTTCGCCACGATCGACGACCCGGCCATCGGCAAGGACGAGCCCTACGACCTGGTCGTCGAGGACCTGACCGCGAGCGGCGAGATCTACTTCGTGATCTCGCTGCTCATGGAGGGCGGGGGCACCATGTCGCCCGAGCCGGGCATCGATTACGTGGGCTACGAGCCCGAGCCTGTCGACTTCGGCGCGAGCCCGATCAACCTGGGCGAGATTCCGCTCTCGCTCTACCAGGACGCCGGCAGGGGCTGAGCGCGGCCGATGATCGTGTTCAACCTCGACGCGCTGGTGGCGATCGCCATCTGCGCGGTCCTGGTCGGACCGCTGTACTTCTTCGACTTCATGCAGGGCGGGCTGGAGCGCGCGCTCATCGGGACGGCCGGCCTGGTCATCGGCGGCATCGTCGAGCTGGCCGGGCTCAAGCCGCGGCTGTTCTTCCTGCCGGTCTGGCTGATCGGGCTCGGCGTGCTGGTCTACCAGGCCTTCGACGCCTGGGGCTGGTGGGGGCTCGCGGTCATGGGCGGGGTGCTCGTCACCGCGCTCGTGCTGCTCGGCATCTACGGCTGGCAGGACGAGAAGAAGCAGTGGCGGGGAGCGCCCGATGCCCTGCAGGCGGCCAAGGCCGCCCTGCTCGAGGACCGCGAGCGCGAGATGTGGCAGGCGCTCGAGCGGGCGTTCTTCCTGCCCGCGGCCCTGCGCACCTCGGCCCGGGTCTGCCTGCACGATCGCGAGGTCCTGGCCTTCATCCGCGAGCACCTGGACGACAGGCTCGACGGCAAGACCCGCCACCTCGTCGCCGCGCTCGACGAGCACCTCGCCGAGCTCCTGGACCGGCCCGAGCCCGAGCTCGACGACCAGCTCGCCAAGCCCGTGCGCGACTTCCTGCGCGCGCGGGCCGAGGATACCGGGTAGCGGAAAAGTGTAGGGGCGTGGTTCATCCACGCCCGCACGCCCCTTCGCGTCCGCGGACGCGCTGCCGTCAGGCGATGCAGTAGCCCCCGTCCACGCTCAGGGTGTGCCCGGTGATGTGGGACGCCTCGTCCGAGGCCAGGAAGACCACCGCGCCGGCCATCTCCTCGGGCTGCGCGTAGCGCTTCTGGGCCGTGTGATCGGTGAAGACCTTGACGATGTCGGGCGTACCCACCAGCACCGAGGCGAAGCGGGTGTCGACCAGCCCGGGGGCGATGGCGTTGACCCGAATGCCGCTCGGGGCGAGCTCGACCGCCAGGGTCCGGGTCATCGAGATCAGCGCGGCCTTGGTCATGCCGTAGATGCCCTGCAGGGGCGCGGCCCGCATGCCGAGCACCGAGCTCACGTTGACCACGGCCCCGCCGCTGCCCGCATCGACCCAGCGCCTGGCCACCTGGCGGCAGAGCTCGAAGGGCCCCAGCAGGTTGACCTCGATCGTCTTGTCCCAGGCCGCCCGCTCCAGGTCCAGCATGGGGCCGAAGTAGGGGTTGGTGGCCGCGTTGTTGACCAGCACGTCCAGGCCGCCGAGCTCGGCAAAGGCGAACTCGGCCAGGGCCTCGACCTGCTCGGGCTTTCCCATGTGGCAGGCGCGCGTGCGGATCTCCACTTCCGGCTGCGACTCGCGGATGCGGGCCGCGGCCGCCTCCAGCCCGTCCGCCTTGCGCGAGGCGATCAGGACCCGGGCGCCCTCGCGCGCGAAGGCCGCCGCGATCGCCTCGCCGATGCCCCGGCTCGCGCCGGTGATCAGGGACCGTTTCCCGTCGAGCTTGCCGCCCATGACAATCCTCCGTGCTCAGACTGGATCGAAGAGCATCTCGAAGGCGAACGGCAGCGCGGCCGGCAGCGGCTCGGCCGCGTCGATGCCGTAGACCGCCTTGATGAGCGCGCTCGCCCCGGCCTCGTCGATGCCGCCCACCGAGACGACCAGCCCCACCAGGACCTCGCTGGCCACCTGTCCGGCCAGCGTGCCGCGCTCGAGCGCGGCGATCGACTGGCCATCGAGGACCGGCCACAGCCGGATCTCGGGATGGAGCACGGCGAGCTCGCCCATCTCCTGGCCGGCGCTGTCGTGCACCCGCAGCGTGTATACCGGCGGGCAGCCGAGGAACGCGCCGGCCTCCTCCTCCATGTCCACGGCCTGCTCGCTGCCGGGGTCCGGCAGGTCGTTCCCGTCGTGGTCCTGCGCCAGCCCGAGCGTCAGGCGGCCTGTTGGCTCGAGGTCGAGCCCGAAGAGCAGCCGGGGCACGAATCCGGCCACCGCCGAGGCCGCGAGCTCGCTCGCCGGCTCGAGCATCGAGATGCGATCCCGGTCGGTGAAGAAGACCGCTTCCGGCTCCGCGCCCTGCCAGCTCTGCTCGCCGGCGTGGAAGACCTCGTCGATCAGGGCGGCGAGCTGCTCGTCCCTGCGGGTCCAGAAGAAGCCGCTCGAGCACTCGGCCAGGTAGCCGTACTTGTAGGCGGTGGGGCTCTCGGGCTTGTCGCGGCACAGCAGCTCGACCGGGTAGCGGTACAGCGCCTCCATGCCGGAGAGCCGCTGTGTGACCTCTGCGCTGATGGCCCGTGCCTCGGCGAGACTGTCCGAAGCCGCGGCCTCGTCGCCGCGGCGCACCGCGGCCACGCCCCCGTACAGCGTAGAAGCGTGCTCGATCCGCCGCACGTAGACCCACAGGGCGTCGAAGAGCTCCCGGTAGAGCCGCCTGGACAGCTCCTGGCCGCGCGCGAGCTCGGCCGGCAGCCCGTCGAGCAGCTCCCGGTACTCGGCCCGCATGCGCGCGAGCATGGCCAGGTCGCCCTGCTCCCAGGCCGCGAAGGCCGCATCGTCGTAGCGCACCAGATCGCGGAAGCCCAGCTTGGGCCGGCGGGCCAGGATGCCGGCCTGGGCGCCGATCTCGTCCTGGGGCAGCTCGCCGGCCAGGTAGAAGTAGACGAGCGGGTCCTGTTCGTAGAAGTGCTGCACCTGCAGGTCGGTCCAGCCCTTCAGGGCCCGGACCGCCTCGTCGCCGTGCGCGCCATAGAGCGGGGCCAGGCTCTCGAGGTAGGCTTCCCAGCTCGCACCCACGTCCCAGCTCAGGCGGGTCAGGAAGTGATCGTACTGCCAGTAGGTCCACTCGCGGCCCGAGGTGAAGGTCACGTGCCCCGCGAGCTCGCGCCCGGCCAGGGCCTGCTGCACGTCGTGGGCCCGGGACCAGCCGGTGATGGGCAGGGCGAGCGGCAGGTTGTTGTCGAAGCCCAGCCACCAGGCCGACTCGGGGAAGAAGACCACCGGGCGGCCCTGGGCCTCGGCCGCCGATGCGAAGTCGAGCTGGTGGGAGAAGTCCTCGCAGTCGTAGACCGGCGCGGGGTGGGTCAGGGTGTAGAACATGGTCGTGTGCAGGAAGGCGCCCAGCCGGCCGTCTGCCCGCAGGGGCAGGTGGAAGAAGAACCCGCCGGACTCGTCCTGCAGCGAGCAGGTGATGTGGATCCAGGCCCAGGCCTGCTTGCCCCGCGAGGCCAGGTGGTCGGTCGCGGCGTCGAGCCAGCCGAGCACGTCGCTGTCGGCCGGCTTGGTGAACTCGCTCGAGCCGATCTGGAAGATGAAGAAGTCGAACCCGGCGGCGAGCAGCTCGTCCAGGCCCAGCCGGATGCGCTCCGCGTCGCTGCGCTCGTCCGGGCCGTCGAGCAGCTTGAAGGCGTTCTGCTGCTGGTCGACGAAGCTCACCGAGACCCCGACCCGGATGCCGTACTGGTGAGCCTCGGATGCGACCCGGGCCATGAACGGGATCCAGGCCTCCCGGTCCACGGTCTTCAGCAGCATGAAGCTCAGGGCGTTCTGCCGGTTGCGTGCCAGGTAGCGCAGGTAGCGCCGCAGATAGGGCTTGAAGTCCTCGCGCCCGGGGCGCAGCAGGAAGTCCGACAGCGGGGTCGGGTGCTGGGTGTGCTCGTGGAAGCCGCGCAGCGCGAAGGCCGGGCTCTCGACCTCTCCGCGGTAGTGCCACGGCAGCCGGGCCCCCTCGTCGCGCGGGAAGAAGGTCTGCTCCGGGTGGAGGTAGACCACGCCCAGATCCGCGAGGATCCGGTACAGCCCGTACATGCCGCCCTGCTCGCTGCTCGCCTCCACGACCAGGCCGCTCCGGCCTCCGTACTCCTGCCCGTCGGTCTTGCGGATCCGGTAGCTCTGCGCGTCGAGCTCGGACAGGCCCGGGTCCGGCATGACCGCGATCACGTGACTCGCCAGCGCGATGTCCACGTCGTGATCGCCGAAGGCCACCCCGGCCGTATACGGCGCGCCGGTCACGATGGCCAGCGCCTCGCTCATGTCCTGGGCCGCGTGCGCGAGCCCCAGCCCGCAGGTCGTGGGCACGACCACCAGCACGTCGAGCAGGTCTCCGTTCCGGATCCGGGGGCCCCCGGAATCGGAGCAGGCGGCCAGGCAGGCGGCGAGCGCGGCAAGCCCGAGCGCGGGCAGGCGAAGCTGCGCCGCCGCCCGGCGCGATCGACAGTGGCTCTTGGTGTGGAAGATCATCTAGAAGAGGGGCAAGCAATCCGAGAGGGCCCCGGGATCGGGCAGCGCATCGGGCATGAGGCCCGCAGCAATCGATCAGAAACGATTTCTGCCGCCGCCACCGCCGCCCCGGCCGTAGCCGCCACCGCCGCCGCCGCGACCGCGCTTCTCCTGGGGCCGGGCCTCGTTGACCTTGAGCGCCCGGCCGTCGACCTCGCGACCGTCGTTGCCCTCGATGGCCTTCTGGGCCTCGCTCGAGTCAGCCATCTCGACGAAGCCGAAGCCGCGGGAGCGGCCGGTCTCGCGATCGGTGATGACCTTGGCCGACTCGACCTGGCCGTACTCCTCGAAGATGGTCTGGAGTGCTCCGTCGTCGACGGAGAAGGGGAGGTTACCGACATAGATCCGCATGTAGACTCATCCTTGCCCGAGGCGATCGAGTTCCGAACCGCTGCCGATGCCCGGGCGAATCCGGCTGGGTTCACGTGTCCTGTTCCCGAACAGCGGGAAATCGTCCGGAGTATCCACAATCCGGGAGCCCAAGTAAAGCATTTTCGTCTGCTTCGAGCTCGGCGCGCCCGGAGAGCCCGGTCCCCTGTCCACCGGCCCCGGCAGCATCGAGGCCGCGTTCACCGACCGGCCGGATGGCCGGCAGGCGAGCTTCCGGATCCAGAAAGCCCTGCGAGGACGCGCGAGGCGCCTGGGAGGTCTACATCCGGCTCAGCCAGTTCATCCCGCCGTCCTCCTCGGCGAATCCCGCGGCGAGGTATGCGCCCTGTCCGCGACCGATCTCGGCCGGCGTGGACCCGCCAGCCGAGATCACGCTGCTCGACTGCGCTGGAGCCGATCGAGCAGCGCGAAGTCGCGAGCGAGAGCTTACAGCTCGTCGAGTGAGAGCCCGGAAGGCCGCACGGCCCTTGACAATCCGGGTGCATGCGGGGTAGAAGTCTGGGTCTTTCGAGGATGATCTTTGAGTCGGTGATGATCCCCAGTAGCTCAATCGGCAGAGCGGGTGGCTGTTAACCACTAGGTTGGCGGTTCAAGTCCGTCCTGGGGAGCCAAATTGGACCGAACAGAACGCGCGGGCGTTCTGACTGGGTGGGTGGTTGACATTCCACTCCCCGGGAATCTGAACCAGCCC
>JAFGRB010000106.1 GCA_016935365.1 Deltaproteobacteria bacterium
ACCCGCACGCCGATCGCCGCCGCGTCCAGCCGTGGCGCGACGGCTGCTGGCGCCTCGGGCTCGACCCGGGCCTCGGCTGCCGGTGCGGGCTCCTGCCGGACCTCGTCTTCTTGCACCGAGCCGTCGACGCGGGCGCGCAGGCACTCGTGATCCACTTCCAGCCGGGCGCCCTTGCCCGCGAGCTCGTCCAGCCATCTGCGCTGCTGCGCCGTGTCGATCTGGCCCGGATCGTCCACGCGCTCGAATAGGCTGATCGCGATCTGGGAGCCGAAGCCCGCTGCCAGGCGCAGCGCATAGCGCACATCGCGCGCGCCGCCGCGCGACAGCTCGAGCTCCCCCAGCTCGGGATCGGCCTGCTGGAAGTTGGGCACCGGCGGGACGCGCTGGTGCTGGAGCATGCGCACGGCCGCCGCGTCCTCGATGCTCACGCCCATGGCGTGCCCGGTGAAGCCCTTGGTATTGGCGATGACGATCTTCCCGGCTTCGTCGCCGAAGACGTGTCGCAGCGCGTGGACCTCGGCGCTGGCGCTTCCGCCCCGCGCGGGGGTGTAGGTCTCGTGGGACACGAAGACCGTCTGCGCGGCCAGCCGTCGCCGGTCCAGCCCGTGTTCGGCCTCGGCCTGCGCCACCAGGCGCTCGAGGACAGATGCGATGTGCTCGGGGTCGAGCCGGGTGCCGTGGAAGGCGCTGTTCGCGACCTGGCTGCCGAGCAGCCGCGCGAGTGCGTTCTGGCCGCGCTCGCGTACGGAATCGGCGCGCTCGACCACCAGACCCACCGCGCCCATGCCCGCGATCATGCCATTGCGCCGCCGGTCGAATGGCAGCGCGGCCTTCTCGAGCGCGGGCTCGGTGGTCACCGCGCCCGTGGCCAGCATGCCGCCGACCAGCCAGGGGCAGAGCGTGGGGTTGGTGATGTCGTCGGCGCCGATCACGATCACGCGCGGACAGCGGCCGGACGCGATCCAGTCTGCGGCCATGGACACGGCGAGCGTGGTCGAGGCGCAGGCCGCGTTGACCTGCGCATTCGGACCGCGGGCGCCGATGAGCTCCGCCAGCTGGGCATGCCCCATGGCCAGGCTCTTGAAGATGAAGCGGCGATCGAAACGATAGCCCTCGCCGATCTCGCGCTCGAGCGCCTCGATCCGCTCGCGTAGCGCGTGGAGCGGGCCGATCTGATCGGCGATGGCGCGCAGCTCGTCCAGCGCGCGCGCGTGCAGATCGAGCTGGTGCCTCTGGTCCAGCTCGGCGAGCAGGCTGTCATAGCCCGGAAAGGCCGAGGCGAAGATCACGCCGGTCTCGTCGGCGATGCCGGCCGGCAGCTTCCAGCCGGACGGGATGCGCCTGCCGCTTCGGGTGATCTGGTGGCACTGCACGAGCGGGATCCCGGCGTCGCGAAGTGCGAGCAGGCCCGCGCACACGGCAAGCGAGGTGCTCACATCCCAGGACTCGACCCGCTCGCGCGGAAGGCCGAACTGGGCCACCGGGTCGAAGGGACCCCGCTGGCCTGCGAGCTGGGCGACCGACTCGGGGCTGTCGAGCAGCTCGAAGCCGGGTCCGCCCGGGGCGTCCTTGACCAGGCGGGCGATGCCCTGGGCGGCCAGGCCGCGGCGAGACGCCTCGCTCAAGGTGTCGATGCCGACGAAGCCGTCCAGGATCCGGGTCGTGTTTTCCGGATCGAAGACGGGGTGATCTCGGCCCGGCAGGCCGAGCCCGACCCCGCTCACCAGGACCGCAGGGCGCTGCGACGCCTCTGGCGCAGGAACGATCGCCGGAGACATGTCGACGACGCCCGCGTCCTCGATGACGGCTGCCTGGACGCAGGTGCACGGCTTCGCGGGCGCCTCTTCGGCAAGGCGCGGCAAGCCGCAGGCCGCGCAGGCCGCGAGCGCGATCGCGAAAGAATCCCGATCGCCCTGCTTGGGGAGGTTGGTGGACACGGCAATGCACTCCGGATCTTCGATCACGTCGAGCACGAAGCGCGAGAGCACGCGACCGGGGCCCACCTCGACGAAGAGCCTGGCGCCCAGCTCGTACAGGCGCCGGATGCTCTCGACGAAGCGCACGGGCTCCGCGACCTGGCGCGCGAGCCGGTCCAGGTTGGACTCTCGATCTGCGGGCTCGCCCGAGTAGAGCTCGGCGTCCACGTTGGCCACGATCGGTATGCAGGGCGGATGGAAGTCGAGCCGTCCCAGCAGGCGCCGCAGTGGATCGCGGGCCGGCGCCACGATGTGGGTGTGAAAGGCGTGGGAGACCGGTAGCCGGACGGCCTTGAAGCCGGCGCGGGTCAGCTGCTCGACGGCCTGCTCCATCGGCCGGGTCGCACCGCCGATGACCGTCTGGCTGAGGCTGTTGTAGTTGGCCGCCACGACGCCCGGCGCCTCGTGCAGCATCTGCTGGATCTGCTCGGCGGGACCGAACACGGCCGCCATGCGGCCCGGGTCTTCGACCTGCACGCTGGCCATCTCGCGTGCTCGGGCGCAGACCGCCGTGAGCGCGTCGGCCAGCGATATCATACCGGCCGCCACCAGCGCGGCGTACTCTCCAAGGCTGTGCCCGGCCACCATGTCGGGTTGAATGCCGCGCTCGGCCAGCAGCCTCAGCATGGCGATGTCGGCCGTGAGCATGGCGGGCTGGCAGACCGTGGTGTCCTGGAGGGCGGCGCGGGACTCGGCGCTGTCCTCGGTGTAGATGAAGCGGCTGAGAGGGACTCCGAGCACGGGCTCCATGACGCGGTCGGCCTCGGCAAAGGTCTCGGCGACCGCCGGCTCGGAGGCGAAGGCGGCCAGCATGCCGATGCGCTGAGAGCCCTGGCCCGGAAAGAGAAAGGCCGTGCGCGCCGCGGGGCCGCGCCCCCGGAAGATCCCCTGGCTGGCGAGCGGCCTCCAGATCGGCGCCTCGTCGCGCCGGAGCGCGGACAGGGCCAGCGCTGCGCGTTTTCGCAGCTGCACCTCGTCCGAGTACGCAATCGCCAGCCGCTCGGCCCCGTTGCCCGACGCTTCCCGCGGGGGTCCGCTCTCGAGCGCCTGTGCGAGCTCGGCAGCGGAGTCGGCGCCGAGCGCCAGCACGCCCGGGCCTTCCTGCGCGGTCTCGGTCGGCTGCTCGACCAGCACGGAAGGACGGCTCGCCTGCTCGGCCGGCCCGAGCACGACGTGGAAGTTCGTCCCGCCGAAGCCGAAAGAGGAGACGCCTGCGTAGCGGTGCCTTCCGGGCGCGGGCTTCCAGTCGCGGGCCTCACGGGGCACGTAGAAGGGCGCGTCGGGCGCGATCTGCGGGTTGGCCTGCTCGAAGTGGATCGAGGGCGGAATCATCTCGTGGTGGATGGCGAGCGCGGCCTTGATGAGCGCTGCGGCCCCGGCCGCGCTCTTGAGGTGGCCGATCTGGCTCTTGACCGAGCCCATGGGGATGGAAGCCGGCGGCGCCTCGGCGAAGATCTCGGATACGACCTTCGCCTCGACCGCATCGCCCACCGCGGTCGAGGTTCCGTGGGCCTCGATCAGACCCGCCTCTGACGGCTGCAGGCCGGCCATCTCCCAGGCTCGCTCCACGGCCAGCCGCTGGCCGATCGGGTTGGGAGCCGTAATGCCCTTGCCGCGTCCGTCGCTGGCCGAGCCGAGACTCCGGAGGACGGCGTAGATGCGGTCATCGGCCGCCAGGGCGTCTTCCAGTCGTTTCATCAGCAGGATGCCGCAGCCCTCGCCCATGACGAAGCCGGAGGCCCGCCGGTCGAAGGGGCAGCTCAGATCGGCAGACAGCGCACCGATCTTGCAGAACTTGACGAAGATCTGGGGCGAGAGCGAGGAGTCCACGCCCCCGGTCAGCACCAGGTCAAAGCGCCGCTCGGCGAGCCCGGCTGCCGCCGCCTGCACGGCGGCCAGCGACGAGGCGCAGGCCGCGTCGGTCGTGAAGTTGGGCCCCCGCAGGCCGAAGGCATTCGCCACCCGGCCGGCGATCACGTTGGACAGCTCTCCGGGCATGCTGTCCTCGGTGATCGCGGGAAGGTCGGCGAGCGCCATCTTGCGGAACTGCTCGAGCAGCGCTTCCTGGCCCCCCGCGGGCAGCCCGGAGAAGATCTCGGTGGACCGCAGCGCGCGGACGAAGCGAGGCAGCTGGACGCGCAGCGTGGTCAACGCGTGCATGTCCCCCGCCAGTGCGTTGCCGATGATGACCGCCGTGCGCTCGCGGTCGAAGTCCCGATCCAGCAAGCCCGCATCGGCCAGCGCCTCCTTGCAGGCCACCAGGGCCCACTGCTGCACCGAGTCCATGGCCTGCGCGGTGCGGGGCGGAATGCGAAAGCCGAGGCTGTCGAACTGGAAGCCGGTCACGAAGGCCCCGATCTTGGTGTAGGTCTTGTCGGGCGCCCGGGGATCCGGATCGTAGTGGTCCTCGATCAGCCAGCGCTCCGGCGGCACCTCTCGGATGCTGTCCGTGCCATTTGTGATATGGCTCCAGAAGGTCGGCAGATCGCCTGCGTCCGGCATCACGGCGCCCATGCCCACGATGGCGATCGGACAGCTGTTCGACTGGGTCGAGCTCATGAGGGATCTCCTGTCGAATCGGTCTTGTCAGTCGGCGGCCAGCTGCTCGGCCACCGAGTCCAGGTCGGCGAGGTCTCCGACGAGCTTTCTGCGAATGCGCTCTGCGCCCAGCTCGCGCTCGAAGCGCGCCAATGGCTCGCCCGCGAGCGCACCCGAGCCGGCGACGAGCGCCAGGCCCTCGTCGAGCAGGCGACGGGCCGCCCGCCGGGCCCGGATTCGGCTCAGGACCGAGAGCTGCGTCGCCGTCAGACGGGAGGAGCGCGGCTCGCCGCGCCCGGCTTTGTGCGCGAAGGCGCTGGCGGACTCGATGCCGGCCAACAGCCCGCCCAGGCTGAACAGCACGTGCTGGTTGCGGGTCAGCCGATGCTGCCGGCAGGTCTCCATCAGCGCGTGGGCGGCCCGGCAGCCCAGCGCGGCCGTATCCGCGCCGCAGTCGGGCGCCGAGCGGGCGAGCGAGTCCAGGGCGTCGGCTGCCTCGAGGGTCCGGCCTCCGCCTGACTGCAGGTGCTGGCGCCATCGGTCGCGGGCGATGGTCTGCTGCAGGATTTCCGAGGTCCCCTCGTAGATGCAGGTGATGCGCACATCGCGCCGGATCTTCTCCACCTCGTAGGCCTGGATGTAACCGTAGCCCCCGTGTGCCTGGAGGGCTGCATCGGCGGCCGCGTTGCCCGCCTCGGTGGCGCAGAGCTTGGCCACCGCGCCCTCGGTGGCGAGATCCTGACCGCCCTGGTCCAGCTGCTCGGCCACCTGCTCGATCGTCGCCCGGGCTGCCTCGAGCTCCGCGAGCTGCGGTACGATCAGCTTGTGGGTCCAGGCGCGCTTGTCGATCAGCGCCGAGCCGCCCTGGACGCGTTCTCGGCCGTACGCCACGGCTCGCTCCAGAGCCGCGTTTCCGCAGCCGAGCCCGAAGGCCGCCACCATCAGGCGCGTGTAGCCGAAGACCTGCTGGGCCTGGATCAGGCCCAGGCCCTCCTCGCCGCCCACCAGGTTCTCGGCCGGCACGCGGACGTCGTCGAGGCTGAGCGCGGTCGTGTTCGAGGCCCGGATGCCGTGCTTGTGCTCGGCCGGGCCGGGCTGCAGCCCGGGCGTGCTGCGCTCCACGACGAAGAAGGACGGGCCTCGCGGCGTTCGGGCCAGCACGGTGTAGATATCGGCGATGCCGCCGTTGGTGATGAACTGCTTGCTGCCATTGAGCACATAGGCGGTCGTACGGCCGGACTCGATCACCGGCTCGGCCCGGCTGCGGAGCGCAGACAGGTCCGAGCCGGCCGACGGCTCGGTGACCGCGTAGGCCGCGATCAGGCCCTCATCCGCCACGCGCGTCATCCACTTGGCTTTCTGCTCCTCCGTACCGCCCACCCGCAGCGGATCCGTGCCCAGCGAGACGCCCAGCACCGAGGTGGCCAGTCCGAGATCCACCCGCGCCAGGGCCTCGCAGATGCGGAAGATGGCCTGAGCGCTCCCACCCATCCCGCCGTATGCCTCCGGGATGAAGGCCAGCTGGAGTCCGACCTCCGGCCCCAGCAGCTCGCGGATCAGCTCCTCGGGACAGCGGTCCTCGCGGTCGAGCTGCAGCATGACCTCGCTGGCCAGTCGCCGCTCGGCAAAGCGCTTCAACGTATCCAGGATCAGCTCCGTGTCCTCGTGCTCGAGGCGCATCTCTCCCCTCCTCCGCCTGCAGGGGCAGGCAGACATCGAACCCACAGGATGGCTGCGCCGGTTTAGCAAGATCCGGGCCAGATCGTGTTCACCTGCATTTCCGGCCTCGGCTGACACTCTGCGTGCTACCCGTCCGTGGCGGACTGCGACCCAGGGATCTGAAAGGAGAGCGAGGGCTGGACTTGCCCAACCGATGATGCCCATGTGTATCATAGTGTGAGAAGACGTAGTGGCGGGTGCGAAAGCCGCTTTACGGTCGGCTGAAAAAGATTGTCGTTGTCTTGATAACGGCAGCGGGTTATCCTCTCCTGCGTGAGCGATGATTCGACCAGGCGGATGAGCCGCCGTCGCTTCGTACAGCTCGCGGGTGGTGCGCTTGCGCTGAGCTCGACCTCTTGCCTGCCTCACGTGGGCGGCGAGTGGGAGACCTGCGGCCAGGAAGGATCGTGCGAGCCCGAGACGCACGAGGTGCCGGCTCCGCCATCCAGCCGGGTCGTGGAGGTCTCCGATCCGCTGTCTGCGAGTTTTGAGAGCCTGACCATCGAAGCCGCGCGGGTGCCGGCCATGTTCCGGGCCGGGCTGCTCGCGCTGTGCGAGGTCGAGAGCGTGAAGGCGGCCTGGGAGGCCGTGCTGCCGGCCTACGAGCCGGGACAGCGCATCGGCATCAAGGTCAACTGCCTCAGCGCCCGTGCGGCGAGCTCCCTGGCCCTGACGCAAGCGGTGCACGACTCGCTCGTCGAGGCGGGCATCGAGCCGGAAGCGATCTTCGTCTGGGACCGCACCGAGCGCGAGCTCGGCGAGGCCGGCTTCCTCTCGGACGAGGTGCTCGGCCCGCGCTGCCAGTACACGCTCGCCAAGGACGAGACAGCCGATTGCGCGGGCTACGAGTGCGAGCCCGTGTGCCTCTCGGGCCGCAAGATCTACCTCTCCAGGCTGCTGACCCGAGAGACCGATCACCTGATCAACCTGGCCGTGATGAAGAACCACGACACGGCCAAGTTCACGGGCTGCCTCAAGAACCACTACGGCGCATTCTCCAGGCCGGGCGACTTCCACGACAACTGCGCAGAGCACATCGCGCAGCTCAACACCCTGCCCGCCATATCGAGCGTGTCTCGCCTGCAGGTGCTCGATGCCCTGTTGGGGGTGTGCAAGGCGGACACCAACAAGCCCGCCGATTGCGCGCCCGGCCGCGTGCTGCTGGCATTCGATCCGGTGGCCATCGACCGGCGGGGCATCGAGATACGGGACGAGCAGCGCTTCTCGTGTTATGACTTGCCGGCGGGCTATCCGGCCGAGTACCTGGATCGCGCCACCGAGCTCGGCGTGGGCGCGGCGAGCTACGAGCTGGTGCGCATCGACATGCCGCCGTGATGCGAGGAGATGGGCATGGAAGCACGCTTTGGAAGGCGAGAGCTCTTCCGGCGCGGGGCCATCGCCTCGGCTGCCCTGGCCATCGGCGGCCGAACGGCCCGCGCCGAGGGCGGCGATCGCGTCGCGCTCGTCAAGCTGCAGGGCGTCAAGGACGACCTGGACGCGGCCGTCAAGAAGCTCCTCTCGCCGCTGGGCGGCATGCAGTCCTTCGTGCGCAAGGGAGACAAGGTGCTGCTCAAGCCCAACATGGGCTTCGCCACGCCGCCCGAGCGCCGGGCCACGACATCACCCGGCCTGGTGGCCGCTGTGGCGCGCCTGGCGCTCGGCTGCGGCGCGGCCAGGGTCCTGATCGCCGATCACCCCATGCGCAAGCCAGAGGCCTGCCTGCGGCTCAATGGCATTCAGGCCGCGGTCTCCGGCCTCGACAACGTGCACGTGCTGCTGCCCATGGCGGCCACCTTGTTCGTCTCGCGCGAGATCCCGCAGGGCAAGTCGCTGCGCAGGGTCCAGATCTTCAAAGACGCGCTGGAGGTCGACGTGCACATCGCCCTGCCGGTGGCCAAGAGCCACATGGCGGCCGGCTTCTCCGGCGGCGTCAAGGGCATGATGGGCCTGATCCTGGACCGCGAGAGTCTCCACTCGCGCTGCGATCTCAACCAGGCGATCGCCGACCTGGGCACCGTGCTCAAGGCACAGCTGAGCATCCTGGACGGCCTGAGCATCATGGCCACCGACGGGCCGGCGGGTCCCGGGGAGCTGATCGAGCGCAACACGCTGGTCGCCGGCACGGACAGCGTGGCCGTGGACGCTTTGGGCGTGGAGCTCGCGCCGCTGTACAGGCGCCGGATCAAGGCCCGGCAGATCAAGCACCTCAAGGCCGCTGCCGCCATGGGCGTGGGCAAGCTCGCGCTGCCGGCAGCAAAGGTTCGCACGCTCAGCATGTGAACCGAGGAGGTCTGCGACCCATGCGCTCGTGCCCGCTCTGCGTATTGTGTGTCATCGCCGCTGCGCTCTGCGCTCCGGCTGCGCTCGCCGGCCCGCCGGCCGTGATCGACCTGCTGCCCGCGGGGACCGCGCGCGCAGGGCCGGCCGGTGAGCCCGAGCACTTCGTGGGCAAGAAGCTCTTCGACTACATGGACGGGGGCGCCGAGGTCTTTCTGGCCTATGGCTTCGAGGATCTGGCCGTGCGCCAGTACAGGTGCAAGTGCCCCGGCGGCCAGGAGCTCAGCGTGGCGATCTACACCATGGGCGGACCGGTCGACGCATACGGCATCTGGTCGATCAATGCCCGCGGCAAGCCGGTCGTGGGCCTGGGCGGCCCGGCGGTGCTGGCGCGCAACATGCTCAGCTTCTTCAAGGGCAGATACTACGTGCGCGTCATCTGCCAGAAGCCCTCGGAAAAGGCGGACGAGGTCATGCGGGGGCTGGCCCAGGCGACGGCGGCCAGGATCGAGGGCCAGTCGGAGCTGCCCGCCGAGCTCGGGCTGCTGCCCGCGGGCGCCGTGGATGGCAGCGCGCGCTACCTGCCGAACGCCGAGTGCGCCCGGACCTTGTGGTTCGACGGAGAGGGAGACGTCCTGCTCTCCCGCGGCGGCAAGGCCTTCTCGGCCACCTACACCGCCGGCGACTCGGATCTCCAGTGCACCCGGGCCGTCTACCCCTCGGCCGCCGACGCGCTGGCCGCCTGCCGGGCGCTGGCCGCCAAGCTGGGGCTCGAGCCCGCTGGCGACGCCGGAGCCTGCTCGGCCGCGGGCAAGACTCCCGACGACGCCTTCGCCGCGCTGCGCGCCGAAGGCAGCGTGCTGCGCTGGGCCGGCGGGGCCGGAGACGCCCAGACGGCCGCGGCCTGGCTCTCCAAGATCGAGTGAGATGACCGGGCAAGGGGGCGGAAATTGCACCGCTGATTGGCCCCTGGTAGTCTCCTTGTGCAGGAGGGCTTCTGGTGCTCGGCGCGGAGCTTGAAGCGCTTCTTCTCGATCTGGAATCGGATCGGGTAGAGCGTAAGTCGGCGCTCTCGGAGCCTGACCACGTGCGGCAGGCGATCTGCGCCTTCTCCAACGACATGCCAGATCACAGGCAGCCGGGCGTGATCTTCATCGGCGCTCGTGACGACGGCTCCTGTGCGGGTCTCGAGGTATCGGACAAGCTCCTGCTCGATCTCGCAGCCATGCGAGATGACGGCCTGATTCAGCCCCTTCCGTCGATCACCGTGCAGAGGCGAAGCTTGTGCGGCTGTGACATGGCCGTGGTGCGGGTGCAGCCATCATCGGCCCCACCGGTACGCTTCAGGGGGCGGACCTGGATCCGGGTGGGACCTCGGCGGGCGATCGCGACTGCAGAGGAGGAGCGCCGTCTCACGGAACGACGTCGAGGCAGGGATCTGCCGTTTGATCTGGCTCCCGTTCCATCGGCCGCTCTCGACGACCTCGATCTGGACTGGTTTCAGCGGACCTACCTCCCCGCCGCCGTCGATCCGGATGTGCTGTCACGAAACGACAGGACGGTTCAAGAGCAGCTTGGCGGGCTCCGATTTCTCGGGCCGGATTCCAAGCCCACGGTGCTCGGACTGCTGGTGCTGGGCGTGGATGCACGGCGTTTCGTTCCGGGTGCCTATGTCCAGTTCCTCCGCATCGCAGGCCTGGAGCTGACGGATCCGATCCAGGACCAGAAGGAGATCAGCGGCTCCATTGCGGACCAGCTCAGGCGCCTCGACGAGGTGCTGGAGTCGCACAACAGCGTCGCGATGGATATCGGCGACTCCTCGCGTGACGTCGAACGACCCGAGTACCCTCTGCAGGCACTGCAGCAGATCGCTCGCAATGCTGTGCTCCACCGCGCATACGACGGCACGAACGCCCCGGTGCGGCTTACCTGGTTTCAGGACCGGATCGAGATCCAGAGCCCGGGTGGTCCATTCGGCCAGGTGTCACGAGAAAACTTCGGCCAGCCCGGGATCACGGACTACCGAAACCCGCATCTCGCGGAAGCGATGAAGATCCTGGGCTATGTGCAGCGCTTCGGTGTGGGCATTGCCATCGCCCGCAGAGAGCTGGAGAAAAATACTAACCCGCCCCTGGAGTTCGAGGTGGAGCCGGCACACGTGCTGGTTCGGATCCGGAGGCGTGCATGAGCATTCCCGTGGTGGCCTTCTTCAACAACAAGGGTGGCGTGGGTAAGACCTCTCTCGTCTATCACCTGAGCTGGATATACTCGGACATGGGCCGGCGTGTCCTCGCCGCCGATCTGGATCCTCAGGCCAACCTCACGGCTGCATTTCTCGACGATGACCGGCTCGAGGAGCTGTGGGGAGATGGAGTGCAGCGGATGACGGTCTTCGACGCCATCGATCCGTTGCTGCGGGGTATCGGCGACATCTCCGACGCGCACTGCGAGCCCATTGACGACAAGCTCACGCTCTTGGTGGGCGACCTGGAACTGGCCCGGTTTGAAGACGAGCTGTCGCTGCAGTGGCCCCAGGCGGCGGACGGGAAGGAGCGGGCATTTCGCGTGCTGTCCGCCTTCTGGCGTTTGACCCAGAGAGCTGCAGAGCGGATGATGGCCGAGGTCGTCCTGCTGGACCTCGGTCCCAACCTGGGTGCCATCAATCGGGTCGCGCTGATCGCGTCGGACTACGTCGTCATCCCCTTGGGCCCGGACCTCTTTTCTTTGCAGGGCCTCAAGAACCTGGGTCCCACACTGCGCATGTGGCGAGAGCAGTGGCACGATCGAGTCGCTCGAAACAAGGAGGCTCACCTGGACCTGCCGGCTGGCTCTATCGTCCCTCTTGGATACGTGGTGCTGCAGCATGCGACCCACCTCAACCGGCCTGTGCGGGCCTACGATCGTTGGATGAGACGCATTCCAGAGGTCTACGCCACAGAGGTGCTCGAGAAGCCCGCCCCGCCGGAGGATCTCGAGGTCAAGGACGATCCCCTGTGCTTGGGGCAGCTCAAGCACTACCGCAGTCTGATGCCCATGGCCCAGGAAGCCCGGAAGCCCATCTTTCACTTGACTACGGCGGACGGCGCGCTCGGCGCCCACGTGAAAGCGGTCATGAGCGCACGGAGGGACTTCGAGAACCTGGCTCGGGCGATTGCCACCCGATCATGGGACCAATCCACGAGAAAGCGAAAGCGTCGCCGTTCAAAACCTGCGGATTGATTCGCGAACGAGGTTGACAAGGGTACAAGCCCTGCGGCAAGTT
This sequence comes from Deltaproteobacteria bacterium, assembly GCA_016935365.1. GTDB lineage: Bacteria > Myxococcota > B64-G9 > B64-G9 > B64-G9 > JAFGRB01. The sequence continues at coordinate 11,773 of JAFGRB010000106.1, forward strand.
CTGGACCATGCCACATCGACGTCGACCTCTGGCTTTTCGGATCCTGCTCGCGATCGCCGTCTCGGCCCTGCTCGTCCCGATCGCGGCGGCCTACGTTCCGAGCGCGGAGTGGCTGCTCGACAAGATGGCCTACAAGCGCAGCAAGATGGGCGTGCAGCGGATGAAGATCGAGCTTCGCTGCGGTTCGGCAGAGGAGCGCCAGGACACCGAGGTCCTCTACATCCTCTCGCCGGAAAAGGTACGCCGGGAGCTGGCCGACGGCACGGTGGAGCTGTGCATCGGCGGCAGGTGCCGGCGCAAGACCAAGGGCGGCGCGGTCGAGATGCTGCCGGACTGGACCCACCTGCAGTACTACTACTTCGCCCACAACGACGCGCGCGGCCAGCGCTACCTGGCCCTGATGCGCGGGCTGGGCGTGGACATCAAGGTCGACACCCTGGCGCGGATCGCAAGCCGGATCGCGATCGTGCTCGGCGCCAAGGAGTGGGAGCGGGACCGGCCGCAGATCTGGCTGGACAAGGACCTCTTCCTCCCCCTGCGGCTGATGGCCCGCGACGGCCAGTCCCTGATCCAGATCGACTGGATCCACTGGGGCAGCCAGGCGAGCGGAGACTGGTTCCCGGGCCAGCTCGACGTCTACCGGGACGGGTCGTTGATCCGGAGCTGCAAGACCGCCGAGGTGGAGGTCAACAAGGCGATCCCGGAGGGCCTCTTCGAGCTGAAGTAGGTCGCTTTCTAGAACTCGTAGCCCACGTTAAGCTGGATGCTGAGGCCCAGGGCGAAGCCCTTGGAGTCCTCGCGCCGGTCGTCTGCGTGGATGCTGGCGTAGATGTCCTCGCAGGCACCGACCAGCAGGCCCAGGCGCCAGCTCTCGCTGAGCAGCATCTCGAGCAGTAGGTCCATCTCGACCGACACGAAGAGCGAGTCGATCTCCGGCCCGTCGCCGTTGGGATGGTCCCACATCTTGCCCACGCCCACCGAGACGATGGCCACGGGCCTGAGCCAGTAGTTCAACGGCAGGGTGCCCCGGATCTCGAGCGCCCCGTCGAACCAGGTGCGCAGCCGGTCCCGGTCCGGATCGCTGCCGAAGCCGACCCGCAGCCGTGGGCCGGCGCTCAGCCAGTCGAGCAGGGTGTAGCCCAAGTAGGCCTGGACGCGGAAGCCCAGGATGAGCTTGTCGAGCTGATCCACGCCTTGTAACTGTATGCCGTCTCCCTTGGTCATGTAGGGCGGCAGCACGGCGGTGATGCCCATGCTCAGCGAGAGGGGAATGAGGCCGACCCGGCTTCCGGGCTGGATGTAGTGCTGTAGATCGTCGCTCACCCCGCCTTGCTGCTGGTAGCCGAGAGCGCCGAGGCTCTTGATCCGGGCTCCGTCGATGGACTGCAGCAGCTCGCGCATGGCGCGCGGCAGCTCCTCGAGCAACAGGTGCTCCTGGCCGGGTATCGAGCGGGTCACGCCCTTGGCCACCCGGACCTTCTCCACGTCGATGAGCTTGATGTTCATCAGGTAGGACTTGCCGAACAGGCTCAGGTTGCCCACCACGAGCCAGCGCACGCCCAGGGCGCCGCCGAGCTCGGCCATGCAGGACTCGTTGTCGCAGCCGAGCAGCTGGCGCTGCTGCTCGAAGCTCAGCGCGGAGCGGATGTCGTCCTTGCCGACCACGATGAGGTTCTCGCCCGCCTCCCGGATGAGGTTGGCGGCCGCGTCGCTGAGCGAGTCCATCTTGTCCTGCTCGAAGCCGCAGCCCTTGCAGATGAACTCCATGACCGCGACCTGGATCTTCTCCTCGGGCACGGCCTCGGCGCCTTTTGAAGCGCCGGCCTGGACGCCATCGGCCGGGTACGGCTGCTGGCCCGCGCTCGGAAGAGCCCAGAGCCAAAGCACCGCCACCAGTGCCCATACCAGCTCGCGAGTCATCGCGCTCCTCCGCAAGGATGGAAGGCGAGTCGGATCTTATCCCCACGGGCCCCGGCGCACAAGGAGTACGGCTCGCGGTGCAGCGGTGCTTGACTCGGCAGACAGTTTGGGGATTGTCATGTACAGAGAGGGAAGTACTATCCGCGCAGAAGGGAGGACGAGCATGGGGCCGTTCGATTTCTCCGAGCCGGCGGTCATGCAGTTGATGGGAGCTTGGCTCGCCAGATCGTCCGAGCTCTTTGCCGAGCTTTACAGACCCCACAGCGGAGGGTCGGGCGACTTCTACGCCATCTCGTCGTTGTCGCAGGCCAGGGACCTGATGGCGAGGGCTCCGCGTGGCGCTGTGCTCTTCGTGCTGCGCGATGAGCAGCTGCAGATCCGGGGAGTGGTGGACGATGATCTGATCTCGCGAGCGCTGGGACATCTCGGGGACGCCGAGCCCTACCTCATCGTCGAGCCGTGCGCATACCCCGATCCCCTGGCCTTGCTCGGCGACGGCCAGAGCCACGCCGAGCTGATAGAGGAGCTCGACGAGCTGCGCGGAGTGGAGGTGTGGCTCGGACCCGCGCTCGCCATGCCGGACGATTACTCGAAGGCGAATCCGGACGAGGGTGCGCTCATCGCGATCAAGGGCGGCTCATAGCTGATGTCGCTTTACGAGCACACATCGACCGTCCGGCTTCGAGGCGGACAGGGAGCGGGACTGGTGGGGGGATACCTGCGAGCGGCCGGTGGTCGGGGCCGACGCTTCCTGCTCCTGCACGGCAACCCGGGTAACCTGGACTCCTTCCGCGTCCTGGCACCGGCGCTGCGCACCCTGGGCGATGTGGCCTTCATCGATACGCCCGGCTTCGGGAAGAGCCCCGGCTTGCCGGGGGGCGGGCAGGCCATCGGCCTCCGCCCACTCGCGGATCTCTTCCTGGCCTTCGTCGATCGGCTCGGCCGGGAGCGGGTGATCGTCGTCGGCCACAGCCACGGCGGGGCGATCGCCCAGACCATGGCGGCCCGGTACCCCGAGCGTATCGCCGGGCTGGTGCTGCTGGCCTCGCTCGGCTACCCGGCCCACTGGAGCTACCGGCTGCTGTCTCTGCCCGGGGCGGAGACGGCCCTCGGGCTCGCCGCCCGGGCCTTTCCGCGAAGGAGCCTGCGGCCCGTGCTGGGCTGCCTCGTCTCCCAGCTCATGCGGCCTGTCTTTTCGCCCGAGCGCGTATCGAAGGCCCGCCTGGACGAGGAGCTGCATCGTCTCGTGGAGCGGCCCGAGATCCTCGTTCACATGGCCCAGCTGGCGCAGGGGCGGCCGAGCGAGAGGCTGCGAGAGCAGATCGCCGAGATCCATGCCCCCTGCCTGTTCATCCACGGGGCTTTTGACCGGCTCGTGGCGGCGAGGTACACCCGGAACCTGCACCTGGCCCGGCTGCGTTCGCAGCAGCCGTCTCGCTTCGTGCGCCTGCCGACAGCGGGTCACATGCTGCCTCTGTTTCAGGCGGCAGAAGTGGCAGTCCAGATCGGCGAGTGGCTCCCGGAGGTCGAGCGGCAGGGCTGAGGGCCGGCTGCATAAAAAGCAAGCCCCGTCCCGGCATTGCCGAGACGGGGCTCGGGCCAGGAGGGGGCCGGATTACTGGCAGCGGCCTGCGACGCAGGTCATTCCAGGGTCGCAGTCGGAGTCGCAGGCGCAGGCCAGAGGGTCAAAGCAGTAGCCGTCGGTACAGATCTCGCCCGGCTGGCACTCGGCATCCTCGCAGCACGGCACGCGGCAGAAGCCGTTGACGCACTCCTCGCCGGGCTGGCAGTCCGAGTTGAACCGGCACTCGGGCGGGATCTCCGAGATCGCGCGGCAGACGCCGCAGTCGCAGAACTCGTCCGGGCCGCAGTCCTCGTCGCTGTCGCAGACGAGGCGGCACAGGGCGTCGACGCAGATCTGGCCCGGCTCGCAGTCGCTGTCCCGCAGGCACTCGGGATCGGGATGCGGCCGGTCCACACAGATGAAGTCCTGGCAGATCTGGTCCGGCGGGCAGTCCGCATCACCGCCGCACAGGATGGCGCACCGCCCGTCGATGCAGACCTCGGGCTCCTCGCAGTCGGCCGAGCTGGTGCAGGAGTCGTCGGGGCCGGGCACGCAGACGTGGTTCTCGCAGACCTGGCCGTCGGGGCAGTCGGAGTTCATCTGGCACAGCTGCTGGCACTGCCCGTCCAGGCAGACCATCGATCCCGGGCAGTCCGCCGAGCTCTCGCACTCGGTGGGCGGCAGCTCCTCGGGCTTGCAGGTGCCGTGGTCGCAGATCTCCCCTTCCGCGCAGTCGGCGTGAGAGGCGCAGCCGGACGGCACGCACGCGCCACCATGACAGGCTTGGCCTTCGGGACAGTCCTCGTCTGCGAGGCACTCGACCTGCACGCAGGAGCCCTGGACGCAGATGGCCAGGCCCTCGCAGTCGGCATCCGTCTCGCACTCAGGACCGCTGCCCGTACATACGTTGGATTCGCAGCTCTCGCCCACGGCGCAGTCCGAGTCCGTCCAGCACTCCACGCCCTCGACCACCCAGCAGCCGTTGCAGTCGCACTCGTAGCAGCCGGCCGCGTCGCAGTAGTAGTCGGTGCAGTTCCAGATGGGCGTGCACTGACCGCCGACGCACTGCTCGCCCTCGTAGCAGTCCGCATCCGTCCGGCAGCCGGGCTGGCAGTATCCCTGCTCGCAGATCTCGCCGAAGTAGCAGTCGGTGTCGGAGTAGCACTCCAGGTAGTCGTCGACCGACCAGCAGCTGTAGCAGTCGCACTCGTAGCAGCCGTAGTCGTCGCAGTAGTAGTCGTAGCAGTCGTCCCAGTAGCAGTCCTCGCCGCAGTCCTCGTAGCAATCGTCGTCCAGACAGAAGGGACAGCCACCCACGGACAGGGCCAGGGCCAGCACGAGCCCCAGGTGCATCGTCTTTGCTAGCGATTTCATCCTTCCGTTCCTCCTGGTTCGCCCCACGGGAGGGGGCGTGATCCGCATTCGAATGCCCGGCGTAAATGCACGAGCTGTGCCACGCGGGAGCTCGTCATGAAATGCTACCATAAACCGGCAAGTTGGCCCAGGGGCATTCAAAGCGAGATCAGGCAAGCCGGCTGCTTGCCTGACATTTCGATCGCTCCCCGATCGGCGAGCTGCTTGACATCTGCTGTATTCTCTTTAGAGTACAGGAGGATATCGCGGGCGGCCTCCCATGGCTGCCCATGGCTTCCGTGCTCAGGATTCACGGGGTGTTCCAGATGGGAACACGCGACATTCCAGACTCGAAGCGCGACGGCGAGCTGCACCGAGACGTGCCTCGGATCGGCAAGGAGATGTGGGTGTTGCTGTTCTGCTTCCTGCTGCCTCCTGCCGGGGTGACCCTGGTGGGCAATGCCACGGGCGCGCTGCCTCATCAGACCCTGTGGGTCGTGCTGCTGAGCTGTCCGGTCTTCGTGATATTGATCACACTGCCTCGGCGCTACGAGATCCATGCCGACCGTCTCGCGATCGTGGGTGTCTACTACCGATACCGCATTCCGTTCGACGACCTGAGCGAGATCCGCGCCATCTCACCGGGCCGGGCCCTGCTGCACCCGGGCTCGCTCTTCTGCTCGGACCCGGGCAAGGCCCTGGCGCTCGATAGGCTGAGTCGGCGGACGCTGGTCATCAGCCCGAGCGATCCGGAGTCCTTTCGGAAGGTGATCGAGCAGCGCCTGCACGAGCACCGGGTAGCGCAGGCGCAAGGCGCTTCCGGCAAAGAGGGAGGCTGAGGTGAGCGAAACGAGAAGGCCCGTCTTTGCACTCCAGGGCTGGTACCCGGCTGACGAGGCGAGCTGCCGTCGGGCGCTGGAAGACTACCGTCGAGACTGCCCCGAGGCGAGCGGATCCGTCGCGGGCATCGTGCCCCACGCCGGCTGGCACTTCAGCGGGCGGCTGGCCACCTGGACATTCTGCGCGCTGTCGCGCAAGGTCGAGCCCGCCTGCGTGTTCGTCTTCGGGGGGCACATGGGAAGAGCGGACCGGCCGGTCTGCATGCCCGAGGGCGCCTTCGGCACACCGCTGGGGCCGGTGGAGGTGGACGCGGAGCTCGCGGCCGAGGCTGCGAGCCGCTTCGACTGCCTCTGCGAGACGCCCGAGCGCTTCACGCCGGACAACACCCTGGAGCTGCAGATGCCCATCCTGAAGTTCTTCTGGCCCCAGGCCCGTGCTGTGGCGATGCAGGTGCCGGCCGACGCCGACCTGGCCGAGGCCATCGGTGCCTGGGCTGCGGCCGCGGGCCAGGAGAGCGGCCTCGCCGCCGTAGCCATCGGCTCGACCGATCTGACCCATTACGGAGCGAGCTACGGCTTCGTCCCGAAGGGAACCGGAGAGGCGGCCCATCGCTGGGCCAAGGAGGAGAACGACGGCCCGTTCATCGAGCGGCTGCTGGCAGCGGACGGTCCGGCTGCCGTGAAGCACGCGCTGGAGAACCACTCCGCCTGCTGCCCGGGCGCGGCCGCCGCGGCCGTGGCCTTCGCCCGCGCCCGGGGGGCGAGCAGGGGGCGACTGCTAGGCCACGTGACCTCACACGAGGTGGACGGGCGCAATGGCCCGAGCATGTGGGTGGGCTACGCCTCTATCGTGTACTGAGCTTGCACTCAGGCGTCCGGGGCCGGCTCTGCGGGCGGCGGGGGCTCTGCGGATGGCGGCGGCGCTGCAGGCGGTGGGGGCTCCGCAGGTGGCGTGGCCGGCGCCTGGCCGGCGGTCGCCTCGACGAGCTGGGATGCCAGGTCGCGCGCGGCCTCGTCCATGGCCATCAGGACGATCAAGGCCAGGTCGCTTCGAAAGACCGAGTCCACGATGGCGCCCCCGATGGCCAGGCCGATCGGGAAGGTGAGCACGCCGATCGGGATCAGGTAGGCCAGGTGGGCGTTGCCCGAGCCGAGGAAGCCGCGGCCGGCAGCCGAGAGCTCGGCACCGCCCGGCAGGGTGGCGGTGAGCGAGACCAGGGCGTTCTTCTCCGAGAGCTTGGACCAGCCGTGGTAGACCGCGATCTTGGTGATCCGGATCTGGGCCTCGCCCCCACCCTCGCCCAGCTCGACCGTGGCGTTTCGAAAGCGCTCGGACAGGCGGTACTGGATGATGTCCCGGAAGGACTCGGACAGGCCCGAGGCGTGGACGCCCCAGAGGGCGTTCTCCACGGCTTCGAACTTCTCCTTGATCCGATCCACGGGCTCGGGATCGGAGAGCTCGAAGAAGCTGCAGCCATACGTGCCCATCTCCTCGGCGATCTTCTCGTCAGCCGTCTCGATCATGATACAGCCCAGGCTCTCCCCGGCCGCCACGCGCACCGAGATGTCCCGGTCCGCCTTGACCGGAGCAGGCGTGCTGTCCTTGGCGCGCTCGCCTTCCAGGACCTCCATGTTCTCCTTGAGCTCGAGGGCCAGCACGTTGATGCAGCCCGTGCACAGCATCGCGCTCGCGAGCAAGACGGCCAGAGCGTTCAAGCGAGTCATCATCACCTCTCCTGGATGGTTGTCGTCATCGACGAGATAAGAGCGCCTATCGCCACGGGTGTCAAGGCAGGGCGGCCTGCCCGAAGCCCTCGATCCGGGAGCATAGCAGGCGCCCGTCCTTGCCGAGCCCCACCAAGTCCGACGGGCCCTGGGCGCGCTCGGCCTCGAGCAGATCGGCTCTCACTCCGGCGGCCAGCTCCGCTCCGAGCGCATCGATGAGCTTGCGGGCCCGCCCCCGGTCCCACATGCGCGACCAGCCGGACGAGAGCCCGCCCGCGCCCGGCTGCCCAACGGCCACAGAGACCTGCTGGCGCTGGAGCGCGAGCGTGCGCACGTCGTCGCCGACCCTCGCATCGACCGCGGGTAGGCCCTTGCCTCGCATGCCGGCCTGCTGCGGCCAGAGGTAGACGTAGTTCAAGTGGCAGGCGATTCCGATACGGCGGGCTGCCCGCAGCAGGTTCAGGCTGTTATTGAAGGGCGATTGCTCGTCGTGATAGAGCCCGGCGCTGATCCACAGACCGCGGATGCCCGCGCGGCCGAGCGCGCGGACCAATTGCTCGGTCTCTCGTGCGCCTCGCGCCCAGCCCGCGTTGGTGATCAGGCGCACCACCGCGCCCCGAGCCCGGGCCAGACGGGTGAGCTCCAGCACCCGGCCGACGTCGAGCATCGGCTCTCCGCCGGTCAGAGCCACGTGGCTCGGCGCACGCGGCAGGGAGCCGAGAAAGCCGGCCAGCGTCTCGGGTCGGATGGGCTCGGCGTCACCCGGCCGGCAGTCGAAGCCGCAGTGCCGGCAGGCGAGATCGCATTGCTCGGTGACCTGGACGTAGAGCCGCATCGATCATTTCGCAACCGGCGCCTTGCGGGCTTCCAGCGGGTTCTCGGGAGACCACTCGGCGATCCCCTCCACCTCGACCTTGCAGCGGCCGGCGCAGGTGTAGCGCTCGTTGGCGTTGTAGTTCCAGTCCAGCAGCGAGGAGCCGCCGCCGCCGTGGGTCGTGATGAGGAAGTCGTGCGTCAGCCTGCCGAAGGCGGCGGCTCTCTCGGCCTCGGTCTTCTTGTCGCCCCGGGATGGATCGACCGGCACCCAGCCGTAGGGCGGCAGGTAGACCTCCGCCCAGCGGTGGTAGACGTCGTCGAAGGAGGCGTCGTCCCGGCGCACCACCAGCGAGCCCGCGTATCGGGCCGGCAGCCCTGCCGCGCGGCACATGGCGATGAAGACGAAGGTGTACTCCGAGCAGGAGCCCGATCCGCGCTCGAGCACCTTGGGCGCCACGTCCCAGCCGCCCACCCGCTCGTACTGCATGCGCTCGTGTATGTGGCGGTATATCTTGCGTGCGATCCAGTACGGGTTCGTCTCCTTGCCCACGGCCTGCTCCACGGCCTTGCGGATGACCGGGTTTTGGATGTCGTACTTGGGCGCGTCGGCGAGGTAGCGCTTGCGGATCTCGACCGGGACGCGCCAGAGGCTCTGCACTCGCTGGGGGTAGAGAACGTATTGCACGTCCCAGGCCGTCAGCTCCGCGGCCAGGCGGACCGTGGCCTCGGAGCCCGCCCGGATGTCCGAGAAGTGGAAGTGGGCCGCCCTCTGACCCCACTGGTCGGTCTCGATGCGGGCCTTGCCAGCGGGCTCGAGGGCGATCTCGCGCTCGAGCTTCTGGCTTTCGAGGTCCGAGGGCAGCGCGACGAAGACCTCGACCTCCGGCAGGGGATCCGGGCCGAAGTTGCGGACCTGGTGGGTGAAGACGACCCAGGCTCGCCGCGGCTCGCCGCGGATGCAGTACGCCTCGTCATCGCGGCGCACGGTGCTTATCTTGTCGGTCTGGTAGTCGAGCACCAGCAAGTGCTCGCCGTCGAAGGCGAGCCCCGAGGGGTGGGGCCCCGGAGAGGGAAGGCTCGCCACCACCTCCCCGCGCCGGGTATCGAGCGCATAGAGCTGATCGGCGAGCCGGTCGGCGACCCACAGGTGCATCCCGTCGAAGGTCAGGCCGTCGACCGAGCGGCCCGGGAAGGGGATCTCGGCGATCGTGGTCCCGTCGCCCGGATCCACCCGGTGAATGCTGTGACCCGCGTCATCCGAGAGCCACAGGGCCGAGCCGTCCCAGGCGAGCGCCACCGGGATGGCGACCGGCGCGGGGACGACCCGGGTCACCAGCCCGGCGCGGCCGGGGTCGATCCGGTAGAGCTTCGCCTCCAGGGTGTCGACGCACCACAGCTGCGCGCCGTCGTATGCCAGGCCGGCCGGCCGGTAGCCGGGGCTCCTCAGCCTCTGGAGCACGCGGCCGCCCTCGGGCTGCACGGCGATCAGCTCGTCGCTGCCGTGATCGGCGACCCAGATCCGTTTGCCGTCGAAGGTGAGCCCGGTGCCGGTCCGGCCCGGTGCGGGCCGCTCGGACAGCACGTCGCCGGGGAGCGCCTGGCAGACGCCGGCCGAACAGAGGAGCGCTGCCGCAAGCAGGAAGGCTGCGGATCTCGGCCGTCGTCTCATCCTCGTTCCTCTCGTCCTGTCGGGCTCTCCAGCCGGGCCTTCTCTCGGACCAGAATCTCGCGGATCTGCGACATGAGCCGGTCTCGATCGCCGAGCCCGTAGCCGGAGATGTCGAGCGGCTCGCAGTAGCGCAGCCGGATCGTGCCCGGTCGGAGCTCGAGATCCCCCTTGGTGAGCACAGCCCGCGAGCCGGTGATCGCCACCGGGATGATGGGCACACCGGCCTTGAGCGCCAGCATGAAGGGCCCTTTCTTGAACGGGCCCACCTCGCCGTCCGGGCTGACCGTGCCCTCGGGGAAGATCACGATCGGGGTGCCGGCCCGGATCCTCTCCGCAGCCCGGTCCAGCGAGGCGACGGCCTTCTCGTGGTTGGAGCGGTCGATGGGGATGTAGCCCGCCAGCCTCAGGTAGGTGCCGAAGAACGGCACCTTGAAGAGCGACTCCTTGGCCACGAAGCGCAGGTTGAGCGGGTTGGTGGCGAAGATGGCCAGGATGTCGAACCAGCTCTGGTGGTGCGGCATGAGCAAACAGGGCGTGCCCGCCGAAGGCAGGTTCTCCTGGCCGTGGGCGATGACCTCGACGCCGAAGTATCGAAGCAGCCCCGGCACCCAGATCTTGCGCACCACCCACTGGGAGATCTCCCCTCCGGGGGAGACGATGAGCGGCGTGGTGGTCAGAAACGAGCAGCCGAAGGTCCAGCCGATGGCAAAGGCCCAGTCGGTGGTGATCTTGACGGGGTTCTTCATCAGAACCTCCTGCGGCGCGGTTCCCGTGGGAAGTCGAGCGATGTCAGGGGGCGATGCTAGCATGCGTGTTGGACGGGATGCAAACCGTCGACGTCGGGCTTGACGCGGCATGCTCTGCCGTGGCGTACTGCCGCATACGCTGCCGCGCGCGCGGCCAAGACGCGAGAAGGAGGTACACATGGCCGGTGTCAACAAGGCGATTCTAGTCGGCAACCTGGGCGCGGATCCGGAGGCCCGCTACACGCAGGGCGGCTCGGCGGTGACGAACTTCCGCATCGCCACCAGCGAGCGCTGGACGGGCCGCGACGGCCAGCCCCAGGAGCGCACCGAGTGGCATCGGATCGTGACCTTCGGGCGATTGGCCGAGCACTGCCGCGACTATCTGAGCAAGGGCCGTCAGGTCTACGTCGAGGGCCGGATCCAGACCCGCTCCTGGGAGGACCGGGACGGCAACAAGCGCTACACGACCGAGGTCGTGGCCAACACGGTGCAGTTCCTCGGAGGCCGCGGGGGCGGCCCGGATCAGGGCGGCGGCTACGACCGCGGCGGCGGGTCGGATCAGGGCGGCGGCCACGACCGCGGCGGCGGGTCGGATCAGGACAGCGGTCAGGGACAAGGCGGCGGCTTCGAGCCGGGCTTCGACGGGCCGCCGCCCATCTCCGACGACGACGTGCCGTTCTGACCGGGAGGCGGTCTACTCGCCGCCCCGCCGGAAGATCTCCCTTCCCAGGCGCACGGCCACACCGTGGATCTCGTTCCACTCGGCAATGGGTATCATGCGCAGGCCCGTCTCCGTGAGCCCCGGGGGCGTCTGCGTGCGCATGAATTCGAGCTGTATGTTGAGCACGGCGGTCATGCGCTGGGGCGGCTGGCTCGCTCGGCGGAGGGTGTCGAGGACCGAGGCGTCTCCGTGGCGGACATTGTAGAAGAAGTCGCCATCGGAGATCGCGATGCGCTCGATGCGCGCGTGCGAGCGGTAGCGCTCCAGGCTCTCCGCCAGCAGGCCGAAAGGAAACTGGGTGCCCGAGCCGATGTACTCGAGCAGGGCCCTGTAGAGGGTGCGCTTGTCGGCGCTGAAGTCGTCCATGGCGATCACGTCGCCCGGGCCCGCGTACTGGACGAGCCGGACCAGGCTGCCCGCCTCCAGCGCAGCGCGGGTGAGCAGCATCCCGGCGAAGGCCAGGTGGCTCCACTGCCTCGACGGGTTGGGCATCGAGATCGAGGAGTCGATGTAGATCTCCAGCCAGGGCGCGAGCCGGCCCTGCTCGCCGGTCGTCTCGCTCTCGTACTCCCGCTCGAGCAAGGTCATGCCCGGCAAGGCGATGCCGGCCCGGCCCAGCGACGCCGCCCAGTCGATCGAGCCCGGATCGCAGCCGGCCTCCCAGTGCCGGAGCGTGCTCGGGATCAGGGGCTCCGAGCGCTCGGCAGTCTCCAGCTCGATCAGCAGCCGCTCGGCCTCGCGCTCGTAGTACCACAGCACGCTGTCGGCCACGGCCGACGGGCTCTGCCCGCAGTCGTTGCCCGCCTGGATCAGCGAGCGCAGGCCCTCCTCGATGGGATCGGTCTGCGGCCTGTCGGCGTCCTCGTCCTCGATGTCCGGGGGGAGCTCCACCAGCGCCGGATGGCGCCGGTGCTCGCGCTGCTCGTCGGCCTCCCGCTCGCTGCGGCTCAGCTGACCGACTTGCTCCAGCTCGTCGGCCTGCAGCTCGTCGAGCCCGGCGGCCAGAAAGGCCTCGAGCAGCATCTGGGAGGCGCGCGCCTTCTCGTCGGCCACGGCGTAGGGCCAGATCGCCTCGACGAAGAGATCGAGCCAGACGAAGGCGTTGTCCGGCGCGGCGCGCAGCGCCGCGGCCAGCGCGCGCGAGTCAGCGCGCCACTGCGGGCAGACGGCGTCGAGGCGAGGAGCTTGCCAGGTGGCCAGCAGTGGTGGATCGGGCTTCCACAGGGCCTCGTAGAGCGCCAGGGTGAAGGCAAAGGCGGCCGATGCGGGGCCCTCGGGCTCATCGCGAACCATGGCGCGATAGATGGCCTGGTAGTCGCGCCCGTAGCGATCGCAAAGCTCGTCGTTGACCCGGACGTCCAGCAGCAGATTGAGCAAGTAGTCGAAGTGCGAGGCTTCGAAATGCGCACCGACGTTGACTTCCCCGGGCCGCTCGCACTCGAGCGCGGTGACCAGCTTGCGCATGCGGGTGAGGAGCTTGGCGCTGGTGACCAGGGTCTGGGGATGGCGGCAGTGGTGGCCCGCCTCGTGTGCGAAGAGCGCCTCCATCCGGTCGGCGATGCCTGCGGACCGGACATGTCCAAGGTCTATCCGGGTCTGGCGGTCGCGCAGGTCGATCCAGGCGATCTCTCCGCTGCCGTCCACCACCGTGGGCAGCGACAGGTCCACGCCCAGGCCCCAGGCGTCAAGGGCGCTCCGCCAGGCGGGCCGAAGCTCCGCCGGCAGGGCCTGGGCGGCGGATGGGCCCTTGGCCGCACGGGTCACCGGCTGCCCTTTTCCAGCCAGGCGATGTAGCTCTGGTGGCGCAAGTAGAGGCTCTTGAGGATCATCAGATCCGCATAGATCGGCGCGGAGAGCTCGCCGCCTTTCTGGTACTTGCGGATGGTGGCGCTGATCCTCTTCAGCCGCTTGCGGGCCTCGCCGATCTTGACGTCCTCCAGACCCTGCTCTGTCTCGTCCAGCAGCTCCTCGACAGAGGAGCGCTCCCCCTCGGGGTGCAGGTGGTCGAACTGCTCCGCGGCCATGTCGAACATGGTCTGGATCCAGGCGGTCTTGTCGGACAGCAGCAGCAGGCGCTCTTCGGTGAAGAACGGCGACTGGCGATTGGGCTGGAGCTTGTCGTGCAGCACGAAGGGCGCCAGCTGGCGCACGTCCTCGAGCGCCACCTCGGCATGCCCGCGGAAGTACGCCATGGCCTTGGCATAGGCGAGCAGCGTCAGATAGGCCCGGACCGACACCCCGCCCTCGACCTGGGAGCAGATGTGCCGCCGCTTGTCCAGGGGGCAGTCGGCATTGCAGACCTGGCCCAGGCGCAGGCCGGCCAGCTTGAGCGCGTCCTTGCTCTTGTGCTCGAAGAGCGGGCTGGCGCGCTGGCAGAAGTCCAGCGCGCCGAGGAAGAACGCGATCCGGTGCAGGACGCCGGGGGGCACGCAAACCGTGAGGAGCTCTGCGTGCAGGGCGTCCAGCTCCGCGGCGTCGAAGACCGCCTCCGCGGGCAGCGCGTCGGCGGGTTGCTTTCGTTTCTCGATCCGCTCGAGCAGCTGATCGATGAAGTGGGGGTTGAAGGTCAGGGCGCGGACCGTGACGTCGATCCGGTCGCGCAGCGCCTCGATGACCTCGAAGGTGCCTCCACCCGCGTCGTCGTTGGCCGTCAGGAACCAGGCCGAGTCTCCCACCTCCACGGTCTGGCCGAACTGCTCTGCGTAGCCCTCGGCCATGAGCGACAGCAGGGCGGACTGGGTCTTGGTCGGGATGCGGTTGTACTCGTCGACGATCTTGACCCGCAGCTGCAGCCACTGGCGCCAGCTCACCTTGACCTGCTCGATCTCCTCGGCCCTCAGCAGATCGGCCGGCAGCGGCGTGCCCAGCAGGTCCGTCACCGTGAGCTGCGGGTGGCCGTGCTGGACCGCCCGGCGGACCTCGTCGCGCGCGTGTCCCGCCAGCAAGCCCATCAACATCGCGATGGCCGTCTTCCCCCGGCCCGGACCGCCGATGAGCAGGCACTTGCGCCGGGCGGCCAGCGTGAGCAGCGGCAAGAGAATGTAGGACGAGTAGCACTCACCCGCCGGCAGGTGAAGCACGTCGCCGTTCGGGAAGGTGAAGTGGCTGCCGCGCTCGGTCCCGTAGGCCAGATCGTAGACGGGGGTGAGGATGGCGTTGTTGAGAATCCAGTAGTAGCTGCGGCGCAGCTTGTCTGCGAGGTGCGGGCCGTCGAGGGCCGACAGGTGGGTCGTCAACGTCCCGTCCGTCTCGGCCGGCCCCTCGAACTGGATCCAGTCGAGATGGGATCGCAGATCGTCTTGCTCGCTCATGATACGCCTCCGGTCGTTTGCAGCCGCCAGAGCCCGACCGCGCCGTCGCTGGATGCCGAGGCAAGCAGCCTGCCGTCGCGAGAGAAGTCCAGGCCCTCGACGGCCGAGAAGTGGGGCCAGGTGGCGGGCTCCGCGAGCGCGCGAAGGTCCTCGACGCTCCAGAGCCGGATGCTGCCGTCCCATGAGCCGGTGGCCAGGATCCGGCCGCCGGGGTGCACGGCCAGGGCCTGGATCGGCATGCGGTGCTCGACGACTTTCTGCGCCCTCAGCTTCCAGGTCCCCGCCTCCCAGACGGCGATGCGGCGATCGTAGCCCACCGAGAAAAGCGAGCGGCCGTCCCGCGACCAGGCCACGGCGGAGACCGAGTCCTCGTGGGCCTCGAGGGTGGGGCCCTTGGTGACATGGCCCTCCGCATCCACCGGCAGGACGACCACCCGGTGGTTGGACAGGCCGACCGCGATGTGCGAGCCCGCGGGCGACCAGGCGACGCAGTTGAGGATGCGGTTGGTCACGGCGAAGTGCCAGTACTCCTCGCGGCCAAAGGACTCCTTCGACTTCTTCTCGAGCGCAGCGACGTCGTAGACCACCAGGTAGGTGTCGCCGCTGCCCGTGGCCACGAAGCGCCCGTCGGGCGAGTAGGACACGCCGTAGATGGGCTTGGCGTGCAGCTCGCTGAGCTCGAGCGCCGCGGAGTCGAGCGGCACGTCGACGATCTTGAGCGACTTGTCCACCGAGCCGCTGGCCAGGGCGCGGCCGGCAGGGCTGGCATCCAGCGCGTAGACCGGCTTGCTGTGGCAGGGGGTGAGGAACTTGGGCTGGCCGCTCTCCGGGTTCCAGACCGCCACCCGACCGTCGGAGTAGCCGGCGGCGATCTGATCCAGCTCGAACCAGCACACGGACAGGGCATAGCCGAGCGACTCCCGCGACCAGCTCCTCCCGAGCACCCATTCGCCCGCATCGTCCAGGCGACTGGCCATCACGATGCCTTCCCGTCCGCCCGTGTAGGCTTCCGTGCCATCAGGCGCGAAGGCGGCTGCCTCGGCCGGGTGCAGGTGCGTGTACACTCGATTGACCCGCAGCGAGTCGTTCTCGACATCGTAGCGAAGGCTGCGCCCGCTCTCGGTGCCGCCCACCAGCACGGCTGCGGCGGGGTGCCAGGCCAGGCTGACGACCGGATCGCCCGGCTCGCCGAATGCCGTACAGCCCCGCCTATCCAGGTCGAAGACCGCGCCCTTCTCATCGCGGCTCAAAAAGGCCACGTAGCGGCCACAACGAGAGACCCGCAGCGCATGGATCTCGTTGTAGTGCGTGAGCAGCCCCCCCGCGGCCTGGCTACCCTCGGGCAGCTTCCAGATCCGCACGACGCCGTCGGTGCCGGCGGATGCGAGGTGCTGACCGTCCGGGAACCAGTCGACGGCCAGGGCGGGCTCGCCGGGGAGGCCCAGCCGCAGGGTCTCATCCGAGCCCGGGTGCCACAGCCACAGGGTCCCATCGTCCAGGGCCGCGGCCAGCCAGCCCCTTTCATCCCGGGCCGGGCCCCAGGACAGGTCGTGGACGGGCAGATCGAGCTCGCGCAAGTCCGCCTTGACGGGCAAGCCGCTGCGCTCGCTGAGGCTCCAGATCACCACCCGCCCATCCTCGCTCGCCGATGCGAAGAAGGCCTCGTGCGCACGCGGCCCGGTCGGATCGCGCTCGGCGGCCAGGGCGCATATCGGTCCCCGGTGAACCGCCTTCGACGGACCCTGCATGCCGCTGTCGCCGAGTGCCCAGATCTCGTTTCGCACTCCGGCCACCGGGCAGGTCGGCGCACGACCCACCGCGCACAGCGCCCCGATGGGGCCTCCGCCCAGCAGGCTCTGATTCTTCAAGACGTAGCGGCTCAAGGCGCGTCGATGCTACCTTCGATCCGGTCTTTGAGGGAAGGGATTTCGCTTGCCGGCTCGGGATTGGCTGCGCTTTATCGCGTCTGGTCCTTGTAGGGTACACCCAGCACTCGCGCCAGCGGGTAGGCTAGCTCGATTGTCCAGGCCGAGTCGACCAGCAAGTTCAGCCCGTCGTACATGTAGTTCGAGGACGGAACGAAATGTGTCTGCTCTGCCACGGTCAAGTGCGTTCCATCGCGGAGCAGCAGCCGCACCTGTCGACAGCTCCAACACTCGCTCACCCACGCGGCCACGGCCGTGATGTCCTCGCGCGCGATGGCGCGCTTCTCCCGACGGAGCAGAATCCGGGTTCCATCACCCTCGAGCACGCGACCATCATGCGCCCATAGCTCGAACCGGCCATCCTTTACGGCCCAGACATAGGTCCAGCCCGTGGCGAACATGGCGTCACACATGCCTTCGAGGACCTCGCAGTGCTGCGACAGCAGTCGCACGAGCTCGGGGATGTCGGCGGGTAGCAACCAAAGGTCTGCAAGCGTCGAGGGCGCGTCGGCGCCCACGGCGATGAGGAGCACGCGCACCGCCCCCCCCGCTCCCTCACCGATTTGGTTGCGCGCGAGGATGACGCGCCCTAACGTCCGAAGCGTCTCGATCCCTGCCGACTCGACAAATCGTGATGGCAGAACGGGACGCGACCACTCCCGTAGCTTCTTTTCGGCCTCGTCGACGGAAGAGCCTATCGGCACACCTCTTGGCGACAGTCTACCGCGCCAAGGGCTCGGGTGTCACCAGGTGCGAAGAGCCCGCGCGTATTGGAAAGGGATTTCGCTTGCACACCCGAGCCGCCGACGGTTGAATGGCGGCTGTGGGCGAAGAATCGGAACAACGCGCTGGGCCCCGCGTGGATCTGGTGGGCATCTGCGGGACCTGGTGCGGGGCCTGTCTGGCCTTTCACGGCGAGATCGCTGCCGACGCGGCGCGCTTGCTGGATCGCATCCAGCGCCAGGGCTTCCTCTCTCTGGCCCGACGCGTGCATCCGGAGCGCGAGCGCGAGATCGAAGCCTTCTTCGGCGTGCTGGACCAGCTGGCCCGAACGCCCCCGTGCCCGGCTTGTCTCGCGGGCGGCGGCTCTCCGGAATGCCCGGTGCGCGCCTGCGCGCGGGAGCGGGGTCTCGCGAGCTGCGCGCAGTGCGAGGAGCTCGACCGCTGTGCCCGCGGGCAGAAGACCGGCAGTCTGATGCGACAGCGACGCGCTGCGCTTCGCGAGGATGGTTGCGGATTTCCGTTCGGCCCTTCGGAGTACCTGGCCAGGATCACGAGGAAGTACCGGGGATGGAACCTGGCCAACCTCGAGCGCATTCGCGACCAGGGACTGGATGCCTTCGCCCGGCAGATGGAGCGCGAGGACTTCCGGACCGTCGACCTCAAGACCTCGGAGGATGTTTTTGCCCGCGAGGGGAACGGCCGCGGCGAGGGGTGCTGAGCCTTCTCGGCTCTATCGCCGCTTCGTCAGCGAATGCGCGCGCGCAGCGCGCGAGCAAGGCGCAGCGCTGTGGTGCGAGCAGAGCGCCGCGGAGCGCGCTTTCGTGCGCGGGCACTATCGGCCCGGCCGCGCTCTGGTGGCGGGCTGTGGGACGGGCCGCTTCGTGCAGGAGCTGCTGGACTGGGGTGCCCAGGTGACGGCGATCGATCGCGACGAGTCGATGTGCTCGCTGGTCCGCGAGCGCTTTGGCGCGCGCGTCGATGTCCATTGCGTGGAGCTGAGAGAGCTCGCTGACGCATTGGATGGGGCTCGTTTCGATACCATGCTCTGCCTGGGGCTGGTCAGCGGGGCGCTCTTCTTGCCCGGTGAGGAGCCGGTCGCCTGCCTGGCGGCCATGCGCAGGAGCCTGGCGGGGCGCGGGGTGCTGCTGCTCGACTTCCTCCAGGCCAGCGGGCAGGGACAGCTCGCGCGCTTCGCCTACCCGCTGGGCGAGGCGCGGATCCCGGGCTGCTGCTTCTGGCCGAGCCGCTCCCAGGTTCTGAGCTGTCTGCAGCGGGCAGGGCTCAGGGCTCGCATGCATCGCCTGCGCTACGATCCGGCCGAACCGCTCTGGGGGGCGAGTTGTCTGGCGGCAGGATAGCGCGTCCCTTCGACGCCTTCCGGGCAGCGGCCGAGCTGGCCCGCAAGGTGGAACGCCCGGGACAGCGCCGGGTGCTGCGGGTGGGCGCGGCTGGAGCGTGCGGGAATGCGGTCACCATCTACCTGTCCGGCTGCATGCTTCGCTGTATCCACTGCTGGGCGGGAGCGGATCGAGATGCGCCCGAGCGCTTTGCTGCTTTCTGCTCTCATCGCGAGCTGCTGGATCGGATCCGGCTCTTCCGGCGAGAGAACCGCCTCTCGGCCGCCGAGCACCGGCTTCGCCTTTCCGGGGGAGAGCCGATCGTGTCCCGGCAGTCGCTACAGCTCATCGAGCGGCTGAGCGCACTGCCCGGCCGGCTCTTTGTGGAGACGAACGGCGTGCTGCTCGGAGCTCGGCCGGGCTGGATGGACCGGCTTCTTGCCTGCGGGGAGCGGGTCTTTCTCAAGGTCTCGCTGAAGGCGGGCACCGCCGAGCAGTTCGAGCGCATCACGGGCGCCGGTCGGAGCGCCTGGGAGGCGGCGTGGCGCTGCGTGGCGCGACTGCACGCGGCGGGGGCCGCCTTCGATCTGAACGCCCTGTCGCTCGCACCCGCTCTGTTCGCACCGCGCGAGCGCCGGGCTCTGCTCGATCGCCTGGATGCGATCTCGCCCCGGCTTCGCGAGCGCTTACAGGAGGAGCGCCTGACCGGCTACCCCGCGACCCGGCTCAGGATGCGGGCGGCCGGGGCCCTGCCGGGCAAGCCGGTCGAATCCATAAAATCGGGGCCCGGGGCTTGACGCGCCCCGCAAGCTGTAGTTTTATCCGGAGACGACCGCGAAGCCCAAGGAGTGCGAAAATGGCATTCTGCCCATCTTGCGGCGCGATGAATCCGGATGGGGCGAGGTTCTGTGCCAAGTGCGGGCAGGCGCTGGAGCCGCCCGCGCAGCAGCCGCCCGCGCAGCAGCCACCCGCGCAGCAGCCGCCCGCGCAGCGGCCACCCGCGCAGCAGCGGCCCGTCCAGCCGCCGATCGCGCATCCCACGCCCGCGAAGCAGGCGCTTCGGGCCAGCCAGCCCAAGCCTCCAGCCTCGTCCGGACCGGATCCCAACGCGCCGAACGCCACCCAGTTCTTCATGGCCGCAGCCGGGGTGTCGACCGGTTCCAAGGTCAAGCAGATCTTGATCTTCTTGCTGGTGGCCGCGCTGATCGGGACCGGGGCCTTCTTCTTGTTGCGGTATGCGCTGGAGAAGAAGGACGAGGCGCCGCTTCCCAAGGAGCAGATCGAGCAGCCGGTCGAGCCGGAGATCGTCCCGGAGCCTCCGGCCCCGACGCCCGGCGAGCCGGCCAGCGGAGCCGGAGAGGCGAAAGAGGGCGGTGCCGGCGAGGCCAAGACCGGCGACAGCGCCGCGACCGGCAGCGAGCCCGCCGAGGCGAAGAAGAAGAAGATCCAGGACAAGAAGAAGCGCACCCGGAAGAAGGCGAAGTGACGACACGGCTCGTGACCCCTGAGGCCGGCGCGGCGCGGGGGGCGTCGACGGATGAAGGTTCATGCCGCTGCTTTCTCTGAAGAACGTTCGGGCTCGTGACGGAGAGCAAGTCGTCCTCGACGCGGCGTCGTTCGATCTGGATCACGGCCAGCGGCTGATGCTCGTCGGGCCGGGCTCGGCGGGCATTCGGGCGGTGCTCGAGATCGCGACCGGAAGACGCCCGTGCGATGCCGGCTCGGTCGACCTGGCAGCCGGAGCCAGATCCTGCTCCTTGCGTCTGGGCGCGCTCGACCTGGATGAGGAGCGCAGCTTGCTGGACTCCGTGCTGGAGGGCGAAGGCCGGCCCGAGCGAGCGAAGCGCGAGCAGGATGGCGCCGACGATGTGCACTCGACGGAGCTCGAGCGGCGGGCCACCGCCGTGCTGGAGGCCGTGGGTTTCGACTCCGCCAGGCACGATCAGCCCACGCGGCTCCTGTCTCAGGCCGAGCGGCACCGCTTGCTGCTGGCGCGCGCCCTGATCTCGGATGCGGATCTGCTGCTGCTCGAAGAGCCGACTCGCTACCTCGACATCCAGGCCACCGAGATGCTCGAGGCGTTCCTGAAGCGCCATCCGGGCGGCTGCGTGATCGCATCGACGGATCGCGCATTTATCGGAAGCGTCGCCACGGCACTGATCGGAATCGAGCTGGACGGCTCGCTGGCTTCCTACCCTCCCGCATTTGATAGCTACCAGCGAATCCGAGGCCAGCGGCTTCAGGCCGGTGAGGCTTCCGAGCCGGCCGCTTTGCCTTTCTGGGAGGGGGAGCATAGCGGCAAGGTGGTCTTTGGTGCCAAGGAGTTGATGCTGCGGCCCGGGGGCCAGGTATTGCTGGAAGGCGTGTCTTTCCAGATCGGCCAGGGAGAGCGGGTGGGGATCGTCGGTGCGACAGGCTGCGGGAAGTCGAGCCTGCTTCGGGTGCTCGCGGATCTCGAGCAGCCCGAGAGCGGTCGGGTCCAGCGCGGCTTTCGAGCGCTGACGGGATACTTCGATCAGGAGCTGTCGGGGTTGACCACGGGCCGGACCGTGCACGAGGAGCTGGCTGCGCTGCGCGACGACCTCGACGCCGAAGCGCTGTGCCAGGCGGCGGCTCGCTTTCTTTTCTCCGCCGAGGAGATCGAGCGCCGGGTGGAGGATCTCAGCAGCGGAGAGCAGCGCCGGCTGGCCCTGCTGCTTCTGCTGCTTGGGCGCTCCAACGTGGTCTTGCTCGACGAGCCCACAATCCAGCTCGACATGGAGGCCCAGGCGGTGCTCGAGCAGGCCTTGCAGGATTACCCGGGCACGGTCGTCGTGGTCAGCCGCGATCGCGCCTTTCTGGATCGCGTTGCGAAGCGCATTCTGTCCATCGAGAGTCGGGCCTTGGTCGATGCCCGAGGCGCCTACTCCGAGCTGCGCCGTTCGGGCCAGATCATGTCCGAGATTCCACGGAAGCCGAGGCTCGATGGCCTGCTGCCCACCGAGCGCGCCGAGGTCGGTCTGGATGCGAGCGAGCTCGAGTCACTCGTCCGGAAGCAGCAGGCCCTCATCGAGGAGCTGCTGGAGAAGATGGCCGATCCGGCCATGGCGCTCGACTGGGAGGGCCTCGAGAGGCTGTCGGCAGAGAAGGCGGCGATCGAGAAGGAGATGGAGGCGAACCGGGCAGCCCTCGAACGCCTTTCCCGGGCAAGCGAATAAACCCATGAACAGGGTCGAGCCCTGTCGAGAGAGCGGAGCAGAGGAGGACGGCAATGCTCGAAGAGGTCAAGAAGAAGGCCTTCAGTCAGGCTATGAAGCTTCTTTCCCACCCCAAGGTGGCCCAGCTGATGTCCAATCCACGCGTGATCAGCGCGCTGACGAAAGGCTTTGAGCTGCACGGCCAGATGCGCTCGCGTGTCGAGGGCAGCTTGCGGCACATCGCCGAGTCTCTGAACCTGGCCACCAGGGAGGAGGTCCAGAGCCTGCGCCGCAACCTGAGCCGGGTCGAGGACGGTCTCGTCGATCTGCAAGAGCGGCTTTCCAAGAAGTAGTCCGCGAGCAGCCCATCTGCCCACCGCGAAGCGGTGACTGTGGCCCGATCGTCACAGCGTGCCGGTAGGCCCATCGGGGGATGGCGCTTCGAGTAGGCCGCGCAGGACTGCTTTCTCTCGCGATCTCCATCATCGAGCTGCGATCGCGCGCTGCTGGCAGGCTTGTTGCAGCGCCGATCGCCAGCAGACAGGTCGGAGGTTGCGAGATGAAAGTCGTGGTCGACGCGACTGCGTCTGAGAGGAATGCTGCGCGCCAAATCCTGGGTGTCAGCGTCCTGGGCAGGATCCTGAACGAGCTCTTCCTGCTCGGCGCCGAGCAGATAACCGTCGTCTCGGACGCGCCGTCGGGCGCGGGTGACGGCCTGTCGAAAGAGCTGGCCAGAGGTGCTGCGCTCTGTTGGGTGCAGGTGCCGCCGGGGGCGGATCTCGATGTCATCCTGGACGCGATCGACGGTCGAGGCTCGGAGTTGCTCGTGGTGCCAGCCGACGTGGTCGCGAGCCGCGCCTTTCTCTCGGCCGCCTTGCGACACCCGGTAGGGCCCGGGACGGCTGCGGTCTTCTCGCCTGCGGAGCGCGCCGAGCCGGGCTCCGGAAGGATCCGCAAGCTGGCACCCGGAGGGGCGCGAGCCATCGCGAGCGGCCAGGTGCAAAGCGTGGAGCTCGACGGATTCTGCAGCCGTGTTTGCGAGCGAAGCAGCGCAAAGCGCGCGCGGCGCATCCTGCTGGATCAGCTCCGCAAGCCGATCGAGATCGACGGGTTGCTGGGCTACACCATCATGCGCCCGATCACCTTGCGCGTGACGCGGTTCCTGGCCAGCACGCCGTTGCGGCCCAACCATCTCACCGCGCTGACCGCGCTCGTCGGCCTGGCCGGAGTGGCGCTGGTGGCCTTCGGCGATGCGGGCCTTGCCGTGGCCGGCGCTGGGCTGTTCTTCCTGGCCTGCTACTTCGATTGCCTCGATGGAGAGCTGGCCCGGATCAAGTACCAGACGAGCTACCTGGGGGCCTTCCTGGACACGATATCCGACGACGTCCAGACGCTGCTCTTCATCGGCGCCGTGGGCTGGTATCTACAGCGGACCGGCCAGGGGTGGCTGCATGTCGGCCTCGCCGCCGCATCCATGCTGGTCTTCGCGCTGGCCCAGCTCTACATCTACTTCCGCTTGCACACCGGCGTCCACTCCGGAGACCTGCTGGACTTCGAGTGGGCCTTCGAAAAGCGCGCTCGGGCTCCGAAAGAGCGCTCCCTGCTCCCTCTCGTCAAGTACGTCATCAAACGCGACTTCTACACGGCGCTTTTCTTCGTCCTCTTCTCTGCCGGCCTGCCCAGGGCCGTTTCCTTCTTGCTGGCGGTTTTCACGCTGGGCTACGCGGTCGCGATCATCGTGCACGTCGCCATGGAGCGCGAGTGGCTGCGCAGCGACAGTCGGGTGGAGGCCTCCAGCTGCATACAGGAGCGTAGCGCATGAAAGCCGTCATCCTCGCAGCCGGTGTGGGCAGTAGGCTTCGTCCGCTGACCGACGAGACACCCAAGGGGCTGCTGCCCGTGGCGGGCCGGCCGATGATCGACCGCGCCCTGGATGCCTTTGCCCAGTCCGGCATCCGGGAAGCCCTGGTGGTCACCGGTCATCTCGCCGACAAGATCGAATCCCACCTCGCTCGCAGCCCGCTGCCCTGCCGGTGCATCTACAACCCGCGCTACGCCACGGCCAACAACTACTACTCGCTGCTCGTGGCCGAGCGAGCCCTGGGCGGGTCGGCCTTTGTCAAGGTGGACTCGGATCTCGTATTCTGCCCGGACATCCTCGAGCGCGTGCTGGCGCAGCGCGCCGATCTGTGCCTGGCCCTCGACTCGGGCGCCGAGCTCGGCGCGGAGCAGATGAAGGTCCAGCTCGACGAGCGCGGCGCGGTGCGAGCCGTGTCCAAGGAGCTGGAGCCTCGGAGCTGCGCTGGCGAGTCGATCGGCCTGGAGTACGTCAGCGCGGACTTTGCCCGCGCGCTGTTCGTCGAGCTGCGCCGGTTGGATGCGGAGCAGCAGATGGATGCCTACTACGAGGATGCCTATCACCGGCTGGCGGTCACGGGCGCGTACGACATCCGCACGACCGACGTGAGCGGGCTGCGCTGGGCGGAGATCGACGATGCCGTCGACCTGTCCGCGGCCCAGATGTCCTTTGGTGGGCCATGAGACGCAAGCTCATCCACGCCCTCCTGCTCTCGGTCGGGGTGGCCTTCTTCATCAAGCTGCTGCTCGAGTACGACCTCGACGCCATCTGGTCGGACCTCTGTCGGATGGGTGTCTCGTTCGGCTGGATCTTGCTCCTGTGGCTGCTGGTGCTCGGCCTCGACACCTTCACCTGGCGCCACACGTTCGGGGATCTAGGGCATCGCGTGCCCTGTCTGGGCCTGGTCTGGATCACGGCCGCCGGTCAGGCCATCAACGGGGTGGCCCCGTCGGGAAACCTCGGGGAGATCGTCAAGGGAAAGTACCTCGCCGAGTACATCGATCCGTCCGACTCGATCTCCTCGCTCGTGCTCTTCAACTACCTGCACTTGATGGGCTCGGTGCTCCTCATCGCCCTGGGCGCCTTCCTGTCGCTCTTGCTGCCGAGCGTGCCGGGCGCCCTGAGCGCCGTGCTGATCGGGATCTCCGTCATGCTGCTCGGCGTGGTGGCCTTGCTGTTCTTCGTCTCCGGCAAGGGGCTGGCCGAGAAGAGCATCCGGCTGTTCAGGCGGCTGCGCATTCCGCTGAAGAAGACCGACGAGATCATCGCCGGCGCGCGCCGGGTGGACAAGAAGCTGCGAGAATACTACTGCCAGAGCACGGCCGACTTCTGGATCGCCGTGGCGGGCCAGGTCGCGAGCCGGCTCGTGTCGGTCGTGGAGATCTACACGATCTGCCTGTTGCTCCGCCGACCGATCTCGTTCCTGGCGGCGCTGCTGGTGATGAGCGCGAGCCAGCTCATCGCCTGGCTCTTTGCGGTGGTGCCGGGCCAGATCGGCATCATGGAGCAGGGAAGCGACAAGCTGTTTACGGCCATGGGCTTTCAGCCCGGTGTGGGCTTCGCCTTCGAGCTGGTCAGGCGCGGCAGGCGCCTTACCCAGATCGCGTTCGGGCTGCTCGCCCTCGCGCTGCTGGGTCTGCGCAGCTCGGCTCCGGCCCCCGAGGAGGTCGTGAGAGATGGGATCTGAGGAAGAGAGAGGGGAAAGCCGGCGAGGCTTCGTGGCGGAGTCGGTCCGCTTCGCCGTCGATAGCACCATGGCCATCTCGGCCCCGGCAGGCGCCTTGCGCCTGCGCTGGCCGCTGTGGATCCGGGCCGCGGCCGGCGGCGTGCTGGGGCGGATCTACCACCAGCTCGGCATCCCCTTCCAGTGGACGCCGCTCCTCGCCGTGCCGGCTGCCCTGATCGGGGCCTGCTTTCTCTACCAGGGCCTGCTGTGGGCCGGCGTGCTGTGCTCCTTCATCGTCGCCGTCGCGGACATCGCCGACGGGGTGGCCACCGGCTGGGAGGTCAATCACCTGCCACCCGACGAGAAGCCGAAAGGCAAGCTCGCCCTGCGGCGCTTTCTGGACACCTGGATCGTGGATGTGATCTCGCGCATGTCGCTCTATGGCGTGTTCGTGCTTCGCCTGCACCAGGAGCAGGGCGTGCCCGCGTGGCTGCTGGCGCTGCTTCTGGGGATCGAGCTCGCCAACCTGGGCCTGGCGGCCCTGGCCGAGGGCAGCCAGCGCCGGCAGGAGTTCTTCTACGAGTTCGTGCTGGACGAGGTCGGCGCGAGCCGATTCCAGCCGTTCTACGCCCTGCGGGTCCTCGGTGGCCACCTGTGCGCCTATCACTGCTACTCGCTCTTTCCGCTGCTCGGCTACCTGATGCCGCTGGCCGAGTACGGGGCGCTGTTCTTCTTCGCGCTGCTCGCCCTGCGCATGGGCGTGCTCACGGGCCGCCTGGCGCCGAGGCTGCGGGCTGCGGCAGCATGAGATCAGGCCGGCTTGAAGGTGTCGAGCAGCACGGTCTTGCCCACGCCTCGCAGGCCCGTGAGGATGAGGTTTTCCAGGACCACGTCCTGCTCCAGGAGTCTCTCGAACTCATGGAGCTCCTGGACTCTGCCTGCCAGGTAGGGGGCCTGTGGCCAGCTCCTGGCCTGATAGGATTACGGAAGCCCTGGCCGCGGGTCCGTGTGCTTTACTTGTCTTGCCGCTTTCGCATATCTTGAGGCTCGAGATCCGAGTACGGCCTGCGCGGCGGGCCCGATCCGCGAGGAGCCCTCATGAGATCCTGGACCTTGGCTTTCGTTCTCGTCTTCGCTGGCCTGCTCTGCTGCGCCGGCTGCAGCGGTGACGGCGGAGGGCATGACGCCGGGGTGGACGCCGAGCAGGACGCCGGCCGGGACGGCGGACAGGATGCGGGCCTGGATGCGGGTCAGGACGCGGGTGAGGACGGCGCCGATGGGGCCGGCGACGAGTCGGATGCGGGTGCAGACGCGGGTGGGGACGCCGGAGGGGACGAGGCGCGGCAGCCCTGCGAGCTCGACTACGACTGCCCGGCCGGCCAGGTGTGCCGCCTGGGCTTCTGCGAGCCCTTCGAGCCCGAGTGCGAGGAGGACGAGGACTGTGAGGGCGAGCAGGTCTGCCGGGAGGGGATCTGCCTGGACGCCGACCTGAGCCCCCGCTGGGGGAGCGTGATCATAAACGAGGTGCTGAGCGACGGGAGCACCGACGGGGATCCCAACCAGGACGGCAGCCTGGACGCGATGGAGGACGAGTTCGTGGAGCTGGTCAACGTGAGCAACCAGGCCGTCGACCTGGAGGGCTACACCCTGGTGGAGCGCGACTGGGACGTCTTCCTCCCGCGCCACACCTTCGAGACGGGGACCCAGCTCCAGCCCCTCGGCGCCGTGGTGGTCTTCGGGGGCGGAGATCCGCCCGAGTCCACGGCCTCCGTCCTCTACCTGGGCTCCAACGCGGAGGACCCCGGCTTCGCCTACGGGCTCGATCTGGACGACGCGGGCGACCGGATACGGCTGCTGGATGCGGACGGGCTGACCGTGGCCGTGTTCGCCTACGGGGACGAGGGAGGCACTCCGGCGGTCTCCGATCAGAGCGTCACCCGCGCGCCGGACCTGACCGGCGACTTCGTCCCGCACGCCGAGGCCGAGGGCGCGGGCGGCGAGATCTTCTCGCCCGGCACCCGGGTCGACGGGAGCGCGTTCTGATCGCCACCTGCGCGGCTCAGGGCTCGCGCTCGAGATACCTCAGGAAGTAAGCGAAGCGCATCGAGCAATGCCTGCAGGTGTCGAAGTAGGGTCCCGCTTGGCAGCCGAAGGCGTGCGGATCGCGGCCCGGCTCCAGGCCCGCCCGGACCACGACGATGCGGCTGTGGCCCACGTTGAGCGCCCAGGTCGGCCGCCTGCAAAAGGGGCACGTCACCTCTTCCATCTTCTCGGGTCCCATGACCATCGAGGCCGAAGATAGCACTCACCGGCCGGGCGGGCCAGCGCGCGCCTCGATCCGATCCAGGCAGGCGCGCCTGCCCTCGGCCTTGGCGATCGAGCGGGCGCTCTGCCCGCGGTCGTCCTTCTGGTCGGGATCGGCGCCGGCCTCGAGCAGGACCTCGACGCAGGCTGGATGGTCGTTGTGGACCGCGAGCATGAGCGCCGTGCGCCCGTCCCGGCCCGGGGCGTCGGCCCGGGCGCCGCGATCGAGCAGCAGGCGCAGCACATCGGGGTGGCCGGCGGCCGCGGGACCGGCCAGCGTGATGTCGTGACCTTTTGCATACTGGCAGCACGCGTTGTCGACCTTGGCGCCCGCGTCCAGCAGGCACTCCAGCATGCCGAGCTGCCCGGCCGCGGCCGCCTCGGACAGCGCGCTGCAGCCGTAGTCCGTGTATGCCTGCACCGGCAGACCCCGGCCGACAAGTGCGCGGGCCAGCTCGACGTCGCCGGTCTTGGCGGTGAGCATGAGGGCGTTCCAGCCGTAGGTCGCGGAGGCGTGCACGTCGGCGCCGGCCTCGATGAGCGTGCGGGCGAGCGCAGTCTGCCCCTCCTTCAGGGCGTGGAGCAAGGGGCTGTAGCCGTACTTGTCGGAGGCGTTCACCTGCGCGCCCCGCGCGAGCAAGAGGCCCACCAGCCCGGACTGGCCCTGCGCCGCGGCGAGCATCAGGCTGGTCTCGCCCTGCGCGTCGACCGCGTCCACGTCGGCTCCGCAATCCAGAAGCAGAGAGGCGATCTCTTTATCGCCCCCGTACGCAAGCGACATGAGCGCGGGCCGTCCGTCTGCGTCCCGCTGCTCGGGCGAGACGCCCATCTCGAGCAGGCGCCGCACCCGCTGCGCGTCTCGCCGCGCCACCGCGTCCAGCAGCGCGACGCCCGGCTCCGGGTAGCCTCCGGCCGGCGCCGGGCCCAGGACTTCCCGGCAGTACTCGCCATAGGCCGCCGGGACGAGCCGCGTGTGCTCGCGGGCGTGGGACAGCTCGGCAAACAGGCCTGCGGCGAGCTCGAGAATGCCGGCCTCGCGCGCCTCGTCGCAGGCTGTGACCGTCAGCTCCATGCTGGAGTGCTCGGTGGCCAGCTCGTCGTTCCAGCGGATCTCGCACCACTCGGGCAGCCCGCGGGCCTCGAGGCGGCGGGCGAAGGTCTCGATGCGCTGCCAGCTGTCGCTCAGGCCCTGGTCCAGCTCGTAGTCGAGCCCCGCGGGGCCGGCCTCGATCGTCCAGGCGAGCTCCGTCCGCATGCCGCCGCCTTCCAGGTCCCAGCGCGAGCAGGAGAACGTCCAGTTCGCCTGGCCGCTCAGCAGGCACAGGAGCTCTGCCAGGAAGGAGATGCAAGCGGGCCCGTGCTCGGAGCCGGCCATCGGCCCGGCGGTCGAGGCCAGCAGCGCATCCCACCTGGACTGCAAGGCCGTAGAGAGCGCCCGGGGCTTGCTCGCGCGCAGGTCCAGATCGAAGAGGATGCGGTCCTGCTGCTTCTCGGTGCTCATCTCTCCACCTGCTTCTTCTTCGGCTCGTTCTCGATCGGCCTGAGCGCCTTGCGGCGGATCTCCCGCGCCAGGCGCCGCTTGATGCGCCCGATCTGCTGCTTGGAGAACCTGGCGCCGGCGTCCCGGGGCCGGCGCTTCATCAAATTGTCCGGCTTTCGCGCGTGCCCCTCGCCGAAGTAGTGCCCCAGCTCGTGGGCGGGCGTGTCGATTCCGGCCGCGTCCTGGCTCAGGATGATGTAGCGCCGGTGGCGCCAGGCCTTCTTCCGGCCCGCGTAGCGCCAGTGCACGCCCGCGATCCAGACTCCCTTGCGCTCCTTGTCGGCCAGCCGGGCCACGACGAAGAGGTGGATGGTGCCGTCGGGCTCGGCGTGGCGCGCCAGGGCGTGCCTCTCCGATACCCGGGTGATCTCCGGCCCGGGATCGTCGAAGCGCGTCACGCGCACGATTGCGAACGTGCAGCCTGCCGGCTCGAACAGCTCGTTGGTCTTTTTCATGATCCGCTCGGTCCACTGCTCGGACGCGACGGGCGCGCCGCCGTCCACGGCCACGTGCAAGGTGATGCCCACCCGGGTCAGGCCGAGCAGGACCGCGGGCAGCATCAACAGGGTCTGGACTGTCAAGATAGGGCCCTCTCGCCGTGGTTCGCCCGACCTCACGCGATGCAGCCCACCGGGACGGCGTCGGTCCGCTCGTCGAGGGGAACCGGCTCGTCGACCAGGCACAGCAGCGCGCCCTTGCCCAGCTCGGCGCGCGTGGACTCCAGGGCCCGGATCCCCGTCAGGTGCTTGCGCTGCGGAGAGGCCGTGAGCTTCACCTCGACCGGGAAGAGCAGGCCGTCCTCTGCGATGATCAGGTCGACCTCCTGCTTCTCCTTGTTCCGGTAGAACCAGACCGGCGCCTCCTGGCCGCGGTGGCGGTAGCTCTTGATGATCTCCGAGACGCAGTAGTTCTCCAGCAGCGCTCCGGCCATGGCCCCGGCCGATGCGGTCTGGGCCGAGCGCCAGCCGGCCAGGTAGCAGACCAGGCCGGTGTCGGAGAAGTAGAGCTTGGGTGTCTTGATCTGGCGCTTGCCGATGTTCTCGAAGTAGGGCCTGAGCAGGAAGATCTGGCCCGTGGCCTCGAGCAGATGCAGCCACTCCTTGGCGGTGCTGACCGAGACGCCCGCGTCGCGACCGATGTCCGAGTAGTTGAGAAGCTGGCCGACGCGCGAGGCGGCGATGCGGATGAAGCGCTGGAAGGTCGCCAGGTTCGAGATGTTCAGCAGCGAGCGGATGTCCCGCTCGATGTAGGTCTGCACGTAGGAGCCGTAGAAGGACTGCATCGGCGGCGCGTCGGGATGGGCCAGCCGTGGAAAGCTCCCGCGGACGATGCGCTCGAACAGCGAGATCAGGTCCCAGCGGATCCCGCGGCTCGAGCGGCTGACCCGGTCGGGTCGAAACGGCCCGGGCGCAGAGGTGGCCCCCTGCTCCTCCGCCTGTGACAGCCCCAGCAGATCGACCACGGCCACGCGGCCGGCCAGGGACTCGGACACGGAGCGCATCAGCGCGAGTGGTTGGGAGCCCGTGATCCAGTACCCGCCCATGGTCTTCGCCCGATCGACCACCGGCTTGAGCGCGGAGAGCAGGCCGGGGGCATGCTGGATCTCGTCCACGGTCAGAGGTGGGGGGTAGCTCGAAAAGAAGAGGCTCGGATCCTCGAGGGCCAGGTTGCGCGGTCCGAACTCATCCAGGGAGACCAGGGTCCGAGGCGGGGTGCCCCTGGAGCCCAGTCGCTCGCACAGGGTCGTCTTGCCGACCTGGCGAGGGCCGGTCAGCATCAGGGCTGGAAAGCTGTTCGACAGGCGCTCAATATGCGATTCTATCTGCCTTTTAATGTACATGCGACTAATTTAAGGTGGCATCTTATATTAGTCAAGGCGCCCGATCCTCTGGGCGTCAGTCGAACACGTAGCGCCTGGGCCAGTGCAGGCCCAGCTTGCGCTGGGTGGTCGGGCCGGCTGCGCCGTCGACTCCCAGGCCCTTGCGCTTCTGGAAGCGCCGGACCGCCTGCTCGAGCTCGGGCGAGAAGCTCGCGTCCGGCTCGCCTTCGAAAAAGCCATTGCGTTTCAGGGCTGACTTGAGCCGGATCACGTCGGGCGAGACGTCGCCCGCGCGCAGCACGGTCTGGCCGAAGCGGATCTTCACAGGCTGCCTGCGCTGGTTGAACAGCTCGTAGCCCTGCCGCAGGTTCTCCCAGAAGCGCAGCAGCCGCTCCTCTCCCAGCGCCTTCAGGTGGATGTACCGGGCCGCCTCGGCCCGCATGTCGGCCGTGCCCGCGAAGCGGAACGGGAAGATGTGGATCTGGAGCCGGCCGTGTCGCGGTGCGTGGTGCCTTGCCAGGGCGAAGAGATAAAGGAAGTTCCGGTTCGAGAGCGAGATGCAGCCGTCCGTGACGCAGTTGCCGTGGGCGAAGATGGAGCCGCCGGTGTTGCGAAAGCCGGCCGCGCGGCTGCGGAGCGGATCCAGCTCGTTGGGGTAGTGGATGTAGATCTTGAAGCAGGAGCCGTCGCCGACCGCGCCCATGGAGTCGATCGCCTCCGGCTCGAGCTTGATCCACATGTACCAGTTGGAGCTCGAGTAGTGGAAGCTCGCGTAGTAGAAGCCCTCGGGGGTCTTGTGATCGCCCTGGCGCAGCTTGGGTCCGGGGTCTGCGTCCAGCGCGCAGATCGGCAGGGTCTGCAGCAGGCGCATTCGCTCCTGGCCGGTGTTGCGCGCCCAGATCTCGATCTCGCGCTCCTTCTTGAATGCGCGCAGCAGCACGGCCTGCGGGGGGTACGCGAGCCCCACCTGCCGGCACCAGGCCTCGAGCTCCGAGCCGACCAGGGTCTCGATCCGCGCGAGCACCGCCCGGGAGCCCCTGGGCTGGGCCGCCAGGGCCGGCACGGTCCACAGCGAGAGCAGCAGCAGGCCGATGCGCAGGTGGATCCTCATGTCTGCCATCCTATCTCATACGGCAGCAAAAACCTGACGAGCTTTTTACACCGCCCTGACCACAACGGCTGCAAGAGTTGCGATCCTGGACGCGAAGGGAGGAGCCATGCGGAGCATACCTTACCTGATCCTGGGGATCTCCTTCGTCCTCGGCGCATGCCTGTGCACCTGCCAGAAGCCCGCACCGAAGACGATCGAGCCGCAGGCCGGCGCTGCGTCGCTGGCCCACCTGGTGCGCAAGCAAGGCCGCTTTCTGAGCATCCATGCGCTTGGGGCAGAGCCGGTCGCGGATCACGATCACGTCGACATCCTCCTGTGTGCCGAGGAGCCCAGGTCCCGGCAGAAGGTCGTCGTGACCGTGCTGCAGAACGTCGTGGTCATACAGAAGGGGGCCGAAGAGGTCAAGGTCCTGGTGCTGCCGGAGGAGGCGGAGCTGCTCATGCTCGGCCAGAAGTACGGCACGCTCCAGCTCGCGCTGCGCAACCCAGAGGACATCGGAGCCCAGGAGGTGCACACGGTCGCGCGCCTGGAGGACATTCTACTTGCCGAGCGCATCAAGGCCCTGGAGAAGAGACGGCGCGAGGGCTTCCAGCGCCTGCACACCGAGAAGCCCGCTCCCGGGACCGGCAAGCTCGCTGGCCGCATTACCCAAAGCGCGCGTGCTTTCGTGCTTCCGGTCAGCGGAGCCGAGATGGTCAAGGCGGGCGATCACGTCGATCTGTTGGCCGCGCTGGAGGACCCGAAGGTCGGCCAGCCTTTCACCGCGACGCTGGCGACCGACTTGATCGTGATGGCTGACAGAGGCCGGCAAATGGATGGCAAGCTCTGCCTGCTGGCCTTGCCGGAAGAGGCCGAGCTGCTCTTCCTGGCCAGCCAGACCGGCAGTCTGCACTGTGCGCTTCGAAATCCGGATGACATCGGATCAGAAGAACCTCGCGCGCGTGCGACCATCGAGACCCTGCTGACCGGCGAGCGGGTCAAGGCGCTGAAGAAGAAACGCTGCGCCACATTGCAGGTCATCCGCGGAGGGCCGATCGCAGCCGCGATCTACGAAGGCCCCGCGGCGACGAACACCGAGCAGTACGCAGACCACGGCGTCAACGGCTGGGTAGACACGGCCGCAGATCGCCTTTCGACCTTCGCGGTCGACGTGGACACGGCCGCCTACACGATCGCCAGGCGCAAGCTCGAGCAGGGCGCTCTGCCCCCGCCCGAGGCGGTGCGGACCGAGGAGTTCATCAACTACTTCCGCTACGACTACCCGAGGCCGGACGGAAACGACGCGCCCTTCCACGTCGCGCTGGAGGCCGCACCCTCGCCCTTCGACTCGGGGCGCCACATCCTGCGGGTGGGCCTCAGGGGAATCGATGCCGGCGAGCAGGCGCACAAGCCGGCCCACCTGACTTTCCTGGTCGACACCTCCGGCTCGATGCAGTCGGCGGACAAGATCGGCATGGTCAAGCGCTCGCTTCGCTTTCTGGTCGATCAGCTGGAGGACGGCGACACGGTCGCGCTGTGCACTTACGCCGGCGAGGTCCGGGAGGTGCTGCGGCCGACCGGTATGGAGCGCCGGGCCGAGATTCACTCGGCCATCGAGGAGCTGAGCGCCGGAGGCAGCACGGCCATGGCCTCGGGCCTGGCGCTGGCCTATGCGCTCGCCTACCGCAACTTTCAACCCGACGCCATCAACCGGGTTATCGTGTGCTCGGATGGCGACGCCAACGTGGGGGCGACCGAGCACGGCGACATGCTGGAGTCGATCGCCCACTTCGCGTCCGCGGGCATCACGCTCTCGACGGTCGGCTTCGGCATGGGCAACTACAAGGATCACGAGATGGAGCAGCTCGCCGACAAGGGCAACGGCAACTACAGCTACATCGACACATTCTCGCAGGCCAAGCGGGTCTTCGGCGAGCAGCTCATGGGCACGCTGCAGGTGATCGCCAAGGACGTCAAGGTCCAGGTGGAGTTCAACCCCCGCACCGTGACCCGATACCGCTTGATCGGCTACGAGAACCGGGACATCGCCGACGAGGATTTCCGCGAGGACAAGGTCGACGCGGGCGAGATCGGCGCCGGCCACATGGTCACCGCCCTGTACGAGATCGAGAGCTCGAACCCGCGCGGGCACCTGGCGACCGTCCGGGTGCGCTGGAAGCAGCCCGAGGGCGGCCGGGCCGACGAGCGGGCCTTCGACCTCGAGCCCGATCACATGGCACAGGACTTCGAGCAGGCCTCGCCTGACTTCAAGCGCGCCGTGGCCGCAGCCGCCCTGGCCGAGAACCTGCGCAACAGCCCGTTCAAGAAGACCTGGACGCTGGAGATCGCCGGGCGTGTGGCCGCAGCCGGCGCCGGCCAGAAAGCCGATGCCGACGATCGCGAGCTGCTCGCGATGATCGGCAAGGTTCAGATACTCACCGAGAAACGATAGGCGAACGCGCGGCTGTCAGCTACCTCGAGAAGTGACGGAACATGGGCATCTCGACGCTGGGGTACTCATTGCCCGTCGTCGGATAGGGCAGAGAGTCGTCCAGGACGAGATTG
The DNA here is from genome assembly GCA_016935365.1 of Deltaproteobacteria bacterium. GTDB lineage: Bacteria > Myxococcota > B64-G9 > B64-G9 > B64-G9 > JAFGRB01. The sequence continues at coordinate 46,440 of JAFGRB010000106.1, forward strand.
GCGTGATCGTTGTCGTTCCAGACGAAGACCGATGCGTAATATGCATCTCCAACGGTGAACATGGGCAGATCGGTCTCCTCGACCACCAGGTCAAAGTCGTTTGTCCATTTTCCGTCCGTGAGCTGGTGGCTCTTGATCAGGGAGTAGGAGAAGGACACGCGATCCATGTCGGGATCCCCCGCCCAGACAGAGTAGCTCACCGTGATGTCGCTGACATACATCAAGTCACCGGTCGTATCTCCGTTCTCCGCATAGGCGTTCGCCCAAGACCCGGTGATGTCGACGTCCACCCCATCCTCGTTCTTGACGATGTGGCTCTGCGAGTCGCTGCCGCAGGACGAGCACAAGCCGGCGGCGAGCAACATGGCTGCAATGGCTGCCGGAGTCCATCTGCTGTACATGGCTTCTCCCGTTGTCTCGCGGTTAGACCGCTCGGTCGACGATCATGGCGCAGCCCTGCCCGCCGCCGATGCACAGGGTGGCCAGGCCGCGCCTGGCGTCCCGCTTGGCCATCTCGGAAAGCAGCGTGACCAGGATCCGGGCGCCCGAGGCGCCGATGGGGTGACCCAGGGCGATGGCGCCGCCGTTGACGTTGGTGATCTCGGTGTCCAGCTCGAGATCGCGGATCACGGCCAGGCTCTGGGAGGCGAAGGCCTCGTTGGCCTCGACCAGGTCCATGTCCCGGATGCCCATCTTCGCCTTGGCCAGGGCCTTGCGGCTCGCGGGGATCGGGCCGAGGCCCATGTAGGCCGGATCCACGCCGGCCGAGCCGTAGGAGACGATCTTGGCCAGCGGCGTGGCGCCGAGCTTGTCGGCGGCCTCGCGGCTCGCCACCACGACCGCCGCGGCCCCGTCGTTGATGCCCGAGGCGTTGCCCGCGGTCACCGTGCCGTCCTTCTTGAAGGCCGGCTTGAGCTTGGCCATCTTCTCCAGGCTCGTCTCCCGGGGGTGCTCGTCCGTGTCGAACAGGACAGGATCGCCCTTGCGCTGCGGGATGGGCACCCCGACGATCTCGTCCTTGAAGCGTCCGGAGCGGATGGCCTCCTTGGCGCGCTGCTGGCTGGTGAAGCCGAAGCGATCCTGCGCCTCGCGGCTCAGCTCGTACCTGGCGGCGATGTTCTCGGCCGTGATACCCATGTGGTAGTCGTTGAAGATCTCCCACAGGCCGTCGTGGATCATGATATCGACGAGGTCGCTCTTGCCCATGCGGGCGCCCCAGCGCGCAGCCGGCACGGCGAAGGGCGCGGCGCTCATGTTCTCGGTTCCGCCGGCGAGCACGATCTCGGCGTCACCGCAGCGGATGGCCTGCGCGGCCAGCACGATCGCCTTCATGCCCGAGGCGCAGACCTTGTTGACGGTCATCGAGGGCACTTCCTGGGGGATCTCGCTGTGGATCGCGATCTGACGGGCCACGTTCTGGCCCTGGCCGGACTGGAGCACGCAGCCGAAGACCACCTCCTCGATCGAGTCGGGCTTGACGGATGCGCGGGCCATGGCCTCGCGGGCGACGATCTTGCCGAGCTCGATCGCGGGTACAGGAGTGAGCGAGCCGCCGAAAGTGCCGATGGCGGTTCGGACGGCGGACAGGATGACGACGTCGGTCGACATGGTATGGCTCCTCGCGAAGGGTTCAGGGGCGCTCGACGATCAGGCTGACCGCCTCGCCGCCGCCCAGGCACAGCGACGCCATGCCTCGCTTCAGGCCGCGGTCCTGCAGCGCGTGCAGCAAGGTGACCAGCACGCGGGCGCCCGATGCGCCGATGGGGTGGCCGAGCGCCACCGCGCCGCCGCGCACGTTGAGCCGGTCGCCCGGGATGCCGAGCTCCCGCTGGACCGCCAGCGTCGAGACGGCAAAGGCCTCGTTGACCTCGTGCAGGTCGATATCGTCTATCGTCAGACCGGCCTTCGAAAGCACCTTGGGGATGGACAGCATGGGGGTGACCAGCACGTCCATCGGATCCTGGGCCGCCGCGCCCTGGGCTCCCACCGCGGCGATCACCTCGGCGCCGAGCTGGCTGGCTTTTTCTCTCGAGGTCACGACCAGCGCGGCTGCGCCGTCCGAGATCTTGGACGAGTTGCCGGCCGTGACCAGCCCGTCCTTCGCAAAGGCGGGCCGTATCTTGGCCAGGGCCTCCATGCTCGTCTCGCGGGGCGTCTCGTCCTTGTCGAAGACGATCGGGGCGCCTCTGCTCTGGGGGATCTCGACCGGGAAGATCTCCCGGTCGAACTCGCCGCTGTCCCGTGCGGCGAGCGCCTTGTCGTAGGACGCCTTGGCGAAGGCGTCCATCTCCTCGCGGGAGATGGAGAACTTCTCGGCGATGTGCTCGGCCGTCTTGCCCATGTGGATGTCGTTGTTCACGTCCCAAAGGCCGTCCTGGACCATGCCGTCGACGATCTCGGCCGCGCCCATCCGGTAGCCGTAGCGGGCCCTGGGCAGCAGGAAGGGGGCCATGTTCATGTTCTCCATGCCGCCGGCCACCACGATCTCCGCATCCCCGCAGGCGATGGCCTGGGCGGCCAGCATGACGGCCTTGAGGCCCGAGCCGCAGACCTTGTTCACGGTCAGGCACTCGATCGACATGGGCAGCCCGGCGGTCAGGACGGCCTGACGGGCGGGGTTCTGGCCCAGCCCGTGCGGGAGCACGTTGCCCATGATGACCTCGTCGACTTGATCGGCAGACACGCCCGCGCGCTTGAGCGCCTCGCAGATGGCGAGCGCGCCGAGCTTCTTGGCCGAGAGGGTCTTGAGGCTGCCGTTGAAGTCGCCCACCGGGGTCCGGCAGGCGCTGAGAATCACCGCTTCTCTCATCTTCCTGGCCTCCTTTTTCAAGCCGCCAGAACATAGCATCCGCGCTGGCCGGCCAACAAGGCTTTCGAGTCAGCCTTTCGAGTCGGCGGGCCTTTTCCCTTGCCCGGCCGGGCGCGGTCATCCATGATCGCCTGCATGGACGAACATGCGAGCGGCAATGTGGGCATCGCAGGGGTCGGGAGCTACCTGCCGGAGCGCAGCCTGGATGCCTGGGAGGCGGTCCGGGGCTCCGGGATCCCCCGCGAGAAGTTCGACAAGATCGGGGCCAGGCGATTGCATGTCGCGGCCGAGGGGGAGACCCCGTCGAGCATGGCGGTCGAGGCCTCGCGCCGGGCGCTCGACGACGCGGGGCTCGGGCCCGAGGCGGTGGACCTGGTCGTCTACTGCGGCTCGCTCAAGGACCACGCCCGCTGGATGGCCTCGGCCAAGGTCCAGGCCGACCTGGGCTGCGGCGATAGCTTCGCATTCGACCTCTACCAGGGCTGCAACGGCCAGAACATGGCCATGCGGGTCGTCTGCGCCCTGATGCGGGCCGATCCGTCCATTCGGACGGCCCTGATCGCCGCGGCCGAGCGCTGGGACACGACGCTGGAGCGCCCCATCCTGGGTCATTCCTTCATCTTCGGCGACGGCGCCTCGGCGGCCGTACTGCGACGAGACGCGCCTTCGTATCGCATCCTGTCGAGCGCGTGCCGGACCTGGGGCGAGCACCACGAGACGTTTTGCTGCCCGGAGCTGGGCGCTGCCAGCCGCCTGACGCCCGAGGTGCTGGCGCGCGGGGGGCACCTCTTCCAGATCTACAAGCCCAGCTATGCGAGCCGGGAAGAGATCCGCGTGTTCGGAGAGCGGATCAACGAGGTGGCTCGGCAGATGCTCGAGGAGGCGGTCCGCCGGGCAGGCGTGGATTTCGGAGACATCGACTTCGTCATCATGATCAACGCTTCCCGGAGGCACAACCTGCTCTTCCTCGATGCGGTCGGGCTGGCAGGCTGCCCCCATACCGCCGACTACGTGGCCGAGAGCGCCCACCTCGGCACAGGGGACATCTTCTACAACCTGGACCGGGTTCGCCGCGAGGGCCGCGTAAGACCGGGCCAGCTCGTCGCTTTCTATACCGGGGGCGGGGGGTACTCCTGGGCGGTCACCCTGGTCCGCGCGTAGGCCGGAGCGGGCTTTTCTTTCCCGTGTGCCTGTGGTAGTCCAGTAGTCGTCAGCCGAGCGGAGAGCGAGCGATGGCCAGGCTGAAGTCCCTGGGAAAGTACCACATGATCAAGCGGATCGCCATCGGAGGCATGTCCGAGATCTACCTGGCGTCCCAGGGCGGCCTGCACGGCTTCGAGCGGGCCGTGATCGTCAAGTGCATCCGGGAGGACCTGGACACCGAGCCGGAAGTCAAGGAGATGTTCCTGGACGAGGCCCGGATCGCCGCCTGCCTCAAGCACCCCAACATCGTCCACCTCTACGACGTGGGCAAGGACTCCGGCACGGCCTACCTGGCCATGGAGTACATCTTCGGCCGCGACCTGATGCAGATCTCCGATCGCGCCCGGGTGCTCGGCTGGGAGCTGCCCATCCAGTTCGTGCTCAAGGTGATCTGCGACACGCTGGCGGGACTGCACTACGCCCACGAGGTGGCCGAGTACGAAGACCGCAAGCTCACGGTCATCCACCGGGACATCAGCCCGCAGAACATCATGGTCTCCTTCGACGGTGTGACCAAGGTGATGGACTTCGGCATCGCCAAGGCCGAGGCCCGGCTGTCGCGGACCCAGGCGGGCATCCTCAAGGGCAAGTACGCCTACATGTCCCCGGAGCAGGTGCGGGGAAAGCAGCTCGATCATCGCACCGATCAGTTCTCGCTGGCCATCGTGAGCTACGAGATCCTGACCGGCACCCGGCTCTTCCAGCGCGATACCGACTACTCCACCATGGAGGCGGTCGACGGCTGCGAGATCCCGCCCATCCGGGTCCTGCGCAAGGACGTGCCCCGGCGTCTGGTGCGCGCGCTGCGCAAGGCCACCAAGCGCAACCCGCGGCGGCGTTTCGACTCCACCAAGGACATGGAGCGCTATCTCCACAAGCTGCTCAAGGGCTCGAGCGTCGAGCAGACGATCTACATCGCCGACTACATGCGCAAGCTCTTCTCCGCCGAGCTCGACGCCCGCGAGCGAGCCATCGACGAGGCCGGGACCGAGGACCGCGAGATCCTCCTGTCGACCGGCTTCGAGATGGTCACCGATCAGACCGACCGTCGCCGGCGCGCCCCGCAAGCCCCTTCGGCCCACGGCCGCTACCAGCAGATCCTGGCCGAGCGGCAGTCCAAGAAGACCCGCGCCAAATCCTCGCCGTTCACCGAAGAGAAGATCGAGTTCGAGACCGACGAGCAGACGACCGAGAGAGGCAGGACCGTCCATGATGCCGCCTATCAGGGGCGGCGCACCCAGGTCTCCTTCGAGACCGATGCGCGGATCCGGGGGCGCGGACAGCGGCAGACGTTCCAGGACCACGAGATCACCGAGACCCAGACCGAGTCGAGAGGCGGGTTGCTCAACGACTGGCGGGTCGTGCTGGCCATCTTCGTGCTGGTCATGCTCGGTATGCTCTTCCTCATCGACAGCCTGCTCGACTCCGAGCCCGAGATCCCCCCGCCACCGATCTCGGGCCCGAGCACGGTGGCCCGGCCCGGGGTGGACGGCTTCCTGTCCGTCTCGGTGCGCGCCGGGGTTCAGGTCTGGCTGGACGGCAAGAAAGTGGGCTCGGGCGCTTTTCGCAAGCAGCCGGTGCTCGCCGGCTCTCACCGGGTCATCCTGAAGGATCCGGAGTCCGGCCGGAAGGAGAACTTCAGCGTGAACGTCAAGGTCGACGAGGAGGAGCTCCTCGTGCCGCAAGGCTGGCAGTGATCGAGGCATCCGCGCTGTAGCGTTTTCACCCCCACCCGGGCTTCGCCCGACCTCCCCCGTCGAGGGGGAGGTGTTTTTTTGAAAGTGC